>NZ_APJW01000004.1 GCF_000454725.1 Chlamydia ibidis 10-1398/6 | reverse complement strand
TGAATATCCTTCTCGCCTTGGAGAACGACCGCAAGGCTATCATAACAGTCAGGGTCCAATCCTAAACCTGAAGTAAGATTCGCTTGAGCATCAAAATCGATCAATAACACTCTAGCATTATGATATCGAGCTAACGCTGCTCCTAGATGTAGAGTTGTCGATGTTTTTGCGGTTCCACCCTTAAAGCTATTGACAGCTATGGTTTTCATCTAGATTTTTGATCCTTTTGCTATAGAGTTACAGTAGTGGAGTTAAGCTCAAAGAGTTCTTTTCTTCAAGTGCTGTATTTATGAATGTTTCCACTGACACATCACTTAGAACCCGGTTATCTCGGGTGCGCACTGCTAATGTATTATTTTCAATTTCACGATCACCCAGTGTAATCATATAATTTACTTGCATATTTTGGGCATTACGGATTTTCTTACTTACGGATTCGCTTGAGTCATCTACAGTAACTGTAAAACCGAGTTTCTGCCATGTAAAAGCTAATTCTTTTGCTCGTGATTCATGTCGGTCAGCAACGGTAATAATACGGATTTGTTCTGGACTTAACCATAGGGGAAATTTACCTTTGAAATGTTCAATCAAAATTCCTAGGAAGCGTTCTATAGAACCGAATAAGGCGCGATGTAACATAATAGGAGTACTCTTTTCTCCAAAAGCATTAGTATATTCTAGCTGAAAACGTTCGGGGAGGAACATATCTAATTGGATAGTTCCGCATTGCCAAGTTCGGTTAATTGCATCTTTAACATGGATATCAATTTTAGGGCCATAGAACGCACCTTCTCCAGGACTGACTAGAAATGGTCTATTTGATTTTTCTAATGCTCGTTTTAGAGATGTAGTTGCTAGTTCCCAAAGATTATCATCGCCGATCGTGCCTGTCTCAGGTCTTGTTGATAACTCTAAATGATAATCTAAACCAAACGTCCCGTACAATTCAGAAACTAAATTTAAAATGTTTAAAGTTTCTTCTTCAACTTGTTCGGGCGCCAAAAAAATATGTGCGTCATCCTGATGAAAAGCACGAACACGCATTAACCCAGATAGAGCTCCAGAAATTTCGTAGCGATGGACATGCCCAATTTCTGCAATTCTTAAGGGGAACTCCTTGTAGCTGTGTAATTTCGTCTTATAATACAGCATACAACCAGGACAATTCATTGGTTTAATTGCGTAGTCCTCATCATCTATTTCTAGGGTATACATGTTATCTTTGTAATTATCCCAGTGACCAGAGATCTCCCAAAGGTGGCGGTTCATTAGTTCTGGGGTCTGTATTTCTTTATATCCGGCAAGGCGATGTAAGTGTTTCCAATAATTGATAAGTGCATCCCAAATTATCATGCCTCTGGGATGGAAGAATGGCATGCCTGCCGAACATTCTTGTTGAGAAAATAAATCTAGTTTAGTTCCCAGGACTCTATGGTCGCGCTTTTTTGCTTCTTCTAGTTGGTGTAAATGCTCTCTAAGTTCTTTTGTAGTGGGGAAGGAAATGCCATAAATGCGTATTAGGGATTCTCTTGAGGGGTTCCCTTTCCAATATGCTGCTGAGGTGCGTAATAGTTTGAATGCCTTTACGGGGGTAGTTGTAGGCAAATGGGGGCCACGGCATAAATCCATAAACTCTCCCTGACTGTACGCTGTTATTTCTTCATGATCAGGCAATTCTCTGATTAATTCTGTCTTAAAAGGGTTATTCGGAAACTCTTTAAGAGCTTCTTCCTTACTCTTGAATACATGTCTGGATATTGGATGCTTCTCTTCTACGATTTGAGAGATCATATTTTCAATCATTTCGAAATCAGCTTCACTGATAGAGAGGTTGGCAAAATCGTAATAGAATCCTTGATCAATGACGGGGCCAATAGTAGGGATTGCATCAGGCCATAAACGTAAAACAGCTTGAGCCAAGATGTGTGCCGAAGTATGAAGGAAGATTTCTCGCCCTTCAGGATCTGAAAACGTTACAAACCTCAAAGAATCTCCTTCCTGCAGACATGTGGACAAGTCCTTTAGTTTGTCGTTGATCATGACACCAGCAAAGTAATGAGAATTTTTTATTTTGCTCGCGAAATCAGCAGCAGTTGTCCCTGCGGGCAATTCAAAAGTTTCTTTATTACAAATTATGTGGATCATTTTGTCCTCATAGAGATTCTTAACACCAGTTATTGTAGTGTTTTTTGGGATCAAAGCAAGGGAGTTTTCTGCATTTCTAGGGAATAGATTTATTATAGGAAGATTTAGTTTGTCTAAAAATTTTATTTCAGTTGGAGGCAATGGTATTTTTTTTTAAAATGACACAGTCAGTTCCTTTTAAGAACCTCCATATGTCAATATTTCTAGTTTTTTTTACAGCGTTTATATGGTCTTCTTCATTTGCTATTAGTAAGCTTGCCATAGATTCATCGGCTCCACTTTTTGTGACTGGTAGTCGTATGATTTTAGCTGGGGTAATTTTAGCAGGTGTTACTTACTATAAGGAAAGGTCTCTACGTTTACCTAGAAGTATTTACATGCCAATTTTCTTACTTTCTTTGTCTGGGTTTTACTTAGCAAATGTTTGTGAATTTGTTGGTTTGCGTGGACTAACTTCGTCGAAGGCTTGTTTTATTTATGGTTTATCTCCGTTCATCTCTGCTTTGTTTTCTTATATCCAGTTGAAAGAAACTATAACCTGGAAAAAGACCATAGGACTTTTCTTAGGCTTGTTTGGTTACATCTCTTACTTATTTTTTGGTGGAGAAGGAGGTTTATGGACATGGCAAATAGGCTATTCAGAGCTACTTTTGCTATTAGCAACCTGTTTTTCTGCTTTTGGGTGGACATTGTTAAGAAAAATAGAAAAAAACACTACTCTGTCTGTTGGGATTATCAACGTCTATGCGATGTTGATTGCTGGAATATTGTCGTTATTACATTCTATGTGCGTAGAAAATTGGGACCCTGTTCCTGTAAGTGACTCTAAGCTATTTTTATATTCTATAGTTGGTCTTGTCGTTATTTCTAACTTAATCTGTTACAATCTCTATGCTAAGCTGCTTCGTCAATTTTCTTCGACTTTCTTATCTTTCTGTAGTCTTGTAATGCCTTTATTTTCAGCATTTTATGGATGGTTGCTGTTGGGTGAGAATTTTTCCTTGAGTCTTTTGCTTGCTGTTAGCTTCATGGTCATAGGTTGTAGAATGATTTATCATGAAGAGTTTAGGCAAGGATATATTGTCTCTTGATGTAAAGCAGCTTTACATCAAGAGAATTGTAAGAGCAAGGTTATTCAGCTAGTTTCTTCAAGTTATTAACTGAAGATTGTTGCTGTGGTTTGTGTTTGAGAATCGGCGATATTTTGTAAAGTTTGTAACGCCGAGCTGAAGCTTTGTTGGGATTGATCTTGTAATGATTGTGCTTGTCCTGCGTATTGGCTTTGAATCGAGGACATTTGTTTTAACTCTTCAGCATGCGCTTCAGCCATACCAGCTTGTTTTTGATGATATGCAACTTCTGCACCAATGATACCTCCAACGATACCATCAATACCTGCTGTTAAACCATGTACCAATTGGGACATTTGCATTGATGTTGAGAGAGCTCGACCGGCAAATGCAGCTGCTCGTCCTCCTTGTGTTTTTACTACGTTCATACCACGAGAAAGTTGATCTTTCCAGCCCGGATTATTTAAAACTTTTTCAAATAAACCGCCTCCTTTCCCAGCTACATTAGCAGCTCCTGCAGTCGCCTTAGATGTTGCAGCTGCAATATCATCGACTAATCCTGCTGCTGCTTTAGAAGCTGCCTGCCCAGCAGAACTTGCAGCTGAAGAGGCTACATTTGTTGCTGTTTTAGCTACAGAAGCAGTTGCTTCTGAAGCAACTCGAGACGCTTGCGAGGCAGCAGAACTCGCAGCTGTTCCTGCAGCTCCTGCAGTTTCTTTCGCAAACGCTGCAGATTTTAAACCCCCCAAGCTTTTTGCTGCAGAAAGAATTCCTCCTCCTACTGAAACGGCAAATCCAACGATATTAACGATACCAGAGATTAAACTTTGTTTTGCTTGAGCTTCAGTAGCAGCAGCTTGGTGATTTGCTTGAGTTCTAATGGCATTGCCAATTTCTGGTGCCATTGCCACCTGGTTTTGAATAGCCTGGTTCTGTTGTTGAAATTGTGAAGACCATGATTTAGCGCTAGCTTGTGCTAACAAAGTCATAATCAATCCTAATAAGGCTAGTGTCCCCATGCCTTTCTTAATTACTACCCCATTAACTTCTGTATTTGGGGGTTCAGGTAATTGGGGGAGCTCGTAATTATTTTGACCCAATCCTCCAGGTCCTTTAACAGCCTGCGCGGTAGCAGTATTTGCAGCACTGGAGACTGAAGTGGAAGTAGATGTTTTTCCAGCTTTTTCTCCTTTTTCAGACTTGGAACTTTTTGTAGTTTGTGAGGTAGCTTCTTTCTTGTTAGTTCCTTGTGTTTGGGTCTCTTGGATCAAGTCTTCAAAGCCAGCAGCAACTTCTTCTTGCGCTCCCTGCTTATTTACTTGTTGTTTATTTCCTGATGCTGTTGCAGCTGCTTGGCTAGCATTTTGTGCAAGCTGAGCTGCCAATGTAGGATCAGAACTATTGTTTCCACTAACTCCTGATGTCATAGCAAAATGCTCCCTTTGATAATAAATGTTATACCGCTGATGCTAGGCCAGCACTAATAGCTGTGAATGCTTTAGAAATTTGTGCCCCAAGCTTAGTTGCTTGTTGTTGCATTTCACTAGCCCCGTCTGTCTGCTTCGCTGCTATTTTACTAGCCTGTTGCCAGAATAGAGTGAACATTTTCATCATTTCAGATTGCGCTGTTAACATTCCGGTTTCTCTTTGTATTGTTGCAAGCTCTTGTTGTGCGTGTGAAATATTGATATCCCCAATACCCTTTACTAGTGATGGTACAGCAATTGCAGTCCCTAATCCCATTGCGACCCATTTACTTCCTAGGTTTTCCATAACCTTTGCGAGCCGTGGGAATGATTTAGCAATCAACTCTTTACCTGTATTAAAAATTTTGGACATGTTTTTCATTAATGTCTTTACAGCAGCTTGAATTACTTGTTTGATTACTTGTTTGATCCCAAGTTTTGCTGCTTCTTTAATTGCAGCAGTTATTGCCTGTTTTACAGCTTCTACAATTGCTGTCTTTATTGTTTGAATTACTGCTTGCATTGTGACTTGTGTAGCTACTGTTGTCGCTACGCTAGTGGCAGTAGCAGTGGCAGCAGCAGCTCCTGCAGTAACTCCTGCTGTAGCAGCAGCAGCTCCGGCTGCGCCTGCTGCAGTAGCGCCTGCCGCTGCAGTTCCTATGAGGCCTAAACCACAAGTAAATAGTGCTGAAACTACAGAGATAACCGTAATGGCCACTGATACCGCAATCATCACAGTACTTACTGTATTCAATGTCTGGTTAGAAGCGCTTTTAGCTTCTAATTCTTTCATTTTTTTAAATTCTGCTCGTTCAGAATCGATCTTTAGTCCTTGAGATTCCAAAGAAGCTCGGTTCATAGATTCTGCTTGTGCTTGCGTACTCTGGTAATTTGATAACGCAGAGGCCGTTGCTTCTCCTAATGAAGCAATAGCTTTCGCCAGAGCCATACTGATTTCCATAACATCTTGTCTTGGAGTAATAGAAGGCTTAGGTAAATCAGGAGTTTCAAAGTTATCAGAAACGCGTGCTGATTGGCCTGACACTGCTGAAGCAACTAATTCCTGGATTTCTTGTACCTGAGCAGAATCTACTGAAGATAACGAAGAAAGAGTCGTCTCTAGTGTTTTATTAGTTTCTTCAATACTCGTTTGTAGATTAATAGCTTTTGCGATTTCTGCGGAGTTCGCTGCATTTGCCGCATTTGCAGTGGCTGTCTCTTTTCCGGCTGCAATGCCTTGTTGCGCCATGATGTTGCTAGAGTCCTCAGCCTCAAGCACAGCATCCGTTTTATTCTTGCCTTGAGTTCCAGCAATTGCTGTATCACTTTGCATTTCCGTATTTTTCCCCTGACGGGTTTGCTGAATTTGTTTGGTTTCATTTCCAGCTAACTTGTCAGGAGTAGGTACAGCTTGTGGTGTTGAAGCAAGTACCTGTGACATAATATTTCTCATATTCGCATTGTCAGGTCCTGAAGAAGAAGAAAGAGACATACTGGTTCTACCTCATATCATTTAGTTTTACCGAACAGTATTATTTTCTATCAGAGACGTGCTTGTTCACGACCGATGTTAGATTTTTTAACCCATGTAATATTGATGACAGATCTTTAGAAAATTTTTCATCTTCTTGAGGATTAGAAAATAAGCCTCTTGTTAGGGTTTCAATTGGGAAAGCATCTAGGGTTCCGCTTAAAGCCGCAATCATTTGTGTGAGTTGTTTTTCATTATTGATGCCTCCAAATGTTTCAGCTAAGGGGAGGTCCTTATAAATAGCAGAGACAAAGTTTTCGAGATTTTGGATTGCTTGCTCTTGTTGATCGAAATTAGAAACTACAATGGGAGTATCTGTTTTTGCTTGTGTTGTTACTTTTTTTGTTTTTTTAGATTTCTTACTCATGGTGCCTTCTCGAATAATTAACGTTTTCCCCCGGAGCGTTTTTTTGCTGGAGTCTTAGATTTTGTTGCTTTAGTTTTCTGATTTTTTTTAGGAGCGTCTGTGTTCAAGGAGTTTTTCATGATATTGCAACGCTCTTTTAGGATTTTGTATTCCGGTTTGTTCCCACAAATATCGATAGTGATATCTAAGAAATCGCGAGATTCTTCCTTTTGATCTATTTTCATTAAACTATCGGCAATGTAGTAGGGAGGGATAGGGTTTTCTGGCTCAGCGTCAAATGCTAGGAAGAAGCCAAAAGCAGCTTCGTTATACATTTTTAGTTGATGATAGCAAGAGCTTAAACCTAGCACATATTTATAACATTGTGGTTTGGAAGCGGTAAGAATTTGGAACAAACCAATAGCTTCAGTGTATTTCCCTTGAGAGTAGAAGCTATAAGCTATTGTATAAATCTCTTCTAACAGGACATCGGATAATCCTAAAATTTGTTGCAGTGTCAGGCCATTCCCCAACCCCTGTAGAATATCCATAAGAGCTTGTTTGGTCTCTTCTTCTGTAGGTACAGGATACTTTTGTTCTAGATCATTAGCTTTTGCTTTTTTCTGCGCAGCGAGCTCAGCAAGTCGGCTACGTGTTTTTTTGTTAAATGATGCTGAAGGCTTCTTAGAATTATTAGAGGTAGGCTTGCTCATTAATATAATTCCTAAAATAAAAAATTATTTATTCATTAACTAATTTTAAAATTAATCATTTACTAATGACAAGTTTGTAATGAAATTAATTTTATTGTTAATGGCTGCTTTTTTCTAATTACTTGTTTTAGAGTGAGTTATAATCTATAAAAACTTGGATTCTTGACATTAGCTATGTAGTGTTTTAATTTCCTCAGCCAAGATATTTTGTTTGAGTTTCTTATGTCTATTAGAAGGCCTATTCGGTTACTTGATTCTGTAACGATTAATCAGATAGCTGCTGGAGAAGTTATAGAGAGTGCTGTGTCTGTTGTTAAAGAATTGGTAGAGAATTCTTTAGACGCAGGGGCTACTGAAATTGAGATTGAAACCCTAGGTGGCGGGCAAGGTCTCATTGTTGTTAAGGATAATGGATGTGGCATGACTTTTGAAGACATAATGCTGGCATTACAACGACATGCAACTTCTAAAATAGGTGAGTTTGCAGACGTATTTTCCTTAAATAGTTTTGGTTTTCGAGGTGAAGCCTTACCTGCTATAGCTTCAATCTGTAAAATGGAAGTCCTCTCTTCAACAGCTATTGGACAAGGAATTCGTTGTGTCGTTCATGGTGGAGATTTACTTGAAACTAAACCGTCTCCTAGGCAGCAGGGGACTACAATTGCTATTGATTCATTATTTTACAATGTCCCAGTTCGTAAGGGTTTTCAAAAAAGTTCCCATGTGGATCGTTTAGGAATTAGGCGATTGTTAGAAAATTGTATTCTTGCCTGTGAAAATGTTGCCTGGTCATGGCTCAGTGAGCGTCAACAGGAATTCTCTATATCTAAGCACCAGTCTCTCTGCGAACGCATAGCATTTGTAATGGGGGAAAGTTTCATGAAAGAAGCTTTACCGTTATCTTATGAGAATGGGGACATACGTATTGTGGGGTATCTAGGCAACCCAAATTTCCACCGTCCTACACGTCAAGGACAAAGAATCTTTATTAATGATCGTCCTGTTGAGTCGATGTGGATATCAAAAAAAATAACAGAGTCGTACGGTTTGCTTCTACCATCTCAACGTCATCCTGTTTTTATAGTGAAATTATACTTACCCTCACATTGGTGTGATTTTAATGTACATCCTCAAAAGACAGAGGTTCGAATTTTAAAAGAGGACATCTTAGGTGACCAACTTACTATGGCTATTTCCGATGTATTAGCATGTTCTAGTCAGATTGTGGAGCCAAAAGGTTTAGAAGGCATTTCTCTCCCTTCTGTACGTTTTTTTGATAGCACGGTTCCGGAAGAAGACAATATGTCTCAGGAATTACCTTTCAGTAGAATATGTGATTATCAAAACAAAGTGCCTTTCGCTAATATATGTGCCAAGGAACCCATTCAAGACAAACAAATCACTTGGATCTCATCTTCAGAGGTACAGTTTTTGGCTGCTATTGGGAAGGTTATATTGGCTGAAGATTCTGAGGGTGTGCATGTCGTTTTTACTGAAGCTGCTCGCAAACATTTATTCTATCTCTCCCTAACTAAGCAATTAAACATCACGCGCAATAGTCAGATGTTTCTCTCTCCCATTTGTTTAGAAGTCACTCGAGAGGAGGCCGTTTTGCTTGCTACGTATTTGCATGATTTTGCAAATATGGGGATTGACTTATCACAAATTGGACCTTGCACTTTTTCAATAGAAAGTGCGCCCGCATTCATTGAAGAGAACGAATTAAAATCGTGGATTTTTTCCTTGGTTTCTGAAAGCAAAGAGGCTTTTAAAGCAAAGGAGCTGGTTAGTTTGATGCAAGTAGCATTAACTAAGACTTTGTTTGGCAAAGCTAATCGTAATTTTGATCGCAGTTGGTTGGCTATACTTTGGAATATGGGCAAACCCAAAAAAGCATTTGACGGAACGCAAATTTGTCGATTAGTGTTGGAAGCTGATTTTATCAAGGAGTAGGTTATGTTGCACGATCGTATCATTGTGGCTCAGCATGCTTTATCGGAGTATGGCATTGATGCAATACTTGTTGAGAGAGACGAGGACGTTTCCTATTTTTTGTATGATCAGGTAGTCTCTGGGACTCTTTTAATAGGAAAAAACGAAGCGGTGTTTTTCGTTAACCGCATGGATCGTGATCTTTATTCTTCCTTAGAAGGCGTCAGATCAATTTTTTGTGAGAATACCGTTCTTGAATCTCTAGGTAATTTTCTCAAGACTTCTTCTTATCAGGCTGTAGGATTTGATAGCGTACATACTGGCTACGCAAAATATCAAGATTTAGTACGAATCCCGTGTTCTTGGTCTCCAATTTCTTTGTTTTGTGAAAAACTTCGTAGTGTGAAGGATAATGATGAAATCGAAAAAATGAAACATGCAGCTGATTTAGGCTCTGAGGGTTATGATTATATTCTTTCTATTCTTAAAGAAGGCATCACGGAGAAAGAAGTTGTTCATTTAGTACGGGCATTTTGGATGGAAAAGGGAGTCTTGGATGTTTCATTTTCTCCTATTATTGCCTTTGGCGAGCATGCAGCGTTTCCCCATGCTATCCCAACAGATCGTCGTTTAGGTCGTGGGGATATCGTTTTGATTGATATTGGTGTTCTATATCAAGGTTATTGTTCCGATATGTCTAGGACAGTATCTTACGGCCGACCACATGATTGTTTATTAAACGCTTATTCTGCTGTTCTTGAAGCGCAGAAATCCGCTATGGATATGTGTGCTGATGGAGTAGCCTGTATTGACATCTATCGGGAAGCAGTGCGTGTTTTAGAACAATACAAATTGGAAAAATATTTTTTCCATGGCTTAGGGCATGGAGTTGGTAGAAATATTCATGAATATCCTTTCCTGTCTCCTAAAGATAGGGAAAGTGTGTTGAGATCGGGCATGGTAGTTACAATTGAGCCTGGTGTATACTTCCCTGGGACTGGTGGAATTCGTATAGAAGATTCAATTTTAATAAATGAAAAACATTATTTTAATTTAACAAACCGTCCTGTGTCTCAGGAATTAGTTTGTTTATAAAATAAAACATCTTTAGTTTGTTTGTAATAAAGTGTTAAGTTTTCTAACATTTATTAGTATAAATTGATTTTTTTTCTCTAATCGTTTATCTTTTTTCTCTTTGTTTTATTTTGTATTACTATGGATTTGTTCTTTTCAATAGGATACAGCTTGGTCGGCATTGCTGCTTTTTTATTCATGATTTGCGGCTGTCCAAATGATGCCAACAGTCTATGTAGCGCATTTTTATCCTCTGACGAGTGGCTCAGCAAAACAAAAGAAAATCTTAAAGATCAAGAAAACAGCTTGTCTTTTGGTGGCTGGTCTTTGGAAGAACCTGTTTTGAGGGAGCGTTTGCCAGATCTGCGTCGGGAAGTTATTTTTTTAGGAAGTAACAAACGTCCTGATGCTAGCGGAGGCAAGTTTTACTTGGAACTTCTATCTACAAAGGATCGTTACGTTGCTACATCGGGGGAAAAAGTATACCTCCAGTTTATGCCAACTCCTGATGACTGTTGCTTCAAGTTTAGCCGTATTCCTACAGATTTATGGTTAGAATGTCATAGTGGTGTGGATGAGCGTAGTTTAGAGGTAAAAGTCGTTTATTTAGGATTAAGTCAAAGCGTAGTGGATGTCCCTAAGGATCATGCACGGTTTGTTTTAACGGCTCCAGCTAAAGGATTGTTGGAAGGCTGGGAAATCGGAGGTGTTCGTGTAGATGCTAGTTTCCCAGTGAAGCAGAAAATGCGTCGATTAGGGGTAGATAGATTTTTACAGATGCATGGTGGTCCAGATTATGCTCACAAGGCAATGAAAGAACGTGTAGACTTTGTCTCTTTGTCTGATGAAAATTATAGCCGTTACGTTGCTGTTGGAGACATTTTGCTATGGGATGGGGATCGGTGGCAGAGTTGTGGTGAATTTGAAGGGGATCATTCACAGGCTCCTTTAATGGAGGTCAAACGATTAGATGATAAGGTCCTAGTAATTGATGTTTGGAGCCCAGACGGGACTTCACATCAAGCTATGAGCTTGGTCAAAGTGATTAGTTCCCCCATCGAAATTACTGAGATTATTAAAGAATTCGAATTCATAGGAATGCGTACGTGGTCTCGCCCTATCATAAATGCAGGGGGGCATAGATTGACCCTGTCTCCTGATGATTGGGTGGTGCATACAGGAAAATCTTGGGAGAGAATAGTTCGAGCTGATCAACTAGAAGATTATCTTTCAGGAAAGATTCAGGGTCCTTTATTTGTGTTCGACAAACTAGACAAAGACGCTCGAGGATATGTTCTACGCGGACATATATTCAATGCTCAAAGAACTTTGGTAGAGTCCGTAGTTCTACCGCTAAAACAAGGCCTAGATTTGGGTGTGGCAAAGGATACAAATGATCCAGTTCAACAGAAACCACTCATCGCTGGGGAAACAGCAAGTCGAGGGGGGTGACAAATGCAAGTGTTGCGCAATCCTTTAGTTTATTACTTAGGTTTGACTAGTTTAGTATGGTGGAATACTGGGTTAGCATTAACAGTATCAGAAAAAACAGCTTCTCTTGAAAAAAAAGGGGATTGGGTTAGCAGCTCTTTGGGTTTGTCAAGATTTAATTTAGATATCAAAGAGTTGAATCTTGAGCTTAGGCAGCTTTATGAGGAAGCTGCAACACTTCGAGAGTCTGGGTGTGAAGACGAGGAGACTTGGAAGAGAGTTTTAGATAGCCTGACTAGAGTAAAACGAGAATTAAAGCAGCTAGAAGAGCTTTGGGCAGCAGAAATTTATGAACAGGGCGGTAGTATAGATGAATATGCTTTATGGCATCACCCCGAAACTACGGTATATAATTTAGTTTCTGATTATGGTCGTGAGGATGTTGTTTATCTTATCCCCTCACATATCGGAGCAATCAAAGTTTCTTCTTTGTCTAGGTTCGTAGTTCCTAAAGAAGCTTTTGAAGAGTGTTTAAAACAAGTCTTATCTCGTTTAGGAGTAGGTATTCGTGAAGTATCTCCTTGGTTGAAAGAGCTATATAGTCATCAAAAAGAAGGTGCCGGCGTTGCCGGTGTTTTCGCGTCGAAAAAAGATTTAGAACTGTTATCCCCTTCTGCGTACATTGGCTATGTTGTTACCTCAAAGAACGTCGATGTTCGCGGAGATCAGCAGGCTTTAAAGAAATTTGCAAATTCCGAAACGGTACAGATTGATATTATTGGGGGGAAAATATGGCTATTCGGTTCTGCCGGAGAGATTAGTGAGCTTCTTAAGATTTATGATTTTATTCAATCCGACAGTATTCGTCAGGAATATCGCGTGGTGCCTCTAACTAAAATAGATGCTAATGAAATGGTTTCTATTCTTAAGGCAGCTTTCCGTGACGATATCACGAAAGATGGTGACGATAGCAGTCTGGGTTTTAAAGTGGTACCTTTACAGCTTCATGGCCGTTCTTTATTTCTTAGTGGTTCATCCAGTTTAGTCCAACAAGCTATTAATTTGATAAAGGATATTGAAGAGGGTATCGAAAACCCAACTGACAAGACCGTGTTTTGGTACAGTGTTAAACATTCGGATCCACAAGAGCTCGCAGTACTTTTATCGCAAGTACATGATGTATTTGCAGGGAAGGGAAGTAGTAAAGATATTCATCCAGATGTAGAGGGAGCAACAATTTGTCCGGCTATTCATATTGATACAACAGCTGGAGTAAGTATTAAGGAGGGGTCTGCTAAGTACGGAAGTTTCATTGCTGATTCAAAAACAGGTACCTTAATCGTAGTAGTTGAGAAAGAGGCTCTTCCACGTATTAAGATGCTTTTAAAAAAGCTTGATGTTCCCAAGAAAATGGTGCGTATCGAAGTTTTATTATTTGAAAGGAAGCTGGCCTACCAACGTAAAGCGGGATTAAACCTTTTAAGATTAGGAGAGGAGCTGTGTAAAAAAGGTTCCGCTGCGCTTTCTTTTAAAGCCGGAGGCATTTTGGAGTTTTTGCTTCAGGGAAATACAGGGAACTCTCTAGTTCCTGGATACGATCTTGCTTACCAATTCCTTATGGCGCAAGAGGATATTCGTATTAATGCAAGCCCTTCTGTTGTCACTATGAATCAAACTCCGGCAAGAATAGCAATTGTAGATGAAATGTCCATTGCCGTATCGGCAGATAATGATAAGTTGCAGTATAACCGGGCTCAATACGGAATTATGATCAAATTACTGCCGGTTATCAATGTTGGTGAGGAGGATGGGAAAAGTTTTATCACTCTAGAAACTGATATTACTTTTGATACAACTGGTAAAAATATTAATGATCGTCCTGATGTTACTCGTAGAAATATTACCAATAAGGTGCGGATAGCAGATGGAGAAACAATCATTATAGGAGGCTTACGTTGTAAGCAAGCCACAGATGGTCAAGATGGTATTCCCTTCCTCGGAGAGATTCCTGGTGTTGGTAAATTGTTTGGTATGAACTCAACATCTGATAGTCAAACAGAGATGTTTGTATTTATCACCCCGAAAATACTGGATAACCCGATAGAAAAAAAAGAAAAGCTTGCAGAGGCTCTTCTTGCTTCTCGTCCTGGAGAATGTGAAGAGTTTCAAAAGGCTGTGATGGTAGGGAGAGCAACAGCAGACGCTAATCAGAAGAAATTAGAATTTATTTCTTCTATAGATTTGCCCTCATCTCGTACAGAGGGGTTGGAATATGACGGACGCTAAGTTATCTTCTGAATTCTTAGAGTTATTTCCCTACGCCTTCCTAAAAAAACATCACCTTCTCCCGATTAAAGAAACACCAGACGAAGTTACTATGGCGTGTGCTATCAGTACTCCTTTGGTAGCTCGAGACGAAATTCAGTTACTAGTCAAAAAAAACGTTACCTTTGTTTTTCAAGAAGAATCCGAAATATTAAAAGATTTGCAGCAATTGTATAGTAATCTTCATGGTAATGCTTCCGACATGCTCCTATCTATTAAGAGCGATCAAGTGGAGGATGCAGAAGAAGAAGATCTTCTAGAAAGTACAGAGTCTATCCCTGCTGTGCGTCTTCTGAATTTAATCCTAAAAGAAGCAATAGAGGAACGTGCCTCAGATATACATTTTGATCCTTTAGTAGATGCTCTTCGTATTCGTTACCGTATTGATGGCGTGTTGCATGATAGGCATTCTCCGCCAGTACATTTGCGATCAGCGTTAATTACGCGTGTTAAAGTATTGGCAAAAATGGATATTGCTGAGCATCGTTTGCCTCAAGACGGTAGAATTAAGATCCAAATTGCCGGTCAAGAAGTGGACATGCGTGTTAGCACTGTCCCAGTTATTTACGGTGAGAGAGTAGTTCTCCGTATCTTGGATAAACGTAATGTTATTCTTGATATTGGTGGTTTACATATGCCCAGGGATATCGAAACCGCTTTTAAAGAATCCGTCTCTGTTCCTGAAGGGATTTTACTTGTGACAGGACCAACTGGCAGTGGAAAGACAACAACGTTGTATAGTGTGATACAGCATTTATCGGGTCCTTTTACTAATATTATGACTATAGAAGATCCCCCAGAGTATAAGTTGTCTGGTATTGCACAAATTGCCGTGAGGCCAAAAATAGGCTTAACATTTGCACGCGGGCTACGCCATTTGCTCCGTCAGGATCCTGATGTTATTATGGTCGGTGAGATTCGAGATCATGAAACAGCAGAGATTGCTATACAAGCTGCTCTGACAGGACATTTGGTGATTAGTACCTTACATACAAACGATGCAATTTCTGCTATTCCTCGTCTTTTGGATATGGGTATAGAACCATATTTACTGTCTGCAACAATCATTGGGGTTATGGCCCAAAGATTAGTAAGAACAATTTGTCCCCATTGTAAAGAGTGTTATGCTCCTAATGCTGAGGAGAAAGCATTTCTGCTTTCTCATGGTTATGATCCTGAAAGTATTTTATATCACGGCTTAGGATGTTCACGTTGTTTCCGTTCAGGTTATAAAGGACGTCAAGGTTTATATGAATTTTTCCGTCCAGATACAGTAATACGTTCGGAAATTGCTATGAACCGTCCCTATCACACTCTTCGCGAGATTGCAGATAGTAAGGGGTTCCTCCCGTTGTTATCACACGGAGTTACAACGGCATTGTCAGGTGATACTACATTGTCAGAGGTATTTCGTGTTACAAGACGTTATGATTAGAGGGAGGTAGTATGCCGAGATATCGCTATACCTATCTTAATGAAAAAGAACAGAAAAGACGTGGTTATCTTGAAGCTTTGCACATCCAGGAGGCTAGAGAAAAACTTAAAGAATCGGGGAAACATTTTTTGTCTATTCGCGAAGTAGCGATTCCTACTATTCGCGTTAGTAATGCAGAGAAGATCGTATTCAGTAAGCAACTATTATTGCTTCTAAAATCCGGGTTGCCCCTGTATGAAACACTGTCTGCTTTGAGAGATCAGTACCAAGGTCAGCCGATGGCTAGTTTACTTACTTCGTTCATGAATCATTTACGTTCGGGGGGAGCGTTATCTGAGGTTTTGGCATCCTATCCGAGAATTTTTGATAACTTTTATTGTAGCGGAGTGATGGCAGGAGAACGTGTAGGAAATCTAGAAGGAGCTTTAGAAAATATTATTGGTGTTTTAGAGGAACGAGAGCAAGTAACTAAAAAAATGTGGGCTGCATTGAGTTATCCCATTGTCTTAATAGGATTTTCTGTTCTTGTTATTTTATTTTTTTTAATGGGAGTAATTCCTTCTTTGAAAGAGACTTTTGATTCTATAGAACTCAACGGCATTACATATGCAGTTTTTGGTATTAGCGATTTTGTCTGTAGCTATGGCTATCTACTTCTTGTAGGGGTTTGTGTTTGCTTTGGATTTGCTTTTATAACTAGAAATCGAAGTTTCTGGAAGCGTGGTATAGAAAGGTTCATTTTTGCTTTTCCTGGATTGAAGAATTTTTTTGTCAAAGTAGGGTTTAGTCGTTTTTGTTCCGTAGTTTCCGCGATTTTACGTGGTGGGGGCACCCTAATAGAGGGTCTTGAGTTAGGATGCCACTCTATTCCCTATGAATTTTTACGTAACGATATGGAAACAGTCGTGCATAGTGTTATTGGCGGTAATGCTTTGAGTCACGAGTTAAGAAAGAAAAAATGGGTTCCGCAATTGGCTTTAGGAATGATCTCTTTAGGAGAGGAATCAGGAGAATTAGCAGACGTGTTAGGTTATATTGCTAATATTTACAATGAGGATACACAAAAAACTCTTAGCTGGATAACCTCGTGGTGCCAACCAGTTATCTTAGTAGTTCTTGGAGGAGTTATAGGGGTTATTATGTTGGCAGTATTAATACCGCTAACCAGTAACATACAAACATTATAATTGTTAGGTTCAGTAGGATTGTATGAGAAAACAAAAACGTAAACAATCAATTACTTTAATTGAGATGATGGTTGTTATCACCTTAATAGGAATTGTTGGGAGTGCCCTAGCGTTCAATATGCGTGGTAGTATCCAGAAGGGTAAGATTTTTCAAACGGAGCAGAATTGTGCTAAAGTTTATGATATTTTGATGATGGAGTACGCATCGAGCGGAGCTTCACTAAAAGAAGTAATCGCGCGTAAAGAAGCTATTCTTGCGGAGTCTTCTTGGTGTCGAGAAGGCAGCAAATTATTGAAAGATGCTTGGGGGAATGATCTTATTGTTCAACTCAACGATAAAGGTGATGATCTTCTGGTATTTTCTAAGCGTATTGAAAAGCACAATAGATAGTTATGAAGCTTCTTAGGAAAAAACAGAAGCGAAGCTTTTTGCTTGTAGAAGTACTAATGGCATTATCCTTAGTATGTGCGGTCCTTGTCCCCTGTATCCGATTTTATTGTAGTCTCCACCGATCTTTAGAAGATGACATCCTCAATTTACAACTGCCCCCGATTATAGATACTTGTTTCTTCGCAGTAGAGAAGAATATGCGTGATCAGATGCGTAATGGTGATCTTCCTTGTCAGGGAGAAGGTTATTTAGGTTCTTACCTCTATACAAGTCAAGGTAACATCCTAAAAGTATCCTATACGTATACTGTAAATATTCGAAAGGCTGTGCGTAATGAATCACGGCAGGTGAACGCATGTTTTGCTGACGTAGAGATTCATTTATTTGCCGGTTCTAGACAAACTATTTCTATAGAGAGAAGTGTATGCGTGGTGTTGTAAGAAGAAAGCATTCTTTTCTGCTGCTAGAAGTAACGGTTTCTTTTACTTTGCTTGGTTTGCTACTCGCTACACTAGGCTTTTGGCATACCCGTATGTTTTGTACACAAAAGAAAAATGAAAAAATATATGCTATATTTCTTCAGGAGAATCGTGCCTATTTCCAACTAAGAAATCTATTCAGTTCGGTTTATGACTTACCGAAAGAAAACACAACATCGTTATGTTCTGTTATGTTTGATCGCGGTGTATACCGCGATCCTGATTTAGCTGGCGTCGTGAGGGGGGATGTTGTTTATAATTTCTCTGATCGTAAGTTAGAGCTTCATATTCAAAGCCTTAGAAATTCACATAAAAGAGAACGTTTGATTCTACTAAATCATGTATCTCACGTAGACTTTTCATCTTTAGGTGATGAAAATAGGGCTAATAGGGAAATTTATGTGACTATATGTCGTGAAGTGCCTGGGCACTCAGCACGCACCCTATCCTACCAGTTTCCCTTGGAGATGTAGCTATGCAGTCGTATATGTTTACCCTTCTTTGTTTAGCATCTTTGGTATCACTTGTATCTTTCGATGCGGTAAATGCCAGAAAGCGTCATGCCTACCACATTGCCATCGAAAAGAAAGAGAGTTTTTTAAGAGCCCAGCACTCAGCTTGTGCTGAGATCTCTTATCAAAACAAAGTCAAGAGGCTTAATTCAGGAGAAAAAATTTCGAAAGAAAAAGAAGTTACTTCGGGAGATAAATTTGCAAAGGTAAGTGTGACAAGAAAACGTAAATATCGATCTTTGAAAGTGCCTTTTTCACAACCACCAAATAATTCCCGCTTTAATCTTTATGCATTGCTACAAGAATCACCCGAAGAATACCATAACCCTGTTTCCTGGTATTCTATATTTCTTAGGTTACTAAGGTTAGCTTATGTTGATACCCAATGTATTCCTCCAGGTACAGAAACAAAAATCATACATTCCCTACTCGATAGGAAGGCAGAAATTATGGAGGGAGCTAAAGTCTATGGTGTGGACATCATTGAAACTCTAACTCTTCCCTTAGAAGAAGCCGATCTTCTCTATACTGTCCTAAAAGGATCTAAGAAAGCCCAACCTTTACTCAATTTTTTGCACTATGAAGAAAAGCAACCAAAATATTGTAACCTTAATTTAATATTTATGGATCCGTTGCTTTTAAATGCTGTTGTTAATCATGCCGATGCATATCGAGATATCGAACTTTGTCGCCGTAAAATTTGGGACAACGTCAAAATGCAAGAAGAAATGGTAAAAAATAGTGGGCAGAACGCTATTCTTGATATTTTCAAAACACGAACGGTATTTCGAGCAGAACTACAGGAAAAAGTACAGATCCTTTTATCTCGTTATGATTTGTTAGAATTGGCTGGCTCTAAGGTTTTTGACTATACGCTTGGTAGTGCCGGGGATTATATTTTTCTTCTAGACCCCGATACGGGGGTGCCATCTCGTTGTCTTTGTCAGAAAAAAATATTAAGTAATCAAAAGTCCCGGATTCACGGGTAGAAAATTATCCAACTTATAACATTCTGAGAAATAAGCAGGGTCTATCTCCCAAAGAATAAAAGCCTTTGGGAATTTTGTTTATTTGTAATTAAAAATTTCTTATTTATTTTTAAATATTTCTTTTGATAATTGTGTGTACATAAACTATTTAAAAAAAAAGAATTTTAAAGGTAAGACCATGGCAGATGAGACACCAAAAGAAAATCCCTCATCACAAGAGCCATCTGCTTCTTCTCAGTTTGACACTTTGAAGAAAAAGGTGCAGGATGTAAATGCCAATCCTAAGATAGGAATCTTGAAGAGATTTTTCTCTCATCATATGCGTGAAGCGATTAGCGGTGCTTTAGTTTTATTTGGTATTATTGCTGATTTTGTTTCTTGGGTAGGTGGCTTATTCGTTGCTTGCGGTATCGTTTTAGGTTTTTATCCGGAGCTTCAAGGAATGCTCAAAAATTTACAAATCTACTATGCAAAGAACGGACCAGCAAAGAATGCACTGCTCTGCGGCTTGTTACTCTTCTTTTTGATTAACGTTTTCCCATTTACAGTCGCGTTTATTGTGTTGTGTCTGATTCTTGTTCTGCTTTCTAGCAACAACCAAAATCCTAAAGTTTAGTGATTGTATCTGTGACTAGTAGAAAGGACGGCGCCTAGCTCTGAAGAGTAACTAATTACAATCAAGTCTGTCGTCGTCTTTTTCAGGAATACTGTGACTACAGGACATTCGCATGCTTCCCTAGCAGCATGTACGGCGTCTCCTTGAACCATGCAAGGGTGAAGTAGTCTATTTGTTTTACTATGAACCACCAAGAAAGAGTCAAAAATAGCAATCCCATGAAAGCTTTTAGTGCCGATAGTAAGTAGATAACTTGTACTTGTGGAGCCATCCTATTAATAATTCCAAGAAATAAATCGGACATTAGCATAGCAACCGCTGCTGGAGCACTCAGTTGAATAGTCATTACTAAGCAGAGTTGGCACATTTTGATGATTGCTACCCATACTGGAGCTTTGAGAGACATCATCTCTATCGGAACAAATGAGTGAATTGGAATTACTGCCAGTGATTGTAAAACAATAGCAAGAATAATTCTATGTCCTCCAACAAGCCAGAATGTAATTGTTACAAAATAATGATAAAAAATCCCATGAGGAGATGTTTGTTCGATAGAGATCAAAGAGGTAGCACCTTCTAACCCTTGAATACCTTGCTGGTTAGTAATAAAAGAACCTGCAGATTGCGCAGCATAAAAAGGAAAAGAGAGGATAAAACCGATTAATGTTCCTATAAATATCTCTTTAATAATCAGAAAATAGAAAATGTTATCGTCTAAGTAGTTAGTGATATGAGTTTGTGAAAGTACGAGAGGAAATATAAGTGCTAACCAAGATAAACCGATACCAATTTTTATGGGCGAGGGGAATAATTTCGCTCCTAAAAAGGGAACAATAGCAAAAATAGGCAGTAAACGTGATAGCAGCAGCAAAAAAACACTCCAAACATATGCTGGAGGATGCTGAAAAATATAGTCTAAATATCTAGAACTAAAAGAAGAAACAAGCTCCGGTAAAGAGATTGCCATAAGAGTTTACTTCCATTTATAAAAGTTTTGGAAAATCTGTGAAGCAAAACGAAAAATCATATTGCTAAGCCATCCCCCACAGATCATCAAAGTTCCAAAAATGACAACTAGTTTAATAGCGAAGGCAAAAGTTTGTTCTTGAATTTGCGTTGCCGCTTGGAAAATAGCAACAAGAATACCTACAATAGACGCTATAATAATAGGAGGTGCAGAAATAATCAAAATCAGCAATAGGGACTGATAAGAATATTCAAAGAGCATTGATTTGAAACTAGTAGCAAGTGCAATCACGAGACGACCCTATTTAAAGCTAATCATTAGACCCTGAAGTAATAAAGTCCAACCATCTACCATAACCACTAACAAGAGTTTTAAAGGCAATGAGATGGATAATGGTGATAACATCATCATTTGCATCGCAACCAAAACATTGGCCGTAACTAAATCAATGACAAAGAATGGTAGATAAATCAATACACCTATTTCAAATGCATTTTTTATTTGCCCCATAATAAATGCCGGTATCACAATGACAAAGTCTGAGGCGGTCATATGTTCTCGAATCTCAGCGGGGAAGGTTTTTTGCGAGATTTTATAGAAGCTCTGAATCTGCGATTTTGGTGTGTTTCTTATGAGAAAAGAACGTAGGGGCTCTTTCGATTTATTTAAGGCTACGAATACAGTTTCCGCGCCTTCTGCGGAGAACAAGTCTCGAGGAATAGTATTGGCAGCTATTTCTTTGCGGGCATCGTTATACATAGCAACCCCCGTAGGGAACATTACGTATATCGATAATATAAGAGCTATTCCATTAAGGACTTGACTGGGAGGAGTTTGCTGAACTCCGAGAGCATTTCTTAACAAAACCAACGTGATGATAATTTTTAAATAAGAGGTCAATAACATCACTAGAAATGGTGACAACGCCAGAAAAATTAGAATAATTGCCTGCGTCGTTAAATCGGGATACGTATCTGAGAAACTTCCAGATGAAAGATTTTCCTTTGGAAGAACATCATCGGCAGTTACACGTTCACGATACGTTGGCATAGGATGAGCCTTCGGCATTTCCATTTGCTGAGGAGGAGAAACTTCACTAATAGTTTGCTGTGGGTAACATCGTGATTTGCACGCCCCATCATATACTTGAGATTCTCCAAAACACCATGAAGTACTAAGCAGAAAGACAAACAAGAAAGCTCGAAAATTACTCTGCATAATATTTATTTACCCTTCTGCTTGCTTGTCCCGCATGTCTTGGGCAGATGTGGACAGTTGTTGTTGCTCGGGAGGATTTGTAGGATCTTTTTGTTTTAAAATAGAAGAAAAAGCTTTTTCCAAAGCAGCCAGCTGGACATCCAATTGCGCATTTACAATTCCAGCTTCTGTTTCAATTATACAGCCTCCTTCTGTGATATCAGCCTTAGGCACAATAATAAGCGTATCAGCATATTCAACAATTTGTTTAATTGCAGGACGATGCTCTTCTACTATAGGTAAATCTTTTGGATTAACATTGATGATAATTTTTTTGTGTTGTGTTAGCTCTTTCAGAGCATTACTAATAATGGAAACAATCGTATCTGGATGAGTTTCTAACTCTTTGCCTATAATTTTCTTAACACTAGCTATTGCTAAGGGAACTATTGATTCTTTAAATTTTTCTCGTAGTTCATGAGTTTCTTTTTCTAAATAGGCCAATTGTTGATTCCATGCTTGACTTCCCTCTTGAAACCCACGTTCTTTAGCCTCTTGACGAAGATGTTCGCATTCTTCTTTAGTAGCACTAATAAAAGCTGCACTATCTTCTTTTGCTTTTTCCAAAAGTTCTTGAGAGTCAAGAAGAGTAGAGAAAGCTTCAGGAGGAAGAATCTTTTTATTAGGCGCTATATCATCATTTTTGAAAATTAAACTAAAAAATTTCATCCTTTTGACAGCGCAGATATTCCAAAGCAATCTTAGGAAAAGCCGCCGCTCCTTTTTTATTCTATTACCACTACTATACGAACCAGATAGGCTCTGGCTTCTTGTTTTAATAACTTATTTTAAGGAACAAGTACCTTAATGCATTGTTCAAGACGATCTTTAAAGTAATCGCCATGCGGATGATCGTATGATTTTCGCAATGCTTCTTCAAAAATGTAAGCCCGACCAACATCCAGTCGACGTAAAAAATACCACAAGAAAGAAGCATCTTCTTTTGCTAATGCCATCGCAAGAAGTTTCAAACCTTCTCTGTGTAAAAAATTGCGTAACTCATCATCTGCTTCCCAAGATAAAAGGAAGGTTGTTGGTTCTAAATGTTTTATAGGATGAGACTGGCAATAGGCTAGAAATAGCTTCTCAGTGGGCGTAAGTAGCTTATGCACACGCTCAATTACAACTTTATCAACAACATTTTTTAATTCTTTGGCCAAAGTATGTAATCCTAAACAGTTGATTAGAGTCATCTTTGTTGTGGCCGAATAATAAAGTAATCCGTTCAATGGAGAAGCAGGCAAGAAAATCTCTTCTATAATTCCTGGAGGACGTATTTTACTGCTAAGCATATCTAGCAAATAAAAAGCGCCAAAATTGGAACAACGCTTAGAAGCTATAGCAATTTTGGGAAGTAGGGGAGATAATTCTTGTATTAAAGAGGAAGGTAGCCACGCTAGAATCTGGCTTTGTGCTTGTTCTGGGAAACTCTTCATAGCAAGACTAATCCAGGAGGGATGGATCGTTGCTAGCCAACACATCGTAAAGGACAAAGATTTGAGAGGTATATCCTCGGGATGAGGGGATGTGACCAAAAGATCTTCGGGAAGAAAACTTCCCAAATTATCTTCTTTGGAATGCTTCATTAAAATATCTAGAGTCCCAAAGGTATTGGTTGTCACTAGGCATCCTCATGTTCTTCATTTCCTTCTACGGATTCAGGAGAATTTTCCTTAGCCTCTTTAGAAGCACCGGTTTCATCTAACTGTTGTCCTGATTCTCCTTGTTTTTCTTCCTTGCCTGGTTCTTCAGATTTTTTTTCTAAGCTTATTTTGGAATAAGGAGCGGGATCAAAGAACCCTTTAGCTCCCCCTAAGGTGAGAATTAATGTATGTGTCTTCCATATGAGCCAGAGTAGACCGCTTGAAAGAATAAACAAAAGCAAAACTAAACAGTAGAAAACAAAGCGAAATTTTCCTAATGAAGATTTCGCTAATACTATCCCCCAAACAGACACATAATCAATTTCATCAGATAAGCCCCAAGGACCATTAATTGTGATATCACTGTAAGCAGCACGGTCACTAATTACAGATACGTTTTCAGGGACTAAGCCGGGGACGGCGCTTGCTACTAAGCGTTTAATTTTAGAGGCTAAAATACTGTTAGGGTTATCTAAAACGCCTCGATGCTTAATATAAACGGATGCAGTAAGTGGGAGATTTTCTTCTGTTTCTGTAGTAAATGAGATCTGTACGCTAGCGTCTACAATACCATCCATTTTCCTAATGGTGGATGCCATTTGCTCAGATAAGCCTTCTTGATAACGAATTTTCTCTTGCATTTCTGAGGGCACTAAACCTTGCTTAGCAAATAGGTCTAACAGGCTTGTCCCTTTCATACGAGGAAGACCCGCTTGATTTAAGATGGCTAACGCCTCTGTAATTTGTGCTGCTGGGACAGAAATATCCCACATTTGTTCAGTTGATCCGCCTGCAGCTGCAGAGGCAACTTGAGGTTGTTTTTGTGCAGCTACTCCTTTGCTAACAAGCAAAACGACAATTTCGTTTGCCTCTCGTCCAGGAAGACCATGAACTATCAAGGACCTGCTGTTACAACTAGTACAGCAAAGTAGAGTCATCACAAAAAATAAGCACCAGGAAACAGAACGACGAAACATAATCCACGCATACCTTTTTACTCACCATAACAAAAGGCCGGATTAGTGCCAATCGTGAACATTGAATAGTAAATATGTCTATGGCTTTTAGAAAGATAAAAACTAGAAAATTGTTCTACCCAGTACCACAGACCTAATTTTTAAAACCAATATTCTCAAAAATGGAAAGATTTATTTAATGTTTTTATTCGTGATCTCATTAAGGATAATATCAGCATTAAAACTAGAACGCACAAAAGGTCCAGCATATATCATTAAACCTAATGATTCCCCTACAGATCGATAATATTCGAAGGTTTCAGGAGTTACGTATTCTTTTACCGGAATATGTAATCGAGAAGGACGTAGATATTGACCAATCGTGACAATGGATACACCATGGCTTGCCAGATCTTTTAGAGTCTGTTTTACTTCGTTCTCTTGTTCTCCTAAGCCGACCATGATCCCAGACTTAATTTTAAGATTAGGAAGATAATTTCTTGCTTCCTGTAGCATAAGTAATGATCTACGATAAGTAGCTTTATGTCGTACTAAGGGGGATAATCGTTCTACAGTTTCTACATTGTGATTGTAAATCGCGAGTCCTGAGTCTAGTAACTTGTGTAATGCATGTACATTGCCTTGAAAGTCCGAGGCAAGAATTTCTACAGTAGAATCAGGAAGTTCCTCATGTAACTTCTCAACGATTGCTACAAGTGCGCTAGCTCCACCATCTTCTAAGTCGTCACGGGCTACCATAGTAATGACAATATGTTTCAACCGTAACTCTTTAGCTGATGCTGCAATTTTACTAGGTTCATCTGGATCTGGTGGGAGAGGATGTTTGGTGAAATCGATATTGCAGAATCCACAACGTCGCGTACATGCATCTCCTAATGCTAGATATGTTGCTGTTTTTCTAGACCAACAGAGAGCACGGTTAGGGCATAAGGCTTCCTCACATACTGTAGGCATCTGCGCTCTACGTATAGAAGCATCAGTATATTCTGCGCTATGTCCCCTAGGTAACACACGTCTTAACCATTGAGGAAGACGTGGTGAAAGTTTCTTACTAGAAGATATTTGAGTGGAAGAAAGTTTATCCGTCATAATTTAGGTGGCAAGTGTAGAGGGTGATTGGTTGCTAATAAGGCACTTTCTGACCAAATTTCTGCAAGAGTAGGATGCGCATGGATTGTTTCATAAATGCATGGAAGAGTCAGTTCATTGCGCACTGCTAATGTCATTTCTGAAATAAGAGAGGCTGCATGAGGCCCAATGACGTAAGCTCCAAGAATTTGTTGCGATTCTTCGTGTGTAACAATCGCTGCGAAACCATCAGCTTCAGCCATAGCAACTGCTTTTCCTATAGCCTTAAATGGGAATTTAGTTAACTTGGCGGGAATATTTTGTTGCTTAGCGGCATCCAAAGATAACCCTACCATAGCTACTTCAGGGAATGTAAAGATCACTGACGGTATTGCAGAGTAGTCCATAACTTCATGGCGCCCACTAGCATTTTTACCTGCAATAATACCTTGATGTGAAGCCACGTGCGCAAGCAACCACTTACCCGTAATATCACCAATAGCAAAAATATTAGGGATATTTGTTCTCATAGTCTCATCTACCGGAATTATCCCGCGGTCGTCACGAATTACGCCACCATGATCTAATCCAATATCAGTAGTATTGAATTGACGACCGATAGATACAAGGACATAATCATACTCTTCTGTTTGGTCGTTAACTACTAATTTTACACGATCTCCTAGATCTTCAAGATGAGAAATCGAAGCTTTTGTAATTATCCGAATCCCTTGGCGTGTAAATTTATCCTGCATTGTTTTAGAAATTTCAGAGTTATTCACCGATAAAATCTGATCAGCAGCTTCTATGATTGTTACTTCCACCCCTAAGGTATGAAACAGTGAACCGAATTCACAGCCAATAACTCCGCCACCAATAATAGCGAGCCTTCGTGGTAGCTCGGTGAGGTTCAAAATACCTGTTGAGCAGAGTACTCGGGATGAAAAAGGAACTCCGGGGAATGGTCTAGGTTCGGATCCTGTGGCAATAATAATATTCTTAGCTTTTAGGAGTTCTGTGTCTATGCCTTGTACTTTTACTTCTGTAGATGAAATTAAAGATCCTTTGCCTTGGAACACAGTGATTTTATTACTACGAATCAGTCCTTCAAGACCCTGACGAATTCCTTGCACAACAGTATTTTTCCTTTGTACCATCGCAGGATAATCAATCGTATAACTATCAACATGAATTCCGAACTGATTAGCATGTTTAATTTGAGAGACAATACCCGCGCCAACTAAAAGAGCCTTTGAAGGTATACAACCACGATTTAGGCATGTCCCCCCAGCTTGTTTTTCTTCAATAAGAGCAGTAGTCAATCCTTGCTGAGCAGCAGTTATCGCTGCAACATAACCACCAGGTCCTGCACCAATAACTACACAGTCGAAATCCTTAGTCATAATTTCCAGTTCCCATGAATATCGAAAATTAAAATTCCCCATAAAATGTCTCTGTTTTATAAACAGATATGTGTTGCTATTTGTTTTACGAAGAACTTTTTGCTTATTCTAGATCCAAAGATTAATTTTCAGCATTGATTTTTTCCCAATAGAAATTATAATTTGCGATAAGCCCTGTAATTAGGCTTTATTAGGGCTGATAATTAAGACAGGTTCTATTTTTCTGCGGAAAGATAGAAAGAAGGTAGAGGGGGAGAGCTATGCCATTTGCTAGAGAGGCAGAGACACAGCGGATCTGTTGGAAATGTGAAGGTAGCGTGTCGATTCATATGCCTCAGTGCCCCTACTGTAGTGCTTTTCTTCAAGATCCTCCGGAAGCTTCCAGTGGATTTGCTTCTTGTCATCTCTCTCTCTCTGAAGAGACTCCTTCAAAACAGGGAACGGAGGATCTATTCACTGTTTCCACGGAAGATTGGGATGCTGTCCTTAGTGAACAGCGTGCCTTAAATACGTCTAACGATCACGTTAATCCCAATATGCATTGGTCTTGGTTACAATACTGGCCAATGGCAGCATTGTTTTTAGGCGTGGGACTAGCTGCGTTTGCTGTAGTGATCTTATTGTTTGCGACTGATGCGGGTCTGACACTTAGTTGGCCTAAGAATCGCGCTTATCTCTATGGCTGTGTTGGCGCGCTCCTTGCTTATCGTGGTTATACAAGGATTGGACAATAATTTTAGACCTTGATGCTATTCGATCAAGGTCTCTTCATTACTCATGCTACTTTCGTCATGGTCTGTTATAGTCCTCTCATCTTTGTAGGATAAGATTGTAATGAGATCCTCTCGGTTTAGCATATGTAAGATGTTTGTGTCTTGCGTAGAAACTACTTGATCTAGAAGACGAATTTTTTTCTCGATTAGGTAGTGGATACGTTCTTCTAAAGTATCTTCAGTCATAAGTTTATAAATAAATACAGTGTTCTTCTGTCCTATTCTATGCACTCGATCAAGAGCTTGATTTTCCTTAGCAGGATTCCACCATCTATCGTACATAATGACGACATTCCCAGCCGTTAGATTAATCCCAGTCCCAGCAGCTAACAGTGATCCTACAAATACACGACATTCCGGATCTTTAGTGAATAATTCAATCTCCTCTTTTCTATTCAAAGATTTACCCTGAATAGAAGCATATTTGATTCCCATCTCTTCAAGATACAAAGTGATGATGCGAATCATATGGATATATTGTGAAAAAACTACGACTTTATAACCAGAGGCTAACGAATCATTTAGAAGTCTAACGAATGAATTCCACTTTCCAGACTGATGCTCTTTGTATTTATCTGGATTTTTGAAAAATATGGCAGGGTGATTACAAATTTGTTTCAAATGATTTAACAAAGCAAATACATGAAGGTAATTGATATTTGATTCATTAGGAGATTCTAGCTCTGCAATTTGCGATCTTTCTCTTTGTAGTGTTGCGAGATAAAGTTTCTTCTGTTCTGGGGATAATGTACATGGAATAATAGACTCCACTTTATCAGGGAGCTCAGGAAGAACATGTTTTTTTGTTCTGCGTAGGATAAAGGGTCTTGTCAATTTTAGTAGTAAATCTTGAGAAGGGATAATTTCATCTTCGCTTTCTGTAGCACTATTCTTTTTGATAAATAGCTTTTTAAACAAGGCATCTGATGGAAGATAGTTTGGCAAGATAATATCTAGTAAACCTTTAAACTCTAGCAAATTATTTTCAACAGGAGTTCCTGTTAATCCAAGTTTCATTTGTGCATCTAGTCGGCACAGAATTTTGTGTATCTGACTAGATTTGTTTTTCGCCATATGAATTTCGTCAAATACACACACAGTGAATGAAGGTTTATAAAATTTTTCATAATTTTGTCGTAATGTCCCATATGAGGTAATGATAATATCGCAAGGAGGAAGTGTTTCGGGTTTATTTGGGCCATGGAATGAAAATATACTTACATTAGGTAAGTGTGTTGTTAGAGTATGCTCCCAATGAGGAAGTACACTAGTAGGGCATACGACAAGAAATTTAGGACGTTCTTGAGCATCTGAAGATTGAAAGACAATATCAAGTAGAGCGGTTGCTTGATGTGTTTTCCCTAGCCCCATTTCATCACAAAGTAGGCCTGATAATCGGTGATTATATAAAAACCATAGCCAAAGTAGGCCACTATTCTGATATGGGCGCAGCTGGTGATCTGTAGAAAATAGGTTGTTTGGAATAGGTGGCAAGCAGGATGCTTTGAGTTGAGAAAAGAAGTCTAAACATTCTTTTGATGCTTTGACATTTTGGTGAAGAGACAATGGAGCTAAGGCATCGAGTTTAAAAATGTCAGTGACTGTAGCTATAACGCTGTTGTTAGCAATTACACACTTGTGTGCTGATAAAAATTGCTTGAGGAACTGGAACAGACAATATTGCAAATTCAAAAACCCTGCTTTACTAAACATAAAGGTTTTTCTATTTTTCAGAGCTTGTAATACATTGCCCAAAGGTAGAGTGCCTAAATTCGTTTTAAGTTCTAGCTCTAAATGCAATGGGGATGAAGGATGAGGTCTCGTTATTGATAAAATTATCAGTTCCAATGAGTCTGGAGGAGAGATTTGTGAATCTGTAAAGACTAGTCTGTCATCGTTTGCATATCGAGTAATGAATTCAGGAACTTCTTCGGGAGCAATTCTACTAGGCAAACTTGCTAATGCATGTAGTGGTGTAGGTAAGAGGTTGAATCCGTGATTTTCTCGATAAAGGAAAGTACCGAATAGGCGGCAGTTGTCATGTTCCAGCCCTTGGAATACTGGTTTTAAGACTAAACCAGAACCTTTAGGCTCTTTGTAAACTTCTAAGATTAAATTTTTTAGCGTTGGAGTAGGAGCAAAGAATCCGGGAATTGTTCTTAACCCAACTTCATGCTTCATAATAAAATCTGGGATATCATTTTCCTCTATAATCAAGCCGTCTTGAATAGCTAGGTTAGCTTGCCTATGTTGGAAAAATCCTTGGCTTGAGTAATATGTCCATGACCCATAACGTATATCCATGGTGGTTGGGTCGCCAGTATCATAGTGAAATAAGAGTTTGCCTTGTTCTGTGATATTATAAGTTAATTGACCTTCAGGCACACGATCTGTAAAAATTTCAAAACCAGGCTCTCGGATTAACGCTCCTTGAGTATTTAAAAAATCTTCTACTTGATCTGCCTTCACAATAAAGGAGATCTGCGATGTCAGTAATCCTGAAATTGCTAATAGACCTTTTTCGGATACATAACAGTAGTTAGGATAAATCAAATATCCGTTTTCTAAATCGCCTGGATAATCCAAATACGCTGTAAACGAGAGGGAAGAGTCTCTTAAAAAATGAATAGAGTACCGAATAGGCCTTTCTTTAGATTCATAGCACAATAGTGATAGTAATTGATGCCTTAACTCTTCGTTAAGTAATGAAATAGCATAAATCGAAATAGAAGCCTCTTGTGGTGGGAGAAACACAAGACGCTTCTTAGCTACGTAGCCTATAGATCCAATATGTGTGATTGGATAGCTATCAATTATCTTTTCTCTATGATCGATGGTAAAGTATACACGTGCTTCTTCCGGAGCCACTCGAACAGAGGAAACAGAGCAACTATTTTTGTGGAATACTAGATCAGTTTGTCCAAAGTTAATTTTGGGAAATACTTCTTCTAGTAGGGATAAGTTTAGAATCTCACAACTAAAGTTGATGCCCTCCCATTGCAACGTAAAACATGTAGGGTAACCTTGAGGATTTTCAGAGATCTCTAAACAAGCTCCAGCTTCATTAAAGAAAAAGAGGCACTTAGCTATACGATAAAGAGAAGACTGAAGAAATGTTTTGGTGTTGCGAATAACAGGTTCTTTAATTTCATGTAACAGAGGTAACCATGTAGCAAAGGATTCGGTAGATAAGGCTGTGATTTCCAAAGATATATCTTTAGAAATTAAAGAGTAGCGTCTGTCTCCTTCATATTCTAGAGAAATGCCGTCTAAGAAAAGTTTAAAAAAAAGTTCCTTCCAAAATGATAATTCAAATTTGTAATGTACGGGTAGCCAACCATTTGTATCGTATGCAGCTAAGTAGGCTGTCATAAGATGAACACAACAGTCTCCGTCTGGACAACTGCAAGAAGCAAAGACTAAATTATCGATATCTTGAAACTTTAACGTGCTTACCCAATTTCCATCGGGAGAATCTTCATCTGGGATATAGATGTTATAACAGTTTCCAGAAAAATCTATTTTAATAGAGCTCCGATTCGTTGCGAGGTACTCCATCGCTGTTTGGCGAAAAGGGGCTAAAGCGTTTAAAACCATAATGTTATGATGCTAGCTATGTGGCGTAATCTCAGCTTATCAATCGCAAAATGATCGTAAGAGAGAGGGTTAAATAAAATAACGCTCTAACATGACGGAAATTCCATAACCTATAGCCAATACTTCCGCAAGTCAAAGCGATTAATGCAGGATAACTTAATTGTAGTAAGGGCAACAGAAGAAGACTGATGTTTTCGAAATTTAGGATCGAAATCAGGTAAGAAGGTATCAAGATACAAATCACTGCATTAGAATAGCTCATTCTTTCTGATGGGATAATACGAGCTAGAAAATCCGAAACAATCCCAACTAAAGCGATTTCTGTAGTTAAACAAGCAATAAATACGCAAATGCCAGTGAGCAAGCTATTTGGGCCAAGAGCGATCGCAGAAATTCTTCCTAAAATTTGTCCCTTGTTGACATAGGCAAGCAAACCAGAATGACGTGCAGCGCACAGTGCAAATCCTAGATATACGCTAGTTAGCAATACTGCTGCTAAGACAAAACCTAGAGCGATGACTTGTTTATCTTTTCTATTAATATTTTGAAAATTTAAAGGTGTTTCATCAGCACTATCCCCATGTTTTTGTGCAATCATCTGTCTGACGGAGATCAATACTATGGAGCAGAAGAAAAATGCTGCTAGTAAATCCATGGTGTTGAACCCTTCGACAACACCGGATAGCCATGCTTGTTTAGCACAAGGTCCCGGAATTGTGGTTGGGTGTCCTGGAATTGTTAATCCTCGAAAAATAATCCATACTAGGGCTGCTAGCATGATTGGGAAAAAGACCGAGCCTAGCCATTGGATAAGTTTACTCAATTTACATGCAAACAAGTAAATTAAGACACAGCATACAAGACTAAAAACATGGAGGGTAGAAAAGAAGAAAGCTTTTGTTGGGAAAAGAGAAGTCAAAGTCGCGTGAGAAACTGCAATAGCTCTGGGGATTCCACCAAAAGGGCCAATAAGACAAAGAATAGCAACTATAAAAATAATTCCTGGGATTTTCCCAATAGAAGAGAAGAAATTCTGATAATTGCCGGAATAAAGCAGCATAGCAAAAAGCCCTAATAAGGGAACCACAACAGCAGTAATGGTCATCCCAAAACAGGCTAGCCAAGGATGATTATGAAAGTGATAACCAAGGGCTAGAGGGAAAACAATATTACCTGCTCCGAAGAACATAGCAAAAATAGACCCCCCAACCGACCAAACAGAGAGTCCTTTGGTAGAACCGTCTCTATTAGAAGCGTTTTTTTTCATTATTTATAAAAATAAACTGTAATAATGAGGTACAAAATAGCCCCACAGTCTAAAAGATTTCTCAGTTAGAAAGCAAAGTAATTTTCGTGATTACTTAATACAACCCCCGGTCTATTCATTCGATAAACTCACCAAACAAAAACAAAAGTGCTGTTAGTTAGAGGTTTTCAGCTTCATGTTATCTTGATATAAGAAACTACATATTTTACATTTTTTTGTATTGTGGCGCAAAGCTGGACAATATTTTCTTGCGTAGTAAATGAGTTGTAAGTGTAGTTTAGGAGAATTTTTGTCCCGAAAAAATTGTCGTAAATCTTTTTCTGCGGCTAGGGGAGAACGTTTCTCTGTAATCCCCCATCTTTGAGCTAGTCTTAGAATATGTGTATCTACCGGGAAAGTTGTAATTTTGTGTGCGATGCCTAGAAATACGGAGGCTGTTTTTCTCCCAACCCCGGGTAATTTAGAAAGCAAAGTCAAGGACTTTGGAGGAATTCCTTCGTATGCGGTGCAAAGTTCGTTGGATAAGTCGTGTATATATTTTGATTTTCTTTTTCCTAGTCCACACGGAGCTATCAATGTATACAGCTGTCCTAGTTCGAGGCTTGCCATTGCATGTGCTGTGGGAGCTATAGAAAAAAGCTTGGGGGTTACAGAGTTGACTGCTTTGTCTGTGGAATTTCCAGACAGTAAAATGGCTATCAATAATTGGAAAGGTGTTTTCCATCCGGTCAGTGAAGGCTCAGGATTAGGAAACAGTGTTTCAAGCGTAGTTATTATGTAGTCACGAAGTTCTATCTTACTTTCCAATACAAAACCTGCTGAAAATTTCTCCTAAAACTGTTTCCGTTACTTCTGCACCAGAAAGATTTCCTGTTGCTTGTAACGCTTGACGTAATTCTAAGGCAAGAAATTCCGGATTTAAACCTGAAAGGAATCCTTCTTGAGTGGCAAGTATATGTTTATGAACTTCTTGTAAGATGGCGTGATGGCGTGCTGAAACTAGAAATACTTTGGAGCTTTTCCCTAAACGTTCTTGCTGTATCCATTGTTGTATTGCTTGTTTTAGTTCAGGAATTCCGTGACCTGTTTTGGCTGAAATATATACTTGGGGTAATGAAATATTCAGATGCGGAGGTTTTACCACTAAATCTGTCTTGTTCCATACAAGGATGCACGGTTTGTTTAATAAGATTTCGGGTAGAGTATGGTGGGACTGTGTTGCATCCATAACCCATAATATACCTTCCGCTTCTTCCATCGCAAGGATAGCCCGAGAAATCCCTTCTTGCTCTATAGGGTTGTTAGTTTCTCTTTGCCCAGCTGTGTCTAACAAACGTATGCGCTTGCCTTGCAATAGCCATGATTCTTCCAAAATATCTCTAGTAGTTCCTGGTATATCAGTGACTATGGCTCGGTTTTTATTTGTGAGAGCATTCAACAGGGACGATTTTCCTGCGTTGGGCTGGCCAGCAAGAATAATACTTGTGCCTTGAGCTAATTTTTGCCCCTCATCAAAGCTAGAAATTAGTTCTTCGATGATCTCTCTTGCGCTTTCTAGAGATTGTTTAGGAATAGTCATTTCAGGTTGCTCTTCCTCAGGAAAATCTGCAACCACTTCAACAAACGCTAAGGCCTCAACTATTTTTTTCTCTATATATTGAATTTTTTCAGAAAAATGACCTTGAAAATGGTTTTGAGCGATACGAAAAGCGTCTAGATTATCAGCAGCTATCAAGTTTTGAATAGCTTCTGCCTGGATTAGATCAATTTTGCCATTCAGAAAAGCTCTTTGTGAAAATTCTCCAGGAAGTGCGGGCCGAGCTCCTTCTGCAATCAATGCCTCCAGAATTTGAGAACAGGCAAAATATCCTCCGTGGCATTGAAATTCTATCACATCCTCTCCCGTAAATGATTTTGGAGCCCGCATTATCACTAATAATGCCTGGTCTATCTGTTCTCCTAGATAGTTTACCTTGCCTAAGTGTACTGTATGCGATAAAAAGGAAGCCACTGATCCAGAAAAAACTTTATCGGCAATAGCAATAGCTTGTGGGCCAGAGAGACGAACAATCGCGATGCTACCTTCACCTGGTGGGGTGGCTATTGCTGCAATAGTATCGTTTTTAAGCATGAAAAATAAGTAAAATCAAATTAAACTGAGACTTAGAATACCATCTTTTGTATTAAAGATGTATATTGGTCTGTGGAATTTGCTATTATTTGTTTGGCATATTTTTAATAACTTTCTATATTCGGCAATTTTGGCCATGTAAATGAGGATTTGTGAAGAGGCCACAGTATATTGACAGGTTGACTAAGAAAAGGGTTATGGAACCTGTGTGTTATGAAAAAACCATGGCCTTTTTGTATAACTCTAAGTATGGGCGAAAGTTGTCAACCCTTCTGTCGACCTCGCCTTTACTCTCCCGTCTCTACGGGTGGATGCAGAAATTCTGGTGGACGAAAAGAAAAATTCCAGGTTTTGTCAAGAGACATAATATAAAGGTTTCAGACTTCAAAAAATCTTTGAGTGAATTCACCTCGTTCAATGATTTTTTTACTCGAGAGTTGACTCCACAGGCCCGACCTATTGTGCAAGATAAATCGATATGCATTACTCCTGTCGATGGTTCTTACTTAGTATATCCAAATATTTCGGAGTTTGATGAGTTTGTTGTTAAATCAAAACGCTTTTCTCTTCCGAAACTTCTTGGTAATGACGAACTTGTAAAAAAGTATATGTCTGGTAGCATGGTGTTTGCTAGACTGGCTTTATTCGATTACCATAGATTCCATTTTCCTGCAGATTGTCGCCCTGAACCTACTCGACTTATCAATGGACATCTTTTCTCTGTTCATCCGATAGCTGTTAAAGATAACTTTATTATTTTTTGCGAAAACAAACGCACGGTTACTCTTCTAAAAACACAAGATTTTGGAGACATTGTTTACTTAGAAATTGGTGCGTTGAATGTTGGTTCGATAGTGCAAACATTTCAACCTGGAAAGCTTTATCACAAAGGTGATGAGAAGGGTTTTTTTGAATTTGGAGGGTCTACGGTAATTTTGATTTTCGAACCTAATACAATCCAATTTGATGACGATTTGCTACGCAATTCTCGTATGGGTTTAGAAACTCGTTGTCTTATGGGTGAATCTTTAGGCCGTTCTTTGATAGAATAATTTTAAAGACTTTAAAGAGAATTTTTGGTATCGCAAAGGGAGAGAAAAGTCAAAAGTGCCGAATTATGTGGCTAGTCACCTTATGGGCTTTAGTTACAAGTTTAGCAATAGCTTTAGTAGTTAAGGTTTATTGCCGGGTTCTTCGTTTCCGCAAGTATGCTGCTCAAGTCATTCAAGAAGTCCATTTGAGTATGGAATTAAAAGAATGGGGAGTAGCAGAGCAGAAGTTATTGCCCGTATTGAAAAAGCGTCGTTATCGTCGCCTGTGTTTGTTTGATTACATGCGCATTCTTCGGGGATTAGAGCGTTTTGAAGAGGTTGATAAGTTGTTGGCAGAGGCAAACCGTCTAGGTTTGCATAGTTGGCATTTTTTTCGTGAGGTAGCATATAAGGCTTGCCGTTATGCGGCGTATAGAGAATCTGCTCAAGCGTTTTCTTTAGTCCCTAGAGATATGTTTGAAGAGCAGGATGCAGCGAAATATGCGTTAGTTTTAGTTCGTGTGGGGCAGTTAGAGTCGGCATGTGCTGTAATTGAACCATGGATTTCTCCTTTGTCTCATCAGGAGACGTATATTACCGTTGGACACATTTACTTTACTTCTAAACGCTACGGGGACGCTGTGGAGTTTTATAATCGCGCTATTGCTTTGGCTCCTTGTCCTCCGGACGTAATTTATAACTTAGCTCACGCATATCGTATTTCTGGTCAATACAATGAGGCTAGGAAGTTGTTTTGTAAGCTATTATCTGAAGCAAATTATAAGGAAGAGGCGATATTTAATATTGGCTTATGCGAACAAAAATTAGGGAGGTTTGCACAAGCTCTTTCTATCTATCGCAGCAGTGCGCTGTGGAAGCGTGGTGATGCTTTGCTTATGAAATATGCAGCTTTAGCCGCCGTAGAAGAGGAAGCTTACCAACTGGCGGAATATTGTTGGCAATTTGCATTTCGTTGTCCTGCATATGCTGAAGATAAATCATGCATGCTTAGCTATGGTTTAAGTTTGTGTCATCTCGAAAAATATACAGAGGCTGAGAAAATTTATTTGAAAGTTGTTCAAAAATTTCCTGATTGTCCTATAGCATGTAAGGCTTTGGCTTGGTTCTCAGGTGTTGGTTACGCCAAAATGATTACGGTAGAGGAAGGGCTAGTTTATGCGAAGAGAGCCCTAAAGGTTAATCATACTTCTGCAACTTTGGAATTGCTGAGTGCTTGTGAAGCACGTTTGGGGAATTTTGATACTGCATATGAGATTCAAACGTTTTTGTCTGTGCAAGATTTGTCATTACAACAGAAGAAACGACGTGCCCTTATTATGCGTAATCTACGACAAAGATTACCTTTAGATCATCAACACGTGGCAGAGTTTGCGCTTTTATTGGCTGCGTAACTTGCTTTGTTGGTGTATGAAGTTTACTGCTCGCAGTAGTAACAATGGGTGTCACACTGACTACAACTTTGTTAGATTTGCATTGCGGCTGTGCATGGTATTATTGGTATGAGTTGGAGATATTGTCTATCCTAAGTGCTGCTGTATTAGTATAGCCAGTGAGGTCTTCCTCCTTTTTATAACTTGACGATAGAAAACTCAAATGTTTATCCTTTATCGTAAGTATCGCTAACCTTGCGATGATTCAACTCTGAGAAAGCTAAAAAATATTTAATAAGCCATTTGTATATTTTAGTTGTGGTCTTGTAGAGTCAGTAAGCAAAAGAGTTAAGGTATAATCTCTCTGTAAATTTAGAGTGTTTTCCAGGCAATTTAATATTGAATTAAGCGACATATGTTAGATTTTCTTAAACGTTTTTTTGGATCTTCCCAAGAGCGTACTTTAAAAAAATTTCAGAAACTTGTGGAGAAGGTAAACCTTTATGACGAGATACTTTCTTCATTATCTGATGAGGAGTTACGTAGCAAAACAGTAGAACTGAAGAAACGGTACCAGAATGGAGAATCCTTAGATGATATGCTTCCTGAGGCATATGGAGTTGTCAAAAATGTTTGTAGGCGTCTTGCGGGCACTCCAGTTGAAGTTTCAGGATACCATCAAAAATGGGATATGGTTCCTTATGATGTGCAAGTCCTTGGTGCAATTGCTATGCATAAAGGGTTTATCACTGAGATGCAAACTGGAGAAGGTAAGACTCTGACGGCAGTTATGCCTCTTTACCTTAACGCTTTAACAGGAAAACCTGTCCATCTTGTTACAGTCAATGACTATCTTGCTCAGCGTGATTGTGAGTGGGTGGGATCTATATTACGTTGGCTAGGTTTAACTACTGGTGTACTAGTTTCGGGATCTCCTTTAGAAAAACGTAAGGAAATTTATCGTTGTGACGTAGTGTACGGTACAGCTTCAGAATTTGGTTTTGACTATCTTCGGGATAATTCCATGGCTACGCGTCCTGAAGAACAGGTCGGGCGTGGGTTTTATTTCGCTATTATTGATGAAGTTGATTCTATATTGATCGATGAAGCAAGGACTCCACTAATTATTTCTGGTCCTGGTGAGAAACATAATCCTGTATATTTTGAATTAAAAGACAAAGTTGCCGAGTTAGTTCAGTTACAACGCGAATTATGTAACCAACTAGCTCTTGAAGCTCGAAAGGGATTGGATTCTTTTTTAGATGCTGATCTATTACCCAAAGACAAAAAGGTGGTAGATGCCCTCTCTGAGTATTGCCGTAAGTTGTGGTTAGTCAGCAAGGGTATGCCGTTAAATCGTATTTTGCGTCGTGTTCGTGAGCATCCTGATCTCCGCGCTATGATTGATAAGTGGGATACTTATTACCACGCTGAACAAAATAAAGACGAAAGTATAGAGCAGTTGTCACGTCTCTTCATCATTGTTGATGAGCATAACAATGACTTTGAACTTACCGATAGAGGTATGCAGCAGTGGGTTGAGAAGGCTGGAGGCTCTGTTGATGACTTCGTAATGATGGACATGGGGCATGAGTATGCTTTGATTGATAGTGATGATAGTCTGTCCCCTGCGGATAAGATTAATAAGAAAATATCTGTTTCTGAGGAAGACACTCGGAGAAAAGCACGGGCCCATGGTTTGCGCCAGCTTCTAAGAGCTCATCTCCTTATGGAACGAGATGTTGATTATATTGTTCGTGATGATCAAATTGTTATTATTGACGAACATACTGGACGTCCACAGCCTGGTCGACGTTTTTCAGAAGGATTACATCAGGCTATAGAAGCTAAAGAACACGTAACAATCCGTAAGGAATCACAAACTTACGCTACCGTAACCTTACAAAACTTTTTCCGTTTATATGAGAAACTTGCAGGGATGACGGGAACTGCCATTACGGAGTCACGTGAGTTTAAAGAGATTTATAATCTTTATGTTCTCCAAGTTCCTACTTTCAAGAAGTGTTTACGTATAGATCACAACGATGAGTTTTACATGACTGAGCGTGAAAAATATCACGCTATTGTTGCAGAAGTAGCTCGTATACACCAAGCAGGAAATCCGATTTTGATTGGTACGGAGTCAGTGGAAGTCTCTGAAAAGTTATCCAGAATCCTACGTCAAAATCGTATTAATCATACTGTATTGAATGCCAAAAATCATGCTCAAGAGGCAGAAATCATTGCTGGAGCTGGGAAGTTAGGTGCTGTGACTGTCGCTACTAATATGGCAGGTCGTGGTACAGATATTAAGCTAGATAACGAAGCTGTCGTAGTCGGAGGCTTACATGTAATTGGAACCACACGTCATCAGTCTCGTCGTATTGATAGACAATTACGTGGACGTTGTGCTCGTTTGGGGGATCCTGGATCGGCAAAGTTCTTTTTATCTTTTGAAGATCGTTTGATGCGTCTCTTTGCTTCTCCTAAACTCAATGCTTTAATTCGCCATTTTCGTCCTCCAGAAGGAGAGGCAATGTCTGATCCTATGTTCAATAGATTAATTGAAACGGCACAGAAAAGAGTAGAGGGGCGTAACTATACTATCCGCAAGCATACTTTGGAATATGATGACGTCATGAATAAACAACGCCAAACAATTTATGCGTTTCGTAATGACGTACTCACTTGCGATGATGCTTCAGGATTGGTTAAAGACGTGATAGATCACGTGTCCTCAATGGTAGCTTCTATTGTCTTAGGTAAAGATCATCCTAAGGGGTGTTCTTTACCTAGATTAGAGGAGTGGATGAACTATTCATTCCCCATACAATTAGATCGTGAGGGTTTACGTAAACTTCAGAGTTTTGACGCTGTTGTTCATAAGATAGCAGATGAGTTGTTAATGGTATTTGAGGAACGTTTTTCTTCGATGGTTGAAGAAATCACATCAGCTACAGCTGGCGCTGTTGATGGGAAGGAAGTATGTAATGATATCATTCGTTCTGTCATGATTGGGCATATTGATGAGCAGTGGAAAGTTCATCTAGTAGATATGGATTTATTGCGTAGTGAAGTGGGTTTGCGTACTGTAGGACAAAAAGATCCGTTATTGGAGTTTAAGTACGAGTCTTTCTTACTATTTGAGAGTCTTATGCGCGATATCGAGATTGCTATAGCAAAGCATTTGTTTTATTTGCAGCTTACCATGACGAAGGAAGAACGTCCTAAAAATATAATCCCTACTGTTGCGACGTCATTTCATAACAACATGAATTATCGCCCAGTAGAGCTAACAGTCGTTGGCGAAGAAGATGAATAGTTCTCAAGAAAGCTGGGTAAAATCCCAGCTTCTCTGAATAATATAATTAAATAAAGGTCTCCCAGTCTGACCAAGTTGTCCCATCATTATAACGAATCCAAAAAGTTCTATGATCATCGCCTATTAAGAATTGGACTCGGTGATCCATATTATAAGCCGTCATGCAAATAATGATGTTATTTAAGCTTTCAGATCCTTTAGGAAAGTCTTTAGGGGCATTGATAAAGGTTTCTACGTCCGTAGAAATAAGAAAATCAGGATTTATTAAGGAATTAAAATCAAAAGTAGTCTTAGCTACTGTTTTGGGCGGTATGCTGAACCAAGCTTCCCATACTCCCTGTACACAGCTCCTTGTGTAAGCATGATTATCATCACTAATGTAGAACTGCCGGATAATGCCCTCAAGAATAGATTCACCAAGAACAATAAGGAGATCGCCGTTATCCCGTTCTTCCTCAACATATACACCGGTTTCTTGATATTTATCTAAAGAGATCGCCTCCTCTGAGTGATAGAGCAGCTCATCAAGACTGTGTTGATATTCAGCTTCTGAGGCATCATAATGGTCGCGGTTCATGGTTACAATCTCCAAGAAATAATTAATTTGTTATTATTATTTTTTAATAATAATAATATGTTTTTTAAACAAATTAATTTGTTCTTTTCGCTTTTTCTTTAAACTCTAAATCGAAGGGGATGCCATATAAATTAAAAGCGGATTTCAAAGTATTTTTTAAATACAATTCATAATGTTTAGTTAATAGAGATGTTGCATTGATAAATAGTAAAAATTGAAACGGCGTGGCAGTTTTTTGAATCGCATAATAAACACGAAGCCTTCTGCCATTAATTACTTGTGGATGATGTTTTTGTAGAGCAGCCTCTAGTGTTTTATTTACAGCTGGTGTTGGTAGCTTAGTTGATACTCTTGCGTACAAATCATCTATCGCAGAAAAAATGGTGTGCAGGTTTCTCTTTGTTTGAGCAGAAATACATAAGATACGTGCCTGACCGATGTAGGGATCCGTAAGACGTAGATCACGTATATAATGTTCCATGCGTACGCCTTGAACCAGATCCCATTTATTCACTAGAATAATGTGAGGTTTTTTATGTTTTGCGATTAGAGAAAGAATTCTTTTGTCATACGAAGAAAGATATTGTGAAGCATCTATTACTAATAAACAAACATCAGCTCTGAGAATAGCCTTCTCTGTTCTAGATGAAGAAATCCATTCTATAGAATTCTTCACACTTTTCATTTTTCTAAGACCTGCCGTATCTATAAATAAATAGGGGCGATCATTGTGAGAATATAGAATGTCAACATTATCCCGAGTGGTCCCTGGAATATTATCGATAATGCAACGATCTTCATTTAATAAGCCATTAATGATCGAAGATTTACCTACATTTGGGCGTCCAATTAAAGCAATTTTTAAAGGGCGGTCCAAAGGCTTTGATACTTCTAAGACTTGGTTATTTTCCTCCAATTCTGAATATATTTCGTTGATTTCCTGATCGATATTATCAACTTTTTCTTCATATTCAATTGGATCAGGAATATTGGCTAAGTCTTTAATTTTTTTAAGTAGAGAGTCAATGTGTTTATCGTGTGTAGCCGAAGTCGCAAGAATTTCAGAAATGCCTAGTTTATATAATTCATGAATACGAAATTCGTCTTTGTAGGTGTCTGCTTTGTTAGCTACTAAAATAATAGGCTTGTTTAATGGTAGTAGCAACTTGGCTAAAATTGCGTCTTGCTCGGTAATACCACAACGAATGTCGACAACTAGTAGCAATATATCAGCTTCATGTGCACCAGCTAAGGCTTGCTTTAAGATGTGCTTTTGGAAGTGGTCTTGGGAATCTTTATCGATTCCTCCGGTATCAATTACTTGGATAGGCGTACCCCAAGCTTCTATATCCGCGTAAAGGCGGTCTCTTGTAGTGCCTTCTTGAGAGTTTACGATAGCTAAAGACCTTTTACTTAGACGATTGAATAAAGAAGATTTTCCAACATTAGGTCTTCCTAAAATAGCAATTCGTAACATGATAGACTCAGTTAATCTCGTTTTTGAATAATTATTGATAAAATAATAAGACCTAAAAAATTAAATCTAAAGAAATAAAATCAAAACTCAGTTTAAGAAAAACGTCTTGTATATAGATAAATTTTACTTCCAAAAGCCCTTTTCCTTAAGGAGGGATAAAATTTTTTCTTTATCGTGACACTCGTGTTCTATGGAGAGAATTTCGGCTTCTCTTAGAAGATCACCGAGTAGTCTGCCGGGAGCAATACCTTTTGCAATGAGGTCTGCAGCAGATATTAGTGGAGAGGAAGTTTTAATTCTTAGGATAAATTTTTCTAAACGAGCTTCTAGTTGTTGTACTCTAGATATAAAATTTTGTTGCCTAGAGATGTCTTTTTGAATAGCAGAGAACAAAGATAAACAGAGGTGAGCTGTTGGTGATGCTAGAAAATGAGCCCAAAAAACATAGTTGTTATTGACATTTTGAAACTCAGGAAGAGCTGCATACCAGGCTTGGACTAATTTTAAATCTTTATTTGCTACGCGTAGTCGAGTAAAAGCGGCGCACGCTTCTTCTTCACTTATCCCTTGAAACAGAGGAAGGAAAAATAATATTTCTGGAAGATTGTGAGGGTTGAGTTTTTTCGCAAACTCAATAGAAGAACGTAGGATACCGTAAGGGATACCCCGAAGTTCGGGGAAGACCGTATTGATTACTTTCAACTTTAAAAGTAAAGAAAGCGAATCAAATGGATTTTTTTGAATCATCTTACGTAGCTCTTGCCAAATTCTCTCAGGTGAAACAGAATTAGTCAAAGTAGGCGCTTCTTTAATGATAGCACGTTCTGTTGCTGGATCTAAAGAGAAACCTAACGATGCAGCAAACCGTATGCCACGTAAAATGCGTAATTTGTCTTCCGCAAATCGTAGTTTTGGATGGCCAATGGCTCTAACAATACCTTTTTCAAGATCTCTACGTCCTTCTACAAGATCAAAAAGTTTTTCTGTAAAAGGATCATAGTACATTCCATTAATTGTAAAATCCCTACGAACAGCGTCTTCCTTCATGGATGAAAAGCTAATCTTTTCTGGATGGCGACCATCCGCGTATCCTCCGTCATTACGGAATGTGGCTACTTCAAATAGATGTCCGCTATCTTTCACTACAATGATACCAAAGGCAGCGCCGATGGATAGAGTATCCGGAAAGATGGTTGATACAATCACTGGGGGCGCATTTGTAGCAATATCGATTTCTTCGGCTTGTTTGCCTAAAAGCATATCGCGAACGCACCCACCAACAAAATATGCCTGGTAGCCTGCATTGTGTAATTTTTTGAGAATTTTTTTCGCAGAATCCAGTGCGACTGATGTCATAGCATCCTCAGCTCTAAGAAGAAAAATCAAGCTATCGCTTCAGGAGTCCTTTTTATAATCACGGGGCTTTTGTTTTCTAAAATGGTATCTTCTTGAATACGTATAGCTTCTACAGTAGGGTCTGAAGGAATTTCAAACATTAAGTCTCTTAAAAGATTTTCTAAAATCATTCCTAATGCACGCGCGCCTGTTTTTGCCAGCTTAGCTTTCTTTGCTATAGCATATAAGGCTTCTTTTTCGAAAATTAACTTAACATTTTCTTCCGCAAATAACTCAACGTATTGTTTTACAATAGCATTAGCTGGTTCTGTAAGAATAGCTACAAGTTCATCCAAAGAAAGCTCTTCGCAATTGGCAATGCAGTTGAACCTTCCTATGAACTCAGGGATCATACCAAAGGCAATAAGATCTTCTGTTTCTACGTTGGCGAGAAGCTGATCGCGATTTTTTTCTGATAAATCTGCTTGATCATCAGAAAAACCGATCGTAGTTTTCCCCAACCGTTTTGCAATAATTTTATCAAGATTAACAAATGCGCCGCCTACGATAAAAAGAATATTTTCCGTATTTACACGAACGTACTCTTGATTAGGATGTTTTCTTCCTCCCTTAGGAGGAACGTTAGCTGCTGTACCTTCAATGATCTTTAACAGTGCTTGTTGAACACCTTCACCGGATACGTCGCGTGTGATTGAAACGTTCGCGGTTGTACGACCAATTTTGTCAATTTCATCAATATAAATAATACCTCGCTCTGCACGTGCTACGTCATAGTCAGCAGCTTGTAAGAGTCGTAACACAATATTCTCAACATCCTCGCCAACATAGCCAGCCTCGGTTAGCGTAGTCGCATCGGCAATTGTAAATGGAACATCAAGAATTTTTGCTAATGTTTTAGCAATTAAAGTTTTCCCGGATCCGGTAGGGCCGAGTAACAAGACATTGGATTTGCTGTAGCTTACCTGTTTGTTATTGAGCAAAGCTCGAATACGCTTATAATGATTATATACAGCAACAGCGATAGTCTTTTTAGCTCTTTCTTGCCCAATGACATAAGAGTCGATATGTTTTTTTATTTCTTTTGGCGTCAACAATTGTAAGTCTTTTTGGTGTGACGATGTCTCTGTAGAAGAAGTATGGCTCGAAGCAGAAACAGAAGGTTTCTTGTCTAAAATACCAGAACACAGCTTAATGCAATAATCACAGATGTACACAGATGGCCCTGCGATAAGCTTCTCAACGTCTTTTTCAGAGCGTCCGCAAAAAGAGCAAGTAGTGAGGTTTTTTTTATTCATAATTACTCTCTAGGAGATAGTATCCTTGTCTTTCGTATCTTTCGCAGAGGAGACAACCTTATCAATAAGGCCGTAACTAATAGCTTCCTCAGCTCCCATGAAGAAATCCCTTTCAGAATCCTCGATGATCTTTTCTACAGGCTGACCAGTGCACTCAGATAAAATATTCGCTAGGTGTTTTTTCAATGTCAAGATTTCTGCAGCTTGTAACTGAATGTCTGCAGATGTTCCAATAATACCACCAGAAGGCTGATGAATCATCATGCGGCTATGCGGCAAGGCATAACGCTTGCCTTTTGTGCCCGCAGACAACAGAAGAGCTCCCATGGATGCTGCCTGGCCTATACAGTAGGTGTTTACATCACAGCCCAGGAAACGAATAGTGTCATATATGGCAAGACCAGCAGTAATATAGCCTCCCGGAGAGTTAATAAAAATTTGAATATCTTTTTTAGGGTCTTCTGACATAAGAAATAGCAACTGAGCAATGACAGTATTGGCGAGAGGTTCCGTGATTTCTTGGCCTATCATTACTATACGATCTTTCAGAAGCCGTGAATAGATATCCATGGCTCGCTCACCACGACCCGTATCCTCAACAACATAAGGCACCAATGTCATTTGCTTTCCCTCTCAAAATAGTTTCGACTCCATGCATAAGCCATTCTTGAGGACAAGTTCTCAAAAAAAGAGAGCAACACTGCTCCTGCGTGCTAACTTGTCGATCAGCCTACGCTTTAAAATGCTGAATTCTATGTTTAAGACTTTCTTGGGTCAAGTGTTTTCCTCTAGCTTCAACTTACGCTGAGGGAGCTGCACTTAGTTCTTTTGCTTTTGATAAAACACTATTCAGAGCTTTGTAGTAAGTTAAGCGGTCCCTGGCTGCCACTACAAGCTCTTGCAAGGTTTCATTCGAAATATCGCGAGGAGGCTGCATACCAAAACGCTCCCTAGAACAAATGTCCATCATGTGCTGAAGCTCTTCACGGCTAATAGTCAGTTTCTCATCCGCAAAAATCTGGTGAGAAAGAAATTGTAATTTTAGCACTTTTTTAGCCAGATCTTCAGCTTCTTGGATTAAATCAGCCTTTTTGTTTTCTAGCTCTTCATCAGAACAGTACTGAACTAAACGAGCGTTAAGCAGCTTCTCTTTCGTCAAGACTTCGATACGCTCCTGCAGCAATGAACTCGGAAGATCAAAGTCCACGAGCTTAGCTAATGCGTCCTCTGCTGCAGAAAGACGTTCTTGACGTTGTTTGTCTTTGGCTTGATTTTCCAATTGAACGCGAAGTTTTTGTTTTAAATCTTCCAGAGAATCTGCTTGCAATTGACGTGCCTTTTCATCGTCTACTTCTGGAGAAACAACCTCAATAACGGAATTAACAGTAAAAGTAAGAGTGTCCCCATTTAAGAATGATTGAATCTCCGGTGAAGCTATAGTTTCAGTAAAACGATAACCAGAAGAAACCCCTATAAACTTTTCTTTAAAAGCATCTGTCATTTCTTCTTCGGATAATTTGAAATATTTATTTTCAAAAATTGCTGTAGGAGCAAACTCTGGATCATTTGCCTTGGATATGTGTAAAGATAAGGAAATGAAATCTCCTTCCTGAGAAGGCCGCGTTACAGGAGTTTTTGTAGCAAAAAAGTAAGCTATATTAGCCAAACCTTTTTCTATCTCTTCATCGGAAATATTGGCAGGAGCAGGCTCTTCCAGTAAAGAAAGACCCTCCCAAGAGAATGAGGGGATTTGAGGAAAGGCCTCATAGGAGAAAGTCACTTCCCCTCCTTCAGTTAAACTAGCTTTGACAATAGACGCCGATTTAACTGCTTGCGGTGAAAGAGGTTTTCTATCACCAACAGTTGACAAAGAATCATATGTAGCTTGAAGAAGCAGCTGATTCATCTCTTTGCTTACCTGAGGAGCGTAGCGAGAAGAAATCACTTCATCAGGAGCCTTTCCTTTGCGAAACCCGGATATAGTAATATCCTTCTTAATTTTTTTAACTGCTTGCTTGTGGAGTTTTTCCAACAGTGGAGCACTTGCTTTAACCGTTGCTGAAACGAAGCAACCGGCTTTTTCTTCTAGATCAATAGAAAAATGGTCATTAGAAAAACTGCGTGACACAAAACTACCCTTTGTAAGCATTTCTGGCAGGAAAAAGCGGGTGATGAGGCTTGAACTCACGACCTTCACGTTGGCAACGTGGCGCTCTACCACTGAGCTACACCCGCAAGGAAAGCGACATTCTAGACATTTAGCGAGTTTTTAGCAATGACTAGAGTCATGTATAATTAGCATAATCTCATGCCCATAGGGACAAAGCAAGGGCTAAAGACCGCACAAAAGGTGTTTTCGATTAAGCTTCAAAAAGAGTTCAGTGCTCGAAGCAGAAACATCGTTCTAAGCTGGTCAATCGGGGAAACACGCCTGTACGAGGGACCAAAGCGTACACTCAATAAGAAAAATTTTCCATAGATTTTTGCTGTTTTTTGTCATGATGTATTTAGTTGTCTCTTGAGAGTGCTATTCCCTAACCTATTCTCAATATCATTACCAAGCTGCTGATAGATCAGTTTGTGCCATGAAAAGTAATGGTAAAATTTTTCATTGATTTAGCGAGGGTAAACAGGTACAAGTAAGCTGATTCTATCAGAACTCTAGAGTTTAGAGGGGCAATGCTCAATTTTCGCAAATTACGAAGGGATTTTACGGCTAATATTTTACAAGATGGTAAAGAACTTTTTGATCAGGAGGCTGTGGTTAATGCGAAAATCCTATCTATGAACGGTGAAACCGTATGTATAGGGGCGCAGATCCGGGGTCTTTATGACAATGTTTATGAATGTGAAATCGAAGTTGATAGGTCTGAATCCGATACTATAGACTCAAATTGTGATTGCTCTTATAACTATGATTGTCAGCATATTGTGGCTTTGTTGTTTTATCTTGAGAAATACTACAACGAGATGGTCGTTGCATATTCTCGAGAAGCAGATTTAGAAGCAAATGAAGAGATTAACGACGAGGTCAAAAAAGAGCTTCAAGAGACATTTGTAGCGGCAGCAACTCGAGAAGAAGAAAGAAAAGACCGTGCACATCAAAAAGAAATAATGAGTGAGTACGTTCATGCAGCGAATGCTCTGAGTGTTAATCCATTCTTTCTCCCTTTAGAGTATCTAGAGAAAGATTCTGCGGAGTTAGCTGTTTTATTCGTATCTTCAAACAACGAAGAAGTATTTCGCCCTAATCAGCCTGCCGAATTCCAGCTTGTACTGCGTCTTCCTGGACGTTCTAAACCGTTTTATATTTCTAACATCAAAACTTTTTTGGAAGGGGTCCTTTATCAAGAACCCATTGTTTTGAACGGTCGTCGTTTCTTTTTCACTATGCAGTCATTCAATGCTTCGGATCGAAAGATGATTGATCTGTTGATACGTTATGTAAGATACGCCAATCAGAATACAGAAGAAAAGTTATTAAAGTCGGCATTTTTAACCCCTGCTTCTTTAGGAGTTATTCTTGCTAAGATGTATGAGCATCAATTAGCTGATCGAGGTGGTAGTCAGCATGTTGAAAAAGAACACTTTTTAGGCATTTTTTGCGGGAACCTTGAAGAGCCATTATATTGGTCAGTTTCTCCTGCTAAGATGAAATTTCATTTAGATTTTTTTGACACGCCGTATAAGGCATTGTTAATGACTCCACTCATTCTTATCGATGATGATGAGATGCAGCCTGAGCAGGCTATGTTGTTAGAGTCAAACGTTCCAGGGGTTATTCATAACAATATTTATCATCGTTTTGCTCCTCAGATTAAACGAGCGCATTTACGTTCATTTTCTAGATTACGTGATATTACAATTCCAGAAGCGTTGTTTGGTTCTTTCAGAGAAAATGCACTTCCTGTTTTTAAGGAATATGCTGAGATATCTAATGTTGAGGTCCTGAATTCCTTTGTAACTCTCCCTTATGTTGATCATGTTCGTGGTGTTTGTGACATGAGTTATCTTGATGGGGAATTAGAAGCAAAGCTATACTTTTTGTACGATGATTTGCGGGTGCCTACTGCTCCGCTGTCGCTAGATTATCAGGATATTCGTGCGTTTGTTCGAGAGGATGGTATTTTAGCTAGAAATCTTGTTGAGGAGCGTAAAATTCTTGAAGAGGTTTTCTCTGGTTTTATTTATGACGAGCGAGACGGGGCTTTTCGTGTAAAAAGTGAGAAAAAGATTGTTGAATTCATGACGGAAACTATTCCGAATAATCAGCACAGAATTACTTTCAATTGTCCTGAAACACTTTCTGATCAATTTGTTTATGATGAGACAGTTTTTGAACTTTCTTTCAGAGAAGGAACTAGCATAAATTATTACGAAGCTGAGCTTAAAGTTCATGGTCTACTAAAAGGCATTACTTTAGATCTTTTGTGGGATTGTATTAGCACAAAGAAAAGGTTCTTAGAGCTTCCTAAAAAAGGAGGCCAAGTAAAGTCAGGACGTCGTGGGAAGTCAGGTGCCTCTAAGTTGCCATGTATCTTAGTGCTCGACTTAGAAAAGATTGCCCCTGTTGTACAGATTTTTAATGAAATTGGATTTAAAGTTTTGGACGATTTTGTTGAGAAGTGTCCCTTATGGAGTCTAACGGGCATTTCTCCAGAATTGTTTAAAGATCTTCCCGTTAAATTTTCTATTACTAGCAAGCTAGCTTCAATTCAGCAGCAGATTCGTGGTGAGATAGCCTTCGAGTTCCAGGATGTCCCTGAACAAATTAAGGCTACCCTTAGAGGATACCAGACTGAGGGAGTGCATTGGTTAGAACGTTTACGTAAGATGCATCTTAATGGAATTCTTGCCGATGATATGGGCCTTGGTAAGACGTTGCAAGCTATTATTGCAGTTACTCAGAGTAGAATGGAAAAAGGGAAAGGCTGTTCCTTAATCGTTTGTCCTACTTCTCTTGTTTATAACTGGAAAGAAGAATTTCGTAAGTTCAATCCAGAGCTAAAAACTCTTGTTGTCGATGGCATCCCTATGCAGCGTCGTCGTCAGCTTGCTACATTGTCGGATTACGATGTGGCAATTACTTCTTATAATTTATTGCAAAAAGATATCGATGTTTACAAAGATTTTGAATTTGACTACGTAGTGTTAGATGAGGCTCATCATATTAAAAATCGGACAACACGTAATGCAAAGTCCGTGAAAATGATACGCTCTGCTCATCGACTTATTCTAACAGGAACGCCGATAGAAAATTCTCTTGAAGAGCTGTGGAGTCTCTTTGATTTCCTGATGCCTGGTTTGTTGAGTAGTTATGATCGCTTTGTTGGCAAGTACATTCGCACTGGCAATTATATGGGGAATAAAGCTGATAATATGGTTGCATTGAAGAAGAAGGTTGCTCCTTTTATTCTTCGGCGCATGAAAGAAGATGTTTTAGACGATTTGCCTCCAGTTTCTGAAATCTTGTACCACTGTCATCTTACAGATACGCAGAGAGAACTATACCATTCTTACGCAGCTTCTGCAAAACAGGAGTTGTCTCGATTAGTTAAACAAGAAGGATTCGAACGTATTCATATTCACGTTCTTGCGACATTGACACGTTTGAAACAGATTTGTTGCCATCCAGCAATTTTTGCCAAAGATGTTGCTGAACCAGGAGATTCTGCAAAATATGATATGTTAATGGATCTACTGTCTTCTCTAGTAGACTCGGGTCACAAGACTGTAGTATTTAGCCAATATACCAAAATGTTAGGAATTATCAGGAAGGATCTAGAAGAACGTGGTGTTCCTTTTGTTTACTTAGATGGTTCCACCAAGAACAGGTTGGAGATTGTAAATCAATTTAATGAAGATCCGAATTTACTTGTATTCTTGATTTCTCTAAAAGCTGGGGGAACAGGGTTAAACCTTGTCGGTGCTGATACAGTAATCCACTATGATATGTGGTGGAACCCTGCTGTTGAGAATCAAGCAACGGATCGTGTACATCGTATTGGCCAAAATCGTTCAGTGTCTTCGTATAAACTAGTTACGTTGAACACAATTGAAGAAAAGATCTTATCTTTACAAAACAGGAAAAAGAGCCTTGTAAAGAAAGTGATCAACTCAGATGATGAAGTCGTTTCCAAGTTAACTTGGGAAGAAGTGCTGGAATTGCTACAGATATGATGTTATGAGCCCACATCGAAGCTTATTTAAAATAAAGAATTTTTCAAATCGGTTGTATAACAAGGCTCTGGGGCGTTTTGATAAAGTGTTTAACTTTTTCACAGGGAATGTTGGTATCGATTTAGGTACTGCGAATACGCTTGTGTACGTGCGTGGTCGGGGTATTGTTCTTAGTGAGCCTTCGGTAGTAGCTGTCGATGCTCAAACTCATACGGTTCTCGCTGTGGGGCACAAAGCAAAAGCAATGTTGGGTAAGACTCCTCGTAAGATTATGGCTGTGCGGCCTATGAAAGATGGGGTTATTGCTGATTTTGAGATCGCAGAGGGTATGTTGAAAGCTTTGATTAAGCGTGTCACTCCTTCGCGTAGTATGTTTCGTCCTAGAATTTTGATAGCGGTCCCCTCTGGTATTACTGGAGTAGAGAAGCGTGCTGTCGAGGACTCCGCTTTGCATGCTGGCGCTCAAGAAGTTATTCTCATAGAAGAGCCTATGGCTGCTGCTATTGGAGTTGATCTGCCAGTCCATGAGCCGGCTGCGAGTATGATTATTGATATTGGTGGGGGAACTACAGAAATTGCTATTATTTCCCTTGGAGGAATAGTAGAGTCTCGTTCCTTGCGCATTGCTGGTGATGAATTTGATGAATGTATTATTAATTATATGCGTCGCACGTATAATTTAATGATCGGTCCTCGCACTGCGGAGGAGATAAAAATTACTATAGGATCTGCTTATCCTTTGGGAGATCAAGAATTAGAAATGGAGGTGCGTGGTAGAGACCAAGTTGCTGGTTTGCCTGTTACCAAAAAGATTAATTCTGTAGAGATCCGCGAGTGTCTTGCGGAGCCAATTCAACAAATCATAGAATGTGTGCGCTTAACTTTAGAGAAGTGTCCGCCGGAGCTTTCTGCTGATTTGGTAGAGCGTGGCATGGTTTTAGCTGGAGGTGGGGCATTGATTAAAGGATTGGATAAAGCGTTAAGTAAAAATACTGGGCTATCGGTTATCACAGCACCACATCCCTTATTGGCTGTTTGTTTAGGAACAGGCAAAGCTTTGGAGCATTTAGACCAATTTAAGAAACGCAAAGGGAATATGGTATGACCACGGTATGGAGCGATGTTATTCAACATAAAGAGCTAAAAACATGGATTCAGGAAGTGATTGATTTGGTTACTCCTGATTCCGTTCGTCTTTGTGATGGTTCTGATAGTGAATATGCAGAGCTAGCGAATAAAATGTGTGATAAGGGCGCGTTTATTCGCCTAAATTCTGATTTGCATCCAAATAGTTTTCTCGTTCGTTCTTCTCCGGAAGATGTAGCTCGTGTTGAGCAGTTTACCTTTATTTGTACTTCTACCAAAGAAGAAGCGGGTCCTACAAATAACTGGAGAGATCCCGAAGAAATGCGTAAGGAGTTGCGGGGGCTATTTAAAGGATGTATGCAGGGAAGAACACTGTACATTGTTCCTTTTTGCATGGGCCCTTTAAATTCTCCTTTTTCTCTTGTCGGAGTTGAGCTGACAGATTCTCCCTATGTGGTCTGCTCCATGAAAATTATGACACGTATGGGAGCTGAGGTACTACAATTTTTAGGTGTTTCGGGTTCTTTTCATAAGTGTTTACATAGCGTGGGTAAGCCTTTAGCTCCTGGTGAGAAGGATGTTGCTTGGCCTTGTAATCCCAAAAATATGCGTATTGTGCACTTCCAAGATGATAGTAGTGTTATGTCATTTGGTAGTGGGTATGGAGGTAATGCTTTACTTGGCAAGAAGTGTGTTGCTCTACGCTTGGCGTCATATTTGGCTCGTCAACAGGGATGGTTAGCGGAACACATGCTAATTATCGGTGTTACAAATCCTGAGGGTCAGAAAAAATACTTCACAGCATCGTTCCCTAGCGCTTGTGGAAAAACAAACCTTGCTATGTTGATGCCAAAAATTCCAGGTTGGAAGGTAGAATGTATTGGGGATGATATTGCTTGGATTCGTCCTGGTATAGATGGACGATTGTATGCTGTAAACCCAGAATTTGGCTTTTTTGGTGTGGCACCTGGGACCTCTGAATTTACTAACCCAAATGCTTTAGCTTCTTGCAAAGCAAATTCATTATTTACAAACGTTGCTTTAACTCCTAACGGAGATGTTTGGTGGGAGGGGTTAACCAAAGAACCTCCTCAAGGTTTAATTGATTGGCATGGTGATCCCTGGCAACCTGGAGGGGCTCCAGCAGCGCATCCGAATTCAAGATTCACTGCTCCCTTACAGCAATGTCCTGTTCTTGATCCTCAATGGAATAGTCCAGAAGGAGTCCCCATTGAGGCTATAATTTTTGGGGGGCGTCGTTCTGACACAATTCCTTTAGTTTATGAAGCATTAAGTTGGCAGCACGGTGTGATGATAGGAGCTGGAATGTCTTCGGCAACAACGGCTGCTATAGTAGGAGAACAAGGTAAGCTGCGTCATGATCCGTTTGCTATGTTACCTTTCTGTGGCTATAACATGGCCAATTATTTTGAACATTGGTTGTCCTTTGCATTTAATACGCATTTGAAATTACCTAGAATTTATGGGGTCAACTGGTTCCGTAAAGATAAGGAAGGTAATTTTATGTGGCCAGGGTTTAGTGATAATCTTCGTGTACTAGAATGGATTTTCCGTAGAACAAATGGGGAGGAATCTATCGCTCGCAAGACGCCTATAGGTTATTTGCCTACCCACGCTGGTCTGAATACCAGTGGTTTAAACTTGTCTCAGCAAGTTATTGAAGATCTGTTATCTGTTGATGTCGCTGGATGGCATAAAGAGATTGCTGGAATTCGTGAATACTTTACTATGTTTGGTTCTGATTTGCCTCAGCCATTATTAGATGAATTGCTAAGAATAGAATCACAATTAAAATAGTTGAAAATTCAAAAGTTATTAGTTGTTTTTATCTTACTTTTAATTCCGATTATTTTTTATTTTTGAATAATAATTTTTATTTTAAAATAAGAAAATAATCGGATTTTTCTGGATAAAAGCTGTGACTATTAACCCTTATTATCTCAGTTTTAGTCGTAATATTACTTCTGCATTAGCTGGCAATCAAGTGGATATGTCTACATGTATGTCTCATGCAGTGTGTTTATTTCAGGAATTAAATGAAAAAACTAAAGGTTTAAAACGAGCTTTAGGGTTAATTCAAGAAGTTGCGCCCGATACTAAATCAGTACTAAATGATAAGGATATTTTTTATATCGCAGATAATCCTGTCGTATTTACTGAGCCTGCACCTGCAGCTCCTCAAGATATTCCTCAACTTTCAGAATTAACGACTAAGATACTTAGTGATCCCAATTTAGCCGCGGCTCATTTGTTCATTGAAGGTCTAGAAAAGAATTTTCAGGATTGGCTAAAGACTGAAGAAGAAGGTGGGATGACTAATCCTACTGAAGCTGAGAAGAATGTAGTTAATGAGTATCAGACGAAATTATCTACAATTAAACAATTATTTGGTTTGAATAAACGAGAAGTCGCTGTTGCGGACGATAAATATACTCAGCTTTATGCACTTCCTCAACAATTCGTTGACGCAATCAATAAGATACCAAAGAAAGAGGCTCCACCTAAGACTAAAGTTGTACATTTTTGGCAGAATATGATGGTGATCTATAATGCCATGATATCTTTAGCATATCCAGTCGCAGACAATATCAATGTCGCTTTAGCAGAAACATCTATGAATATTGATGCTGCGAATAGGTTAATAGGACTTATTCGTCAGTTTACGAGTACTCTTAAAGATTTGCTCAATCCTATTTGGGGAACGACATCAGATAACTTGACTATTACCGGTGGTCAGCACAATGCTCTACAAGGAGGTATGGTTCAGTCTTATTTGATGTTAGGTGGGTTATATCGCTTGATGATGCAGAATTACCCAAATGATCCACAAGATCCAAATAAATTACCCCAGAGCTTGAAAGATGCTTTAGACAAGTTTCTAGATACCATGGATGTATTTACTATGGGGTATGCTAATATAACGGGTAATGGCAATGTAACCTTACCCGAATTCTTAAGTTTGCAGTATGCTTTTTTGACTTGTGTCGCGGAAGCTGGAACGAATTCTAGCGCTAGCGGTGTTGAGTCTTATAAAACAGCATTAAACCGGGAGAAAGCTTACTGGTCACAAAGGAAATACAGTAATTTTGATGTTACTGCAGCCTCAGCTGCTTTGAGTGAATTTGCTAATAATCCTGTTGGTACAAGCAGCAATATTGCTATTTTTCTGAACAGTAATGGAGGTAACAGTACCAGCCAATTTAATCCTCTATTCTTTTATCAATGTATCGATTTAATGACTAGCCAGTCTCAGCATGTTGATACTAGGCAATCGTTTCAGGCAGTTCTTAAAGGACAAGAGGCAAGTATAGCTGCAATTCAAAAGCAAATATCTGCTTGGGAGGCAGCTGCAGCAGATTTCCATGCAAAGAAAGATTCCATGGATCCTGCAAAGTTAAACTACTTTGCTAGCATGAATAAGGACAAAGAGACTTTCGTTACTACGTCTCCGTTACAGGTTACGTATACATCTTTGATGTTGGATAAGTATCTGCCTAATCAAGAACATGTGTTGAAGACTTTAGGAGTACAAATGACGTTCTCCAATAAGGCAGCTAAATACATGAATCAGATTATTAAACATATTTCGAGTTTTCAGTCTGCAGATGTCTACTACTCTTTAGGTATCTATCTTCGTCAGATGAATTTGCAAGCACTAACGGATCCTGTGAGTAAGGCGGAGAGTGTCCTTTCTAAAGAGACAAAACGCTGCCAGACCGATCTCACTAGATGTATAAAGGCAAAACAAGAAATCGAGACAATTTTAAACGAAATAAAAACTGATAAGGAATTAACAGATTCACAAAGGCGTGAACTTCTACTTACAATTACAACATATCAAAGTCAATTCGATGACTTGATACGTAATTTAGGTAACTTACGTTCTTTATTAGTGGGGATGACACTCACTCCTGTAGAAAAACCAGATGAAGTTGACGAAGCATTCACTATTACAGTAAATGGGAAACCCTCGAATGAATGGGTGCGGCAGTTATCCTCTTTTGAAAATTTTGTCATAGAGGGAGGGAAAAATGGCGTTGTCCCTGGGGGAGAACAACAAATTCTCAATAGTTTAGAAGCAACACAGCAGGATTATACAACATTTAACCAAAACCAGCAGTTGGCTTTACAGCTTGAATCAGCATCTATTCAGCAAGAATGGACGTTAGTGAGTGCTGCTATGGCTTTGTTGAATCAAATTTTTGCAAAATTAACACGTAGAATTAGATAACTTCAGGAAGCGATTATGGACACGCCTTTTATAGAGAGATATCAACCCTACTCTTACTTAAGAGAAAGACCTATAGAATCAGAGCGTCGTGTATCTCCTGCTGAGGTTGCAGCGGACTATACAAAAGTGAATGAAATTGCTCATCAGTTGCAAGTGTTTCAGGATTTATTAAAGGAAGCTAGTATTTTAGGCTTGCGTCAAGAATTAATAGATTCATTGAATCGTGAATTTCTGCAGAGTGGAGCAGAAATGGCTTTGCTTCAAACTACATTAGCTGAGCAGAATAGTAAGGAAATGCGTAAGCAAGAAAAGAAGGCATTTCAGGCACATTTTGATAAAGTATCTCCTAAGGCTTTGACAACAGCTCCTGAATTACATCCAGATGAAAGTGGTAATTCTGTTATTAACAAAATGCCCTTCCAGTCAGCTTTTGCTTACATTCTTTTAGATAAATATATCCCATCACAAGAATCTGCCCTATATGCTTTAGGTCAGGAACTTAATCTTTCTGGATATGCTCAGAACTTGTTTAGCCCCTTGTTAGAGGCTGTTAAAACGTTTAATTCGGCTCCCATTGTCTATAATTTAGGTTCCTATATCTCCCAAACTTCTGGAACGTCCAATTTTAAGTACGGATATCAAATGGTGAAAAACCGTTTTGAAGAAGAGCGGCTAGCATTGCGGAATGATATTAAGAACGCAGAGCAAGCTACCGTATTGTTGGGTAAAATAATCAAAAATATTAATAGTAATCCTAGCTTATCCGAAGCTCAGAAAACACAATTGGTAGAATCTGCAAATTCTTATATAAAAGAGTTGGAAATTTGCTTAGTGCAAATGAAGAAACTTATGAACAGTTTGAACAGTTTGGTGTTTATTCCAGGATCTTCAGTGTATGAGCCTTCGTATCAAATCATGGGGTCTGATTTTTCTGTTGTTGAAATTCAAACTCTTGAGGGTTTAGTTGTTGATGGTGAAATAGATATTGAGACTGGAACTACGAAAGGAGGCTTGCTAAACTTCTTTAATCAATGTCTATCAGATGTCCAAAATTATGGTGATCTAGCGCAAACTACTCAAATTATGTTAGAACTCCAGCTTAGAGCCATGCAACAAGAATGGAACCTAGTATCAGCATCGCTAAAGATTATGCACAATGTGTATAGGACATTGATTTCAGGTTGCCGTTAGAAGTGAAATCCTCCAGCTACATGAACAGCACGTTGGCATCCCCAGCGTCCTTCCACAGTATAGAAGAAGTTGTTAGATGGGCAACTTGTTGCTCCACAACAAAACATGACTCTACGGTAACTATTGATTTTGCGAACTTTGAATTTTAGATTTGTAAATTCGCTTTCTAAACGGTTGAAGCAGTCAGCTGGGGCCATGCGGGTAGTATTGCCCACCCCTACACCAATATAAGGAAGGATATAATCATTGACATAGGTAGTCATGCCTAAATGAGCCCCCCATTCTTTGTGGCTCATTTTCCCATTGGAATCGGCAAAAAACACTTCTGGGTTAGCCTGATTGTGTATGACAACGTAATCAATAGGACAGGCAGCATGACGATAAGATGCACTAGCCCCGATGAAGGATACACCATCTTTCCATAAAATTTTTCTTAGGCATAGATCCCAGACAAAACCATAATTGGTCTGCATTTCGATCAATCCATTAGTTGCTTGGGATTCCGTAGCCAAAGGCGAAGAAGTAAAATCTCTATAGGCATTCACGGGTAGACGGCAGTAGTCTTTCAACCCACCAATTTTGACTTCAAAACTGACGTCAAGTAACGGGATAAACACTGATGATATGTCTTGCAGAGAAATCGATGCGAATACGCAACTCACATTCGTACGAGAATTCGTAAGATCAAAGTCCATAGTTTTTTCTGTGGATATGACCTGAGTTGCTGGGCCTGAACCAGATAGAGTGGTCACTGAGGTAATAACAGGAACATCGCTAACTCTACTGCTTTCTGAAAAAATATAGTCTCCACAGAAACCCACTTTTAAACTACCAGCTAATGCCGCGAACAAATCATAAGATCGACAAAGCTCTAAAGCTCCCCAACCTTGTTGCTCAGGGTTTATTCCTGGAAGAACAGGAGTCGCAGGATTCCCTGCAGGCGTTGCATACAAGGAAGAAGAAAAGGCTCCAGATAGGGCTAAGAAAGACAAAGTTGCCAAACGTAGGCGCTTCACCAGCTTGCTGTTCATTTAGTCGATGGCCTTATTTACTGCATGTGATAAACACACCTTTATCAAATGACAAAAAAATGTACAAATGAAAAGTCCTTCAGTGGTGATAAGATATTAAAGATACTCTTCTTTAGTATTCCTTTGTAAAAGCGTAGCAATGGCTTCTTTAAGATCTAAATTCTCATAGAGTACACGATAGATGCCAGTGGTAATTGGCATTTCAATTTTATGGTGTTTGGCAATCTGATGAGCCGATAGCGCGGTATAGGCGCCCTCAACTACCATGCCAATTTCTGCTTTAGCTTGCTCGAATGTACGTCCCTCAGCAATTAATTTACCAAATCTCGTGTTTCTACTTAGGGAAGAAAAGCAGGTTGTACACAGATCTCCAAGTCCTGCAAGTCCGTAAAGGGTATCGGGGCGGCAGTCCATAATTGTTGCAAGCTTTCGAATTTCGTGAAGACCTCGTGTCACTAATCCAGACTTGGCGTTATCACCAAATTGAAAGCCATCTGAAATTCCACAAGCTATAGCAATAATATTTTTTAGGGCTCCTCCTAAAGCTACTCCTTTTAAGTCGCTATTCGGATAAACACGAAATTTTGGAGTAAGAAAGGCTTGATGGATTTTCTTCAAGGTATCTGAATTATAGGCACTAATTACTACTGAACACGGACATCCCTTTAAGACTTCTCTTGCAATGGACGGACCACTTAAGTAACCAAGATATTGTGCTGCAGTTTTACCAAAAACTTCTAGGCAAATTTCACTTAGAAGTAAGCCGGTATCTTGTTCAATCCCTTTAGATGTTATAACAAATGGCACTTGTAAGTTTGTAATAGCCCTAACTTGTTCAGCAACTGGACGAATTCCCGCTGATGATACACCTTCTACAATCATGGAAGCCCCAGAAATAGCTTCCTGCATATCTGTGGTGAATGAGAGATTTGGGTGAATAGGTATGTCGGGAGCTAAAGGATGGCGGGCTTTTGTGCGAAGTTCATCAACTAAATCAGGGTTGCGTGCCCAACCTACAACACGAAAACCTTTATTAGCTAATAGAGAGGCAAGACAAAAGCCCCAAATTCCCATGCCTAGATAGGCAATTTTTTCTTTCATGAAGCCTCAAAAAATGGTTCCTCGAAAAACGCTTTATTTTCCCAGTGTAAGGAAGTAGAGGTTGAAGGATAATAGAAATCAGCTTCTAATTCAAATGTTGTGTTTGGAGAAAGTCGTTTTCCGGTGACCTTATGGAAGATTTGTCTTTCTCTTGCAGATAATGCCTCACGCACAGTTGCTAGGCTATAATTCCCTTCAAGGTTTTTTAATGGGGCAAAGCATTCTTGTCGAGGATATACAAGTGTTCGGCATCGCTGGCTATAACGAAATAGGTCAAAGATAAATTCTTCAAATTTCCATGAATTTTTTTCTGAGCAATGGGGAGTATCTAAACGCTTGGCATATTTATACGCTTTATATAGAGGAAGCTCTTTATGAGCAGCTCCAGCAATGAAGTCCATAGAGAGACAATAGAGACCAATATTTGCAAGACAGTATTTTAATGTATTATCAGGATGAGTTGCGTAGCGTTCATCTATTGGAATTTCCGAATACTCTATTACTGAGGTTTTACCAGAATCATATGATTCTACAAGAATACCCACATCCTCAATAGCTGTTTGGCGTAAAGCAGCTTTTATAGTCACATCATTGTTTTCCATAGCATGAAAACCGCAAAGCTCGACATCAAAAGGGAGAGCAAGAGGATTATCAATAGGAATCACGCTTACCATTTCTATGCCAGAGCTGTGCCATTTATTCCATAAACCGGATGTACACAATAAGGTTGCTAAGCAACCATTACCATTAGGGCCTAGAGCAAGTGTATCCACATCCTCTAAGAAGAGGTCTCCATCTTTGGATAGGAGAGGCCATAAAGGCTGACAAAAAAAATCAACCTGATGAGGATCAAGGCCGAAATAATCATTAGACTCAAAGTACGAACGCGTTTGTCTATTATTTAGTGGAGAAGTCATAAAGGCTAACGGCAAAGGCTGATTTGCCAGCTTACTGGCAGCACAAACTTTTTCCGCAACCAATTGAAATAAGGGTTTTTTCTTAAGGGGTGAGACTGGGAAAAGTCCCTTTGGTCCATCGCACTTTAAACGAGAACCTTGACCTCCAGCAAGAACTACGCAAGCTACTTTTTTCTTTTCCAACAACTTTGTCCCTATTTCACTTCTTTTAGGATCTTCTCCAGAAGAACCAAATGAAGTTAAAGGACGAAAAGATTTTAGACAGGATTTAGGTGTTTTAACTAGTAGGCGTTGCTTGTTGAAAAATTCAACATCAATAGAGGTTATTTGGCTAGAGAGTCGTTGTTGTTGTTTGGGAGAAAGTGTGGGCCAGAAATCTAATAAATGTTCTTGATTAATTGATTTGAGTTTTTCTTTGAGTGGGGACATTTCCAAAATAGACGGAAAGATTACAGAGTCGGTCATTACAGCTAGCCTTGCGTTCCTATCTCTTGATGTTAGAATACTTATTGTTCCTGATCTTTTCGATAATTTTTCTGCGATTAATTAAAGCGAGTAATTTGCTTTGATGTTCTTTACATATTCTGCAGTAGGCATTGTGTTGTTTATAAATAGATGACTGTAATGTTTGCAAGTGTTCTAAAAGCCTATCGTAGTGTTCAATGTTATTCCTATATAAAAAATGTTCCTCACGTAACTTAGAGGTATATGTTATACGTGTTTGTATATGCTGTAAGTGATCTAATAGAAGTTGATCTTTGTTTTTGTCTAAATAGAAATTAGACGATGCATGATAAATTCTCGTTTTTAGAACAGTTATGAGATTAGTTAGCATGCGACTCATTATCAACCAAATCCTCCAATTGTTTTAGAGTGTTCTCTAAGTAGCAGTAATTTGATAATGGTTGGGAAAGAAAAGCTTTGATGCTAGGAATCAATTTAACAGCATCATCGAGATCTTTATCATTCCCAGGTGTATACGCACCGAGTTGAATAATATCCAAAGCTTCTTGATAGATTTTTAAAAGAGACCTTAGTTTTTCAGCGGCTGCGTAATGATGAGGAAGAGCTATACTCCGTGCAGACCTAGAAAGACTGGAAAGAATATCAATAGGAGGAGAGGTTAGGGATTTACCGCGGTTGGTTAGGAAAAAATGACCATCTAATAGTGATTTCAAATAGTCTGTAAATATATCAGGATGATCAGGATAGTATAGTATGGCATAAAGTGCTGTGATCGATCCACAGTCATTATTGCCAGCCCGTTCTATAAACTCTGCAACGTGATGAAAAACTGAGGCTGCATAGTGGTGTGCAGCTAATGTCTCTCCTGTTGCTAGGGCCACTTCTTGCAGGGCTGCAATCCATCTTGATAATGAGTCCATGACAAATAAAACATCATTTCCCTGATTCCGAAAATATTCTGCAATGGTCATAGCTGCTCTGCCAGCAATGACCTTTGTTGGAGCTGTTTCATGAGCCGGAGAAGCTACAATAATTGTTCGTTTTTGTTCTAAATCTGATTTGTGTTTTTCTATGTACTCACGTACCTCTCTACCTCTTTCACCAATAAGTGTTATCACGTTAATAGTTGATTGAGCTCCTAAAGCAATGGCAGATAGCAAAGAAGATTTACCGCTGCCTGGTTCTGAAAAGATGCCAATTCTTTGACCTTTCCCCAATGTCAGAAATGCATCGATAGCTTTGATTCCTGTAGGAAAGATATCTTTGACAGGTTTCCGTGTCATTGGTGCAGGAGGAGGGGAAATCAGTGGTTTTAAGTGAGTTTTGGGTAAGGGTTCTTTATTATCCAGGGGGTTCCCAAAAGCATCAATAACACGTCCAAGTAAATGGTCTGATAAATGTAGTGAGGGAGGGCGTCGTAATGGTAAGACTTCTGCACCCAGAGTTACACAATACATAGGAGACAAAGACATTAATAACGTCGTTTGGCTATTAAATCCTATTACTTCTGCAAGGATGTCAGGATGGCGCAAAGAGGAAATTTTGCAAAGCTCACCCAAACATGCTGATAATCCTTCAGCTTCCATAAGATTTCCTGAGACTTTTGATAAAAATCCACAAGCGCGATAAGGTTGCCAATAATTAAGCTGAGATTTTTCGTAATTTAGGTGTGTCATGTTGTTAAAACAGAAAGCAAATGATCTAATTCTTCTCCTATTTCTTGTCTTAATACTCCAGAGGGAAGCACGAGCTTGTAACTAGATTTTTTACAAGAAATATCAGAGAGAAACTCTACATGTTTGATCATTGGAAATTCATGTGTTACCATCCAGTCACTAAGTTTTTGATGATCATCGGGATGAAGGAAGACTTTTATAGGTGATAGAGATTGTAGAGTAGTATGCTGTTGAAGCGCTGCAGACAATAGTAGACTAAGTTCTTCTGTATCGTCCAATTTGCGGTACAAAAATTTCTCACAAGTCAGAATCGCTAGTTCAAGAAGATCAGGTTTTAGATGATGAGTAATTTTTTCTATTTCAGAAAGCATGTGAATAGAAAGCTTCCTGAAAATCTGAATCAAAGAGAGAAGCTCTTGAAAAGCTTCCTCATGGCCAGAGATACTGCCTTCCAGAAAACCTTGTGAGAATCCATCGTCCCAATCTTTACTTTTGGGAGAGTCTTGAGTATCTGAAAGAGAACCAGGGGGTTGGGACGTTGTCACAATGCATACCTAATTCTAATTATTGTTGTATTTCCAATACTTGTTTTTGAGTCGATTCTGGTAGTTGTTTAAAGAGTTCATCAGCTTTTTTAGGGTCTAGATATGAAAGTATTAGAGCGATTTTTTCGGGCGACTCTTTTTGTAAGATCTCTACCAGCTTCCCTATATTTATTCCTCGTTTTATTTTTTTGGGATCTTTAGGGATAGCTTCATATGCATAACTAGCAAGATAAAAACTCGCCAGTCCTACAATCGCGAGGCTAGACAATAAAACCATTCCACCAATGATAAACTGTAATATGAGAGTCCGGTTTGTCGTATCCTTAGAGAATGGTAAGATTTCTACTTGTACTGTATTCCCATTATCCAATGTTTGATTTATGTAATTAAGAGAGTGTTGTAAAATTCTCTCTCGTTTATTTTTTTGCAGACTATTGATGTAATTCTCGTTAATTAAAAATTGTATTATGGGCGAGCCCTCTGTGTTTAAGTGAAGCAAAGTGAAATGTCGTTGCGGTAACAGTTTACTTAAGTATTCCTTTGCTCGTGATAAACTTGCTGGGTTCGGATATGCAATATTGTCTGAATAGATCTGTCCAAAATTATCAGACAGAGTGATATGCTCTTTTTGCAATCCATATACACTACTTACAAGATAATCTATAATAGACTGGCGAAGAGATGGAGATAAGACTGCATCTTTTTTAAGAGTGAGAATAGCAGAGAGTTGGGGAGAGACTTCTTCTTCTTCTGATAAGGATATTGCTACTGTTGCATTGGCAATTGGTTCAAAGTTAGTTAAATCTTTCTCTAGTTGTTCTTTTTTTACTAGAGATTCTAAAAGTTTTGGATTGCCAACTTGTGTTAATTTAAACCAACTAGTTGTTTTCTTTTCTGATTGTGGGTAAGAGGAAGAAAGAGATGACGTTGGTGTTTTTCCTAGAAAAATAGTCAGCCCTAATCCTCCAAGAGCAAAAAAATATAATGGAGAAATCCTCAATAGTGAGAACTTCTTTTTTAAGAATTGAAGAAACACGACCATCCTCAGGAAAAATAATAAAATATTAATGAGATTCTTAACATTTCATTACTCTCTATCAAAAAACATGAATTCTTGACAATTCTCTAGCAATAATAGCCAATTAAGATTCACTGGTATTGCTTATATTAGTGGAAAAGTTCAAAGAAGATTCATTGACCCTAATTTGTAGCTCAGGATAAACGTGGGTGCGAAGCAGGTAACCTATTGAGTTCAAAGTAGAACCTATAGCAGAAAAACATCCTGAACAGTTTCCAGAGTAGGCAATTGTTACAATATTATTTTCTAGATTTTCTATAACCACGCTTCCACCGTCTAACGCTACATAGGGAAGAATTTTCTCTTCAGTTGTGTTCCTAAGAGCTTGTATTTTGGCTTCTTGTGATAAAGAAGTCCAAACTTCCTCGGTGAAAGGGTGCGCATCTTCTGATATGTTAGGAAACGTGCCTTCTTGAAGAGGGAGCGAACCATCTGCTAAAGGAATATCCATGCATTGTTCTGCTGCAATGTCTAAAGCATCAATGATGAAATGGTACAGAGGAGAATAAGTATCTATTAACGCGGGCTTATTTTCTTGAACGCGCAGCTCTTTATCTATGTCATTGATGGTAACATTGTAGGCTTGTGCGTAAGTCTTCCCAATAATGAGATTGCAAGTGATTTCAGCCAAAATAAGAAGATAGGGATGACCAAAGTATTGAAACTTCGCATCAATGATTTTTCCATTTTCTTTATCAACTAGCCAGAAAAAAATTACACAGTTCCCCATGAGATGGTGCCCTTGCTTCCCAATAATTAGGTAGGCATTTTTAGTTTCTGCATCTTCAGAGGAAAAACTACCTCCGCAATAGAATTTTCGGAATTTTTTGATAACTTTAGGAGGGGCTGCTACCCAAGAAGCAATTGGTTGGAAAGGTATTGTCATAGCGCACTCGCAATAGCTGGTTGTAAGTGTTTAGTTCCTTCAGAAATAGCTCGTGCTAAGATGGAGAAGTGATCTGGTTTAGTTCGTTCCGTAAATGAAAAATGGAGAGAGGAGTGACAGAGAGTAGGAGACACTCCGCAGTTTTGGAGAACTTGCGATAAGGGTTGGAAGCGTTCATACCCTAATCCCGGATAGATGCTTTGTTGATGTAAAAAGAACCCAATACTCTCTGTAGGTATGTTTGGAAAACCAATCACCATTACATTCGGAAGCTGGTTTTCTAAATTAGGGAAAAGGATTTCTAAATTAGGAATAACCGTTTTTAATTCCCTGGATAACGCCATACGTAAGTTTACCGAAGACAGTATTAAAGAAGAAAGAGAGGATGCTCTTTCTTGACAAGCTATTTTCATTGCCGCGACTGAGCTTAAACATAAACTTCCACAAGGAGATTCAGGTAGCCAAAGAGAGAAAAATTTACTCAAAGATTTTTTTATAAACATGCCTCCAATGTTCCCTATTCCTCCTAATGCTAAGGATGAGAAGGTTAATATATCGGCGTTCAGTATTTGGTTAGTTAATTTTGCTCGTCCCAGAATATCAGAAAGATCAACATGAGAGATGACTCCGCGTTCCTTACACAAGGACAATAAATCCTTTAAGGGTTCAATAATTCCTGTCATTCCATTTGCCGCTGACAAAGAGAACAGCAATGTTCTCGGAGTTAAGCTTTCTATAAGTTGTTCCTGAGTGATCCTACCGGAATTATTTACTGTTACCCAGTCATAAGTTGTCCCTAAACCTTGACGACGACATAAAGCATCGATGCTATATTGCTGGTCATGAGCGGGGACTAAAAGATGATTTCTGCCTTGGAAAGCTGAGGAATTTTCCAATAACGAAGCTACAATGATTGCTGTGGCATGAGGAAAGTGAGGGACAAAGCGAAAAACGTGAGTGGATTCCAAACAGCCCGTTAGCTTACGAGCTGCTTCCTCAGTTTCGTGAAGCAGTCGTAAGGGTGATGAAGATGATGACGAAAAAAGATCAGAATATGTTTTAAAACTTTCTTTGACTTCCTCAGAAGGAGGGATTGCTTGTTGATTATTCAACCAAACGGTTCGAGACATCGTTCGAATCTGTTGCCTGTCCATGAGTACACCATAGGTTTCCCAGTCGGTAATTCCAAAGAGAGTACCTCGTCTTCGCTTAATTTTTCTATATCCATGATGAGAGAACGTAAAGAATTACCATGCGCTGATATAAACACATTTTTGGAATCTTGTATTAGAGGCAGGATGGTGTTCTGAAAGTAAGGAAGAGTGCGTTGCTTGGTATCGTACAGACTTTCTCCTCCGGGAGGGGCAACATTATAGCTACGTCGCCATATTTTAACCTGTTCTTCTCCAAATTGTTCAGCAGTTTGTTGTTTATTTTTTCCCTGCAACTCCCCGTACATCCGCTCGTTTAAGGCACTAGAACGATATACAGGAATCATATATTTTTCTTCGTCGCTATAAATTTTACTCATACTTTTATGGAGGTCATCTTCATGGACGATATAAGGAACTTTGCCCGAAATATGATGCGTCATAGCCAATAGGGCTGTCATCAGACTGCGTACAAGGGTAGATGTAAAAATATAATCAATAGGTAAATGTTTGATTATTGCCCCAGCGGACATAGCTTCGTCTATTCCTTTCTGAGTCAGAGGAACATCAACCCATCCTGTAAAAAGATTTTTTTCGTTCCATGCAGATCTACCGTGACGTAATAAAATGAGAAGGCTCATAGTCTCCTAAAACATAAGCTTGAGAAGTTAAGAATAAGCACAAAAAAACTTTTGTCTAGGACATTTTTTTTAATTACAAAGAAAAGTAGACCACTATTTATGTCCTTAGGCAAAATATATGCATCATGTGGAGTGTGTTATGCCAAAAGTACGCCTGAATAAATTTTTAGCTTCTGCAGGAGTAGCTTCAAGAAGGAAATGTGATGAAATTATTTTTTCAGGAAATGTAACAGTGAATGGGCGCGTCGCCCCGGGGCCTTTTCTTCTTGTTGATGATCAAAAAGATACCGTTAAAATTGCTGGACAACGTGTAGGGGCGACTAAAAAAGTCTACTTTATGGTACACAAGCCTCTTGGTTATCTGTGCTCATCGGAAAAAAAATTCCCGGGTACTAAGCTTGTTATTGACTTGTTTGCTCATCTTCCTTACCGCGTCTTTACTGTGGGGAGACTCGATAAAGAGACTTCAGGGTTAATTTTAGTGACTAATGATGGTGAATTCGCTAACAAGATCATCCATCCTTCCTACGGGATTACTAAAGAATATCTGTTGAAGGTGAGTAGGGATGTTACTGCAAAAAATCTCGAAGATCTCATGGAAGGTACTGTTATTGACGGGAAACGAGTGCGTCCAGTTTCTGTTTCTAAAATTCGCAGAGGCACGATAAAAATTGTAGTAAATGAAGGGAAAAAGCACGAGATTCGTTTGTTTGCAGAAGCAGCGGGCTTACCTTTGTTAGAGCTAAAGCGTATCCGTATTGGCAGTTTAGTCCTAGGAGGATTACGCTACGGAGAATATCGTGAACTAACGGATGCCGAACTTCTTACATACCTTTAGTGATTAGTTGCTTTTTTATTAGTTATTAGTCATACCAGTTACTATGGCTTTACTTGTTTTTGTTTTGTTGATCGGTATTCTCTGTGGCGTTCTTATTGGAGCCTATTGTCAACTTTATTATCTAGTGAAGAATATAATGTTATCTTGGTATGCACTTACTGCGCATGCTCTTGCAAAGAGGGTAGCTTTATCACTACTTGCTTCAGACGAAGTGCGGCAACCTTTATCTCGTGAGATAGAGTTTTTAGAGACCTATCGTAAAATGTCTTGGAGAAAGTTCTTAAAATATAGTTACGATATTCTTTTTGCTTTTAGTGAAATGGAGCAAGCTCTATCCGCAAAGTTGGAAATAGTTATTAGTTCTTTAGATAATATGCACAATAGTAATAACGATATTGTAGGTGTTATTGAAGATTTCTGGGCACGAGATAATTTATTTGCTTTTGAGACAGCGGCTTATGAACAGGCTGTTGATAAGTATCTAGCAAAACGTACGCAGATTACTCTTTGGCCTGTAGCTTTTTTATTCCGATTTTTTGATCTTCCGGTGATCCGTTTCCAGAGGTAATAATACACCTAAATTCTCCTGAATACTCCGTGTAGCATAATATATTAGTCGAGATTGTATTTGCTCAAGATTGACAGGTTTCTCTAATGCTATAGCTAATGATGTAGCAGGTTGATCTATCTGAGACAGGTCTTCGTGTGATGTATTGCCATTAATGCCAATACCTAGGATAACTCCTAGGAAATTTCGTACAGGAATAGTTTCAGTAAGTACTCCAGCAAGTTTTTCCCCTTTTATTAGTACATCATTCGGCCATTTAATAGTCCCACCAACTATCCCTAACTCATTAACAAGGCTTAAGACTATTGTTGTGCCCATACGAAATAGCCTAGAGGAATCAATACCTGTATCTGTAATAAAAAAACATAACGATATAGTAATATCATTATGTGTTGATATCCAAGATCTCCCTATTTTCCCTCTCCCCGCAGTTTGATTTTTAGTAGAGATGACGGTCAGGGCGTATGGAGGTAAAAATGGTATAAGTTTTTTTGCAGTTATATTAGTAGACGAAGTTTTCGCTATTTCATAATAAATTACTTTCATATTTTATTTAGATTTAAAACTCCTAGAATAAGTGCAGGTATTATGAGCAATATGAAGTATTTAAGCTATGTCAATTCTTGGGTATTTGCAGTTGTTTTCATGCTTATGATGTTGAGTATTGTTGTTATTTCATCTATGGATCCTTCAGCAATGTTAGTAACATCATCAAAAGGGTTATTAACATCTAAAAGTATAATGCAAATTCGTCACTTTATTCTAGGATGGATGGCGTACTTTTTATGCATGTATCTTGATTATCATAAGTTAAGAAGTTGGGCATGGGTTTTATATTTTTTAATGATCCTTAGTTTAGTGGGTTTGTTTTTTGTGCCAGCTGTTCAAAATGTGCATAGATGGTATCGTATTCCTCTTATTCATCTTAGTGTTCAGCCTTCAGAGTACGCTAAACTTGTTGTTGTTATTATGTTAAGCTATACTCTCGATATTAGAAAATCAGTTATTTCGTCTAAATCTACCGTACTAATAGCTTCTTTCGTTGTAGCTATCCCATTTTTTCTTATCTTAAAGGAACCTGATCTAGGTACAGCATTAGTCCTATGTCCTGTAACTCTTGTGATTTTCTATTTGGGCAATATCCATCCCCCATTTGTTAAGTTTTGTGCATTATGTGCTGCTTTAGGGATGCTTGCATCTCTACTTATTTTTTCTGGGATTATTTCTCATGAGAAGGTGAAACCTTATGCTCTGAAGGTAATAAAAGAGTATCAATATGAAAGGTTGAGTCCGTCAAACCATCATCAAAAAGCTTCACTTATATCTATAGGCTTAGGAGGGGTAAAAGGTAGAGGATGGAAAGCAGGAGAGTTTGCGGGAAGAGGATGGTTACCTTATGGGTATACGGATTCTGTATTTCCAGCATTAGGAGAAGAATTTGGTTTACTTGGACTTTTAAGTGTCCTTGGTTTGTTCTACTACCTTATTTGTTTTGGTTGTCGTACTGTGGCTGTAGCTGTCGATGATTTTGGTAAATTTCTCGCTGCAGGAATCACTGTACACTTGTCAATGCATGTTCTTATTAATATCAGTATGATGTGTGGTTTGTTGCCGATTACTGGAGTTCCTCTAGTTCTCATTTCTTATGGAGGATCTTCAGTAATATCAACAATGGCTTCCTTAGGGATTCTTCAGAGTATTTATAGTCGTCGGTTTGCAAAGTATTGACTATTTAAGCAATCGAAGTGCGTTCAAACCAACAACAATCGTACTGCCCTCATGAAGGATTACGGCAAGCCAAAGAGGAATCATACCCAAAGATGCTGGCCAAGAAACAAGAAAAATTACTGCTAAAGCTAAAGCTAGGTTCTGGGATACGATTTTCTGGGTACTTTTTGCTTTTTGGATAAGCCATGGTAGTGAGGATAATGCATCATTCAAAAGAACAACGTCTGCAGCTTCTACTGCAGTTGCGCTTCCCGCTTCTCCCATTGCAATTCCAACGGTAGCTTGTGCCAGAGCAGGAGCATCATTAATACCGTCACCAACCATGAGAATATGACGATTTTTTGCTAGTTCACGTACTTTATCAAGTTTGTCATCAGGAGATAGATCAGAGAATACTTCTGTAATTCCCAATACTTTTGCTGTGTTTTCCGCACTAACACGATGATCTCCTGTCAACATACTCACTGGATAACCAGACTTCTGCAACTCTTCAATAATTGCTTTGGCATTGGTGCGAGGGACGTCTTTAAAGTAAAATAGCGCGCAGGAAGAATTAAAATAAGCAAGGGAACAGATTTCTCCACGTTGCCTTGCAGAATTAACTCGATCGGTTATTTCATCGACATATTTTTTATCTACACTTTGTAGTGCGGTAGATACTTTGCCAATGAAAAGTTTGTTTCCTTGAAATATTCCCTGAACACCATGACCAGGAATTGTTTGGTATGTATCTGCAGGCAGAGAAATTATTTGTTGTTTAGTTAGGTATGTAACAATTGCTTCAGCAATAGGATGTGAGGAAGATTGCTCCAGAGATAGGATTAAAGAGAAAAAGTTAGGGTGGCTCGGACCTATTAGGTCGCAACCCATACAAGTGAGCTCCCCAGTTGTTAGTGTTCCTGTTTTATCCATAACGATAGAATTGCATGATACCAAGCGATCTAAAACAACCCCACCTTTGAGTAGAATACCATTCTTAGCGCATGCATTTACAGCACTAAGATATGCTATAGGAATCGCAATAATTAGAGCACAAGGTGAAGCTGCTATCAAAAAAGCTAAAGCTCTGTAAAACGCACTATTGGGACCAAAAAAAGGAATAGAAGAAAATAGAGGAACTAAAATCGCAATACTCGCAGAAATAGCGAAAATTGCTAGAGTATATATCGAAGCATACTGGTCTAGTCTCTTTTGTAATCGGGGTTTAGAATTCTGTGCTTGTATAACCAAATTAATGATGTGAGAAATAGTTGAATCTGCTCCAGTTCTTAGTACCTTGAGATCAAAACTTCCTTCTAAATTGCGCGCCCCAGCGGGGACAATGGAACCAACTTGACAAAACTTTGGTACCTTTTCTCCTGTCAAATGCATAAGATTAATTGAGGAACAACCATGAGTAATCACGCCATCCAAAGGCACTATCTCTCCACTTTTGGTTCTAATCACATCTCCAACTTGTACTTGAGATATCGGTGTTTTTTTTAGATTTCCATTATCTAAAACGATCCATGCCATTGTGGGAGTTAAATTTTTCAGAGATACTAGGGTACTTCGTGCTTTCCCTGAGACCATTAATCCCAGAGCCTCTGAGAATGTAAACAGTACTAGAAGAAGAGCGCCCTCCAGGGCTCCATCAATGAAAATAGATCCGAATGCTGCTGAGGTCATCAGGATATCAATGTTTATGGTCTTATTTCTGATATCATCTAAGGATTTAATTACTGCAGGAGTCCCAGCAAGGAAAAATGTTAACACAATGAAAAGTCTAGAAATAGCTTCAGACCCGAAAAGAGATCCTCCTAGAGAAATAAGATACATAACTAAGGCAAGGCAAGCAGACTTTAAAGAAAGATTACGACTTAGGAGTCTACTCTTGGGAGATAGCATCGGGCTGCTATCTTCTGACATTCCTGATTCAAAAAAAGTGTCCAATACTTCTGGTGAAAATGGAGTAGAAAATAGCCGTGAAAACACTTGATTACCTACATATTACAACAATTTTACTAAAGCTAAAGTTATGCTGATCGAAGTAAGAAAGATACCTACTACCCAAATAGACTCAGTAATTACATCGTTATTCAAAATTTTAGCTTTTATTACTGACAGGGACAGAATAAAGAGAGAGGAGATGATCCCGGCGACAGTATAACTTGCACAAAGTACAAAAGGTAAGAAAAGGACTAGCCCTATAATGCCGCCTAGGAAGCGTGTGCCTCCTTGTTTTAGGGGATGCGGAAAATCTTCGATAGAGATATGTAATTCTTCACGAATCATGGTATCTAAGAGCAAAGTTGAATCTGAAGCTATGTAATCAACAATACTTTCTAGCAAGTCACCTTTAAATCCATGGTTAGCGTATATAGCTTTCAACTCTTGACGCTCTTGTAAGGGATTGGACTCTATTTCTTTTTTTTCTTGTAACATGCACCGGTGTGAAAGCTCCATATAAGACCATGCTTTTTTAGCTTTCAAACATCCTCGATAAAAAACCCAACCAATCCCTAAGGATAGCAGCATTTTTTTCCCTATGTTATGAGACATAGGGGTACAAAAAAATAGAGAGCGAATGAAAAATAAAAATACTCCCGTTGCGAGGGCGTCACTGGCTAAATGGTAAATAAAACCCTTGATTGTTGTATGAGGTTCGCCTATGCAAACTTTATTCTTGTCCTTTACAGATTTTAAATGATTCTCTGCAGTTTGAGATTTGAAATGATCATGAGACTCAGTTTGCATGGGTGTTATCCTTGACTCAATGAATTCGCCTTATATTGCCTCACATCTTTGGAATTTTGCAACAACACAAATATGCCTAGTTCTCTATCCTTTAGAATTTAGGTGCGAGTGTCAGCTATTGTAACTTTTCTTGGCCACCGATGTATTTGCGGAGGACTTTGGGAATAATTACAGATCCATCTTGTTGTTGGTTATTTTCCAAAATCGCAACTAAAAGACGTGGAGTTGCCAGTCCTGATCCATTTAGGGTATGAACAAAATGCAGTTTGCCTTGTTTGTCCTTATACCGAGTTTCTGAACGACGAGCTTGAAAGTCTGTACACTGAGAAATGGATGAGACTTCATAGAATGCTTGCTGTCCAGGTAACCAGACCTCAGCGTCTATAGTCTTAGCGGCAGTGAAAGACATATCCCCAGTAGACAAGAGTGATAGGCGATAGGGGAGTTCAAGCTCCGTTAGAATCTCTTCAACAATTGCTAGCATTTTTGTATATGCGACATCTTCTTGTTCTGGTGTCGTGAATGCAAACATTTCTACTTTATGGAACTGATGAACACGAACAAGACCTCGTTCTTGTGAACCGGCTGCACCAGCTTCCCTACGAAAACAAGGGGTAAAGGCAGCATAGTACAGAGGCAAGTCTTTTTCGTTAAAAATTTCTTGGGAATGGAAGCCATTAAGAACTACTTCTGCTGTCGGGATAAGGTATAAAGATTGATCTCCATCTTCAACTCGGTAGTATTGCCCATCAAATTTAGGAATCTGCCCAGATCCAAAAAGGATATCCCTTTTTACAAGAAGAGGGGGAAGCCATAATTGAAATCCATGAGCCTGTTGTTTATGCATTAGATAGGTTAATAATGCCCATTCCAGTAAAACTCCCTGATTTTTATATGCAGGCCAGCCAGATCCTGTTGTTTTAGCAGGTAGTTTGAAGTCCAGAATATCGAGCTTCTGGTTTAGATCAAGATGATGTTTAGGAGCAAAAGAAAACGATGGAACAGCTCCTACTGTCTTAATCACTCTGTTTCCAGATTTATCTGGACAAACAGGGACATCATCGTATGGGTAGTTTGGCAAACGGACCAGCAAATCTTGTAGTAAAGAATTTTTTTCATGTAGTTGCTTGTCTAATTCGCTTAACTTTTCAGAAATACTTTCAACTTCTTTTACTAAATTCTCGCAGTTGTGTTCTTGAGACTTAGCTTTGTAAATTTGTGCTGATAAATTTTTTCGTTGAGCCTGCAGAGTTTCAGATTCTGTCTTTAATTGACGAACAGTTTTGTCTAAGTCAAGAATAGGAGTTAAAGAAATTTTAGGATCTTTCTTACGAAGACGGGATTCACATTCTTCAGGTGCCTTGCGTATTAATTTTATATCCAACATTCTTGTATCTCTTTGAATCAGATTTTTGTCCAAATGAAGTATATGGAAGATTTCTCTGACCAACAACTATTTTTTATGCGTAGGGCAATAGAAGTAGGAGAAAAGGGGAAAATTTCTGCACCTCCCAATCCCTGGGTAGGCTGTGTCATCACTAAGAATAATAAAATTATTGGAGAGGGATATCATAGAGCACAGGGTGAACCTCATGCTGAACGCAATGCTATTCATTCTGCCACTTCCTCACTAAAAGGAGCGCATGTTTACGTCACTCTAGAACCTTGTGCTCACTATGGACATACGCCACCTTGTGTAGATTTACTCGTAAAAAGTAAGGTCGCAGCTGTGAATGTAGCTGTTATAGACCCGGATGAGCGTGTTGCAGGATCAGGAATTGCTAAACTACGCAAAGCAGGGATTGTAGTGCATGTAGGAGTGGGAAGAAAAGAAGCAGAAGATTCCCTTCGCTCGTATCTTTACCAAAGAGAACATAAGCAGCCCTGGGTTGTCATCAAGACGGCAGCCTCTATTGATGGCCAAGTTTCTGATCAAGATGGGTGCTCTCAATGGATTACATGCAGTAAAGCCAGAGAAGATGTTGGTAAGCTGCGAGCCTTTTCTCAGGCAGTTATCGCAGGAGCGGACACGATCATTTCTGATAACCCATATCTTACAGCAAGATATCCGGACGGCAGTTTATATCCTAGACAACCGTTGCGTGTAGTTTTGGATAGTAAAGGCAGAGTCCCCTTAGATTCAAGAATATTTCATGGCCCTCCCGAATCCTTGTATGTAACAACAGAGGCATGTCCACTGGTACATCTAGAAAGTATAAAAAACTTAGGAGTATCTACTTTGGTAGTAAAACGCACCCCGTCTGGCGTAGATCTAAGTGAAGTCTACTCTCATCTTGCTAAGCGTAATATATTGCAGATTCTTGTTGAAGGCGGCTCAACACTACATACTTCATTTTTAAACAGCGGTTTAGTACACTCTCTCGTTCTTTATCACGGTAATAAAATTCTTGGTAATCAGCGTAAACCTATTTTTAAGGACTTAGGATTGCGTCTAAATTCATCTAAATCTTTTTATATCCACAAAACCGAAATTATAGGAAATACTTTAAAAACTAGTTGGTATGCGTCAGACCTTTATCCTCCCAACGAAACTTGAAGTGAAAATGAGATTGGATTAGCCTATTTATAGATGCTATGCGGACAAATCTTTAAGCTTTCTTCTTTTCAATTTCATTTTAGAGTATGGTTGCTTTTTAATTACGTATTTCTTTGCTGTATCTTAATTACATGATTTAATGCATTCCTCTCTTTTTGATCGTTTAGAGGGTATGTTAAGGAGGGATTTTTAGTAATGCACAGTAATAGTCACTCTCCTGAGAAACAAAATTCAGGTTTTGTTTCTATAGGCCAGGCCGTAGCTGACATTTCACAAGGTAAATTTGTCATAGTTGTTGATGAAGCTTCTAGAGAAGATGAGGGAGATCTAATTCTCGCTGGAGAAAAAATTTCAGTTGAAAAGATGAGTTTTCTTCTTAGGCATACTACTGGGATTGTTTGTGCTGCTTTAGAGCCAGAAAGATTAGAGGCATTACAATTGCCTCCCATGGTGAAACAGAATCGCTGTCCATTTCGCACAGCGTTTACCGTTTCTATAGATGCTGCAAAAGGAGTAACAACCGGAGTCTCTGCAGCAGATAGAACAAGGGTGGTTGAATTATTAGCCGATCCTCGAAGTACTGCTGAAGATTTTGTACAGCCTGGGCATTTCTTCCCTTTGGCAAGTGCTCCAGGTGGTGTGTTAAAAAGAGCTGGGCACACTGAATCTGCTATGGATTTGATGCGTCTAGCAGGTATGCAACCGTGTGGAGTCCTCGCAGAACTTGTGAATGAGGACCATTCTATGATGCGACTTCCTGAAATTTTACAGTTTGCAAAATTACATGGAATTTCTGTCATATCCGTAACTGATTTGATTGCTTATCGCATGCTTTCAGACCGTCTTGTTAATCGCGTGTCTTCAGCGAGACTGCCTACTGATTATGGAGAATTCAGTATACATGTCTATGAATCTGTACTGGATGGGATGCAGCACATCGCGCTTGTCAAGGGAGACGTGTTTGGAAAACAAAATGTTCTGGTTCGCGTACATTCAGAGTGTTTGACCGGAGATATTATGAGTTCTATACGCTGTGATTGTGGCCATCAATTACGAAGTGCTATGAAATATATAGCACTAGAGGGCGAGGGAGTCATTGTCTATCTTCGTGGTCAGGAGGGCAGAGGCATAGGTTTAGGGCATAAAGTTCGTGCGTATGCTCTACAAGATTTTGGATATGATACCGTAGATGCTAACTTGAAAATTGGTTTCCCTGTAGACTCTCGTGAATATGGTATCGGAGCTCAGATTCTTGTTGATCTAGGATTGACAACGATTAAATTGATAACACATAATCCTAACAAGTATTTCGGTCTTCAAGGGTTTGGATTGGAAGTCGTAGACAGAGTGGCTTTGCCGGTGAAAGTATCACCAGAAAACAAAGCGTACTTACGAACGAAGAAAGAGCGTATGGGGCATTGGATAGATTTATCTCATGCTGAGCATGTTTAAGAAAACATTCGAGGATGGTATGAAAGAACTTCAGGGAAGTCTATCTGCAAATAGTTTACGTATAGCTATTGTAGGTTCTTGTTTTAATGGCCCAATAGCTGATTCTTTGGTTAGTGGTGCACAAAATACGTTTTTAAAATATGGCGGAAGCGAAGAGATGTTAACAACTATTCGAGTGCCAGGAGCTTTTGAAATTCCTTGTACTTTGAAGAAACTCCTTATTTCAGGAACTAAATATGACGCGATTGTTGCATGTGGTGTATTAATTCAGGGAGAAACTGATCACTATGATCACATCGCTAATCAGGTTTCTGCTCAAATTAGTGCGTTGTCCGTCGAATTCTCTACACCTATCATCTTCTCAATAATCACTGCCCCCAATGTAGATTCTGCATGGCAACGAGCAGGCATCAAAGGGACGCATTTAGGTAATTCAGGAATGATGACAGCTATCGAAATGGGAACACTGTTTTCACAGTTATAGGCAGACTGCTACATTAGCTAAAAGGTAATACTTACACTTCCATTAAGATGGATGCGCACAGCTATATTTTCAGAACTAAGATCTAACCCGCCGCAAGAAACAGCTGTTTCTGAGAAATCTAGAACGGTTCCTTGTGGAAGCAGTTGCTTTTGTAACATTTCTTTCTGTGTGCGTAAACCTTTAACAATCAATCCTAGTGTTGTAGAATAAATTTGTCGTGCTCGGCTCTCTAGAGTTGCTGTTCCTGAAACTAGATTAGCTTGTGAGATTGCTGAAATTAGATTGGGAAGGCCACGAATTTCTAGAGAAATAAGCTCGCCTTGAGGTGTACAAAAAGTGTTAATTAGAGTTTCTGCTTCTTCTAAAGGAAGGCCTTTAAAACTCGATGTAAGGTTAGCAACTTCATTGGAAGGCAGTTGCATTAAGGTTGCTAATCTTACTAAAGTCATATCGGTTCTTGAAACTCCTTCCAGGCCAAGACGATTGGCTCTGTAAGTAAAGTATCGTGAAAAAGCTTCCTCCACAGTTGCATGCTGTTGTAGCATAGCAAGGAGGGGACTGAAATTATGATAAAATTCTTGAGAGCAGGACTGAGTGCCGCACATATCTAATGAATAGAGATACAAATCTAGAACGATCAATGAGCGTTTCGATCTACCAACTGAAAGAAGTTGTGTCGTTGGCATGCTAGATAGATTCATCAACATATTATAATTTGCCATACGACGTAGTGAGAAAAATACTTCCTTTTGTTCAGGAGAGAGACGGGAAAAAGAAGGACTCAAATCTGGGAATGTACGTAAGACGTGCATAGCTTTAGTATAAAATCCATCCAGATGCGACTCTGAAAAGTAGGGCTTGAATGTGGCCGCAGCTTTGACAGAACAGCCAATATGTCTCAAAACAATCGCAGTTTCTAGGATTTTAAGCATATCGTCAAATTGCTTTGCAGAATTCAAAAAGTGGATAAGTTGTCTATGGACAGACTGAAATTGTTTGAAAGTAAGACGATCATCAGTCGTATACAACTGTGATAGTTGAGTGTATGCTTGACGGGAGCCCTGTATAAACAAGTGTAGGGTAACCATGCTTCTAAGAGCTATATCCAAAGCTGGCAGCTGCTTTCCGAATAAAGCAGGAGAAAAAACACTACCAAGAGGATTCTCTAAAGTATTAGATAATGGAGTGGGTTCGGTAAGCCACAGGAGTTCAGGATATTGGCGCAACTTAGACTCAATCCAAGCATCGGAGCCAATTTTTAATTTGCTAGAGAGGGATGTTGTCGTCGAAATAGTAGAAGGATAGCTCATAGCTGCATAAGTATTGTAAGGAATACTTAACGAACAGAGTCCTATACAAACAATACTACGAAATTTAAGGATTTTTAACATACGATCCTCTGACGGCCAATTTTGTGTTAAATTCTCTTAGCAAATAGCTGAAACGGAACCTACTTTTGATAACAAAATGCCCAATAACAAATCAACTTGAGAAACTCAAGAATCATTTCTAGGAGACGCGTTAAAAGTTTATTTACATATATGATTTAGTTTTATAAAGATCTTGGTTTTATTATTAAAATAACTATATTTCTAATATTTTTATTCTATTTTTGTTATAATATTATAAATTTTATTTTTAACTTTATAACAAGAGATGAAAAACTTTATCTATAAGTATAGTTTTGGTGGTTTACTTCTGCTTACTGGTTTAAGCAGTTGTTGTTTGAATCCATGTGGGTTTTATGCATCAAAAAACTCCAAAGACATAAATAACGAATCTGCTATACTTGGGGAAAGTTCTAAAAAACCCAGAAACAATAGGGAATATTCACGTCGTTCGCGTAGGTTGTTTGCGCGACGTAATCGATTTAGTAGGAAGGACACGCATCAAGTGCAGGTTAACTTTAAACAGTATACAGATCAGATAACAGAGCAGGACAAGAAGGATATCTCCTTTGTTGTAACTGCTGCTGCTGAAAAGTCTTCTGTTTCGTTGGCTATGTCGCAGGGCGAGATTATGAGCGCGTTATCCCGAGTTCGCGAGATTCATCCTTTGGCTTTACTAAAGTTCCTTGCTGAGCATCCCTCTCTTATTGAAGGAATCAAAAAGATGCAAGGGCGTGATTGGATTTGGAACATGTTCATTACTGAGTTGAGTAATGTTTTTTCCGAAGCTGCTACTAAAGGCGTGATCACTCAAGATGACATTGCCGCGTTTGCTTCCGCTCTAGGGCTAGATACCGGGTCCGTGTCCACCATTGTGCACGGGGAAAGGTGGCCTGAGCTTGTTGATATCGTAGTATCTCAACCTTCTTAAGATCTCCGAAATAAGGCTTCCTTTCCCCTAAGAACGAGGATGGGAGGCCTTTAGCTGTTTGCTATCTAGCTTTCCAAATAGGAACAAAACAAATAGCAGCGAGAGAGATAATGTTATATTTTCTAGAATACCTAAATAGTGTTTGTATATCGTTTGGTGTTTTCCCGATAATCCTATTGTTGGGTGGCGCATTGACGTGGAAACTTCGTGGCTTACAATTTTCTTCTCTCCGTTTGGGGTTTAGTTTAATGTTGAAAAGCGAGGAAGAGCATGGCTCTGTTCAAAGTGGAAAAATATCTCGATATGAGGCAGTTGCAGGCATTTTAGCTGGCAATTTTGGTACCGGGAATATTGCAGGTATGGCTATAGCGATTACATGTGGAGGGCCAGGAAGTTTGCCTTGGATTTGGCTAGCAGCTTTACT
>NZ_APJW01000003.1 GCF_000454725.1 Chlamydia ibidis 10-1398/6 | reverse complement strand
GGGTGCCATTGTACAGTATTCTGGCTCTTTTTTAGGTTCCAAGTATCGAAAGGAAGGTAGCAATAAGGGAGAGTTTATCGGTGGCCCAATTGCATGTCTTGCTTATGGTATGCGAAGTAAGTGCTTAGCAGGCTTATTTTGCTTATTTACATTGGTCACGGCTTTCTCCGCAGGAAATCTTGCGCAAATTAACTGTATAGTTCCTCTATGCTCGCAAAATATTGGCATGAAAATTGTTATAGGTTTACTTTTAGCTGCAGCAATTTTCCCAGTGCTAATTGGCGGGAACAATCGTATTCTTAGATTTTCAGCACGAGTAATCCCTTTTATTGCGGGCTTCTATGTTCTTTCTTGTTGTAGTATTTTATGGATACATAGTGCTCAAATTTTCCCAGCACTGAAATTAATCTTATCTTCAGCATTCGGTACTAAAGCAGCTATTGCAGGATTAGGAGGATACACTCTTGCACAAGTGATATCAACAGGTATGAGTCGTGCGATTATGGCAACAGATTGCGGTAGTGGTATGGTATCTATTTTGCAATCTAATTCACGTAGTAATAATCCTGTTATTGATGGTCTGGTTACTCTATTACCTCCTGTAATCGTGATGGCTGTTTGTTCTATGACTATGCTAGTCCTGATTGTTTCTGGTGCTCATATCTCTGGTAAAGAAGGGACCCTCATGGTTTTGCACGCTTTCCAGTCTAGTTTAGGTTCCTGTGGAGGTCTAGTAGTTATTCTGGCTATGGCTTTATTTGGTTACACAACAGTATTAACGTGGTTTGCTTGTGCAGAAAAAAGTTTAGAGTATATGATTTCGGGAAGACGGGCCAATCTTATTCTGAAGCTACTTTTCATCTTGATGATTCCTTTGGGAGGAGTGTTAGAAATGCGTTTCATTTGGGCGCTCTCTGACTCAGGATTTGCAGGGATGGTCATATTGAACTGCATTTCACTAATCGCCCTTTTTAAAGATATATCATCAACAAATAAGGAAATTGTTGCGTTAAAAGACAATCATAAGCAAATCATTAGCATAAACTAAATTTCTCAAGGAGATTACCTGTGGAATTACTATCGCCAGCATTTGCTTACGGTCATCCTATTCCTAGGAAGTATACGTGTCAAGGAGTTGAAGTTTCTCCTCCCTTGACTTTCGTAGATGTGCCTAGTTCGGCGGCCAGTCTTGCTCTAATCGTGGAAGATCCAGATGTTCCAAAGAACATACGTCCAGACGGCCTTTGGATCCATTGGGTAGTATACAATCTGTCTCCTTCCATTACCAATCTCGCTGAGGGTGCAAATATTTTTGCAATTCAAGGGTTGAATACCTCTGGTAAAGCTTGCTATCAAGGACCATGCCCACCAGATAAAAAGCATCGTTACTTTTTCTATCTCTATGCTTTAGATACTATCCTTCCAGAAGCAGAAAATGTCTCTCGTGATCAATTATTGGAGATAATGGAGGGGCATGTCGTAGCAACTGCTGAACTCATGGGGGTCTATGAGCAAAGCTGAAGCTACTCTTCCTCGGGAATAAACTCGTCTCGTTTTTTCCTATGCTTCCAGTAGAGCGGGCCGTAGTGATAACATAGTTCTTCGCCCGCTTCGATTGTTTTTATAGATCGTATAATTATATGGAACAGCCCATCGTGAAAGGCTCCTATAGCTTCAACATTGGGTTTATCACTGTGGTTAATAAATCTTGTAAAGTTACCCTGGTAGCCACTATCTATCGTGAAATAGCGCCAGGATAACAATGGTAATGGATAACGGAAACAATAGTCATTCTCATCTAGCCACAATGCTTGCCGATGACGAAGTAAACCAGTATATTCTCCAATATATGACCAGGCAGGAATATGTTGACGAGCAAAAACACCATAACCAATATACGAATTTATCCAGCATATAGTGATAGGAGGACTTGGAGGAGAAGTTAAATCATTATTATGCAATTGCCCAAGCCATTTGGATAAGGGAGTGATGGAGCACCTTTTTTCTGCTTTACGGCAGAGCCTGCGCACTTTTTCTTCTACTTTCCAATCGGGGAATGTAAGAAAAGGAAGAAAAGAAAAATTCAGCAATTTTTCAGCTCTCTCTATAGAGTACGGAATGCTCTTCTTCCAGTCGCCATTCAGAGAAATATACCAGGGGGAAACCGAAAAGTTTTTCATATGTTAATCAAAGATGAAAAATATGTAGGCTCAGACATTTCACTAGCTTTAGCTACTATAAAAGGGAAGGAAGCGATATGTTCTACAGCAGACGAAGTTACTGATAATGCTAGCTCAGGTGTATTACACTCGTTCGATAAATGTGCTAAATAAATTCTTTTTATCTTAGGCGTAAGTACTTTTTGCAACAAAAATCCACACTCTTGGTTAGAAATATGTCCAAGTTTGCTTAACACTCGTTTTTTGTACACCTCAGCTCTACGTGACTGCTGAACCATTTCTGGATCATGGTTAGATTCTATTATTAGATAATCACAGTCATAAAGTTCATGGGTAATCCAAGATGTAACGCAACCTAAATCTGTACAAAATCCCAATTTTTCTTCGTGATAGTGGAAAACGTAACCCACAGGATCTACAGTATCATGAGAGACGTTAAAAGTTCGGATTTTTAAGTCGTGAAATGAAAAGGTTGTGCCGGTGGAAAAAATATGAAAATTAGGTTGTATATCTAAAATTTGCCTCAGATTACGGGCGGTATCTAAGTTGCAAACAATTGGAGTGTTGTAAGTTTTAATAAAACTCTTGATTCCAGATATGTGATCGGAGTGTTCATGAGAAACAAAAATAGCCTGAATATCTTCCGGATGAATGTCCATAGCGCGAAGCTCTCGGGTCACTTGTTGTTTACTAATGCCGAGATCTATTAGAATTTTGGTGGATGCTGTTCCCAAATAGGTACAGTTCCCTTTGGAGCCGGAAGCTAAAGGGAAAAAACCTTCCATAAATTATTATCCTTCTTGTGGAGGAAGTTGCACTAGTATTTGTCTGGGTTTAGCGCCTTCTGAGGGGCCAATAATACGCGCTTCTTCGAGTTGATCTATCAAACTCGCAGCCCTAGCATAACCAATTTTAAGTTTTCTCTGTAAGAAAGTTGTAGAGGCGTTGCCAGTTTGTAGAATTAAGTTTTTTGCTTGATTGAATAACGGATCCCGTTCGATATCCCCATCGCTATAAAAGTCTTCGTAAGTATCGAATGAAGGTATAACATATTTTGTATGAAATCGAGAGCAGAGATCTTTAATAACTTTATTGATGTCATCATCACGAATATAAGCTCCTTGAGCTCTGACAGCACCAAATGCAGAAGGAGAAACTACTAACATATCTCCATTGCCCATGAGGTTCTCAGCACCAGGTTCATCAATAATAATTTGACTATTTACTTTATTTGCCACTTTGAAAGCAATCCTTGAGGGAAAGTTTGCTTTGATTAATCCTGTAATCACATCTCGAGAAGGTCTTTGTGTTGCCAAAATTAAATGAATCCCGATAGCTCTAGCCATTTGTGCTAAGCGAATAATTGGAGTCTCTATATCTTGAGATGAAGATAAAAGTAGATCTGATAGCTCATCAATAATCCCTACAATAAAGGGCATCTTTTCGGGAATTTCTTTATCATACGAGGATTCGATGTCCAAATTTCTTACGCGCGCGTTGAATGCTTGAATATTGCGTAACCCCAAGAATCTTAAGATTTCATAACGTAGTTCCATCTCTTTAACTAGCCACATTAGAGCACTATGAGCGTCTCGCGATTCTGTTACTACTGGAGTTAGCATGTGTGGGAGTTGTGAATAACCGGTGAGCTCTACTTTTTTAGGATCTACTATCACCAATTTAATATCAGATGGTAAAGAGGTCATGATAATGGACATGACAATCGTATTAATACAGACAGATTTTCCTGATCCTGTAGTCCCTGCAATGATAAGATGTGGCATTGTAGCAAGATCTGCCCAAAAATTATCCCCATTAGCTTTTTTTCCTAGTAACAGAGGTATCTGAAGTTTTTGCTCTTGCTTTTGGTAATCCTCTAACAAGTCTCTAAAGTTAACAGGCTGTGGGTGCGGATTAGGAATCTCAATCCCTACAGCAGCTTTCCCTGGAATTGGAGCAATAATTCGTATGCTAGATGCTTGTAAATTTAAGGCTATATCATTTTCCAATGCTTTAATTTTTTGTACCTTTACCCCAGTTCTAGGTAAGACTTCAAATGCGGCAAGTGTGGGCCCAGAACAGATGTTTCCTATATCTGCATCGATTCCAAAACTTTCTAAAGTTTGTGCCAAAAGCAGAGCTTTCTTTTCCAATTCCTCTCGTAATGACTCTGGTTCAGAATCATCAGTCTTACTCAAAAGGTGATATTGGGGTAACCCTAAAGTTTCTTCAGGTATGATGTTAAAGTTGGCAGAAGAGGGCTTGGATGATTTTTTGTTAGGCAGTATTAAGGTTTGAGGTAAAGGAGTAATTTTTGAACTTTTTTCTAACGCATTATCATGCTTGGGGAAGGTGGATAGAGTGCGTTTTTGTGGATGAGGTGTTAGAAAAATCGTAGGAGATCTCGATGGTTCAAAGGTAACCGGAGATACTCCTTCAAGGTCGCTATTTTCTACAGGTAGCGACACTATTGGCATTGCAGCTTTTTTTTGAGACGGTCTATTAGTGCCCATTGTAGGCGATATTTTCATAGACGGTCTGGGCAAGTATGTCTTTTTGTCAGTAAGTTTTTTGAAACAACTTGTTAACAAATGAAAAAAATTTTCCAACTTTTTTTTGAAAAATTTTTGAATAATTTTTTTTTTAACAAGTTCGAATCCGCCGAATAAGTAGAAAATAGAAAAAAGAAAAATAGAGGAAAAGATTAGAGCAGTTCCAACAGAGCCGATTAAGTTTTTTAAACATAAACTTTGCCCAGCATAAAGAATATAAAATGGAATACCACCCAGATAAGATACGGGAGGATTCAAACCAACGATGATTTTAGGCAAACGTGTATCTAAAGCTCGAGGTAATATCGTTGCAGGTGAAAGCATAGATAACAGGATGGCACTACATAAGGGCAAAGCTGCAAAAGCAAGAGCTTTCTTTCTAAGTATCGTTGTCGGTGTTCTGCGTAGATTTAATAGTGCTAGCCACAAAAAATATGGAGGAATCAAAAGAGATGCGGCACCAAAAAAATAAACTAGAAAGGAACTCAAAGACCAGCCCAACAATCCGATCCAATTTTGTGTACATGGTTGGTTGCTGTGGAAACTCCATAAACTAAGTCCAGAAAAACAAGCGAGAACTAGGTAGGTGCTAGCCCTAACCGTAGAAGAAATTGCTCGAAATAGGCGAAACTTAGGTTTTTGTCGCTCTTTTGCCATGAAAAAACCAAGGTTTTATTAGGAATCACTTTATTCTAAATATTTGGTTATATCAAGAAGGACAAAAGAAAAAAAGAAGATAAAAGAGGGCGAACGACGGGGTTTGAACCCGCGACCTTCGGAACCACAATCCGACGCTCTAACCAACTGAGCTACGTTCGCCATGGAACTGAAAAACAGGAATATTATCCCCAAGACAATATTTATCCAAGTCAAAAAATTAAGAGATTTAGGAATTTTTGATTTGTCAATTTTTATTTCTAAACAAGAGGTGGTTCCATGTGTATTGTGCAAACTAATGTAGGCAATTTTTGGAATAAAACAGGAGATGTTTAGTGGATCTGAGGATGAAACGCAAACACAGTAAAAACAAAAAAAATTAAGATTTTTTATCTCATTATTTTTGCCCTCATAGGTATGTGTAGAGGTGTTTTTTGCGGATTTGATTTCGAGACAGAAAAAAATAAAATGTGCAAATAGGTTGCATAAAAAATCCTGTTTTCGATAGATTGTTGATTTCTTCTTGAGTGCGAGACACGAAAGAATGAACAACCCGCACAGCGATGAGGGTGAGCAACGAAGGTCTTGAGATCTTTCAGGACGTTCTTCTTAACAATGCAAATGAGATAGAATGCAGGCCAGTAATATAAAATGCTTGTGAGGATTTTTTAAAAATCCGTTAATTTTTGAAGTTTATTTTTTTTCTGAGAATTTGATCTTGGTTCAGATTGAACGCTGGCGGCGTGGATGAGGCATGCAAGTCGAACGGAACAACAGCTTCGGTTGTTGTTTAGTGGCGGAAGGGTTAGTAATACATAGATAATCTGTCCTCAACTTGGGAATAACGATTGGAAACGGTCGCTAATACCGAATGTGGTGTATTTTAGGCATCTAAGATATATTAAAGAAGGGGATCTTCGGACCTTTTGGTTGAGGGAGAGTCTATGGGATATCAGCTTGTTGGTGGGGTAATGGCCTACCAAGGCTTTGACGTCTAGGCGGATTGAGAGATTGACCGCCAACACTGGGACTGAGACACTGCCCAGACTCCTACGGGAGGCTGCAGTCGAGAATCTTTCGCAATGGACGAAAGTCTGACGAAGCGACGCCGCGTGTGTGATGAAGGCCTTAGGGTTGTAAAGCACTTTCGCCTGGGAATAAGAGAGATTGGCTAATATCCAATTGATTTGAGCGTACCAGGTAAAGAAGCACCGGCTAACTCCGTGCCAGCAGCTGCGGTAATACGGAGGGTGCTAGCGTTAATCGGATTTATTGGGCGTAAAGGGCGTGTAGGCGGAAAGGAAAGTTAGATGTTAAATCTTGGAGCTCAACTCCAAACAGGCATCTAATACTATCTTTCTAGAGGTTAGATGGAGAAAAGGGAATTCCACGTGTAGCGGTGAAATGCGTAGATATGTGGAAGAACACCAGTGGCGAAGGCGCTTTTCTAATTTATTCCTGACGCTGAGGCGCGAAAGCAAGGGGAGCAAACAGGATTAGATACCCTGGTAGTCCTTGCCGTAAACGATGCATACTTGATGTGGATGGTCTCAACCCCATCCGTGTCGGAGCTAACGCGTTAAGTATGCCGCCTGAGGAGTACACTCGCAAGGGTGAAACTCAAAAGAATTGACGGGGGCCCGCACAAGCAGTGGAGCATGTGGTTTAATTCGATGCAACGCGAAGGACCTTACCTGGGCTTGACATGTATTTGATCGCGGCAGAAATGTCGTTTTCCGCAAGGACAGATACACAGGTGCTGCATGGCTGTCGTCAGCTCGTGCCGTGAGGTGTTGGGTTAAGTCCCGCAACGAGCGCAACCCTTATCGTTAGTTGCCAGCACTTAGGGTGGGAACTCTAACGAGACTGCCTGGGTTAACCAGGAGGAAGGCGAGGATGACGTCAAGTCAGCATGGCCCTTATGCCCAGGGCGACACACGTGCTACAATGGCCAGTACAGAAGGTAGCAAGATCGCGAGATGGAGCAAATCCTAAAAGCTGGCCCCAGTTCGGATTGTAGTCTGCAACTCGACTACATGAAGTCGGAATTGCTAGTAATGGCGTGTCAGCCATAACGCCGTGAATACGTTCCCGGGCCTTGTACACACCGCCCGTCACATCATGGGAGTTGGTTTTACCTTAAGTCGTTGACTCAACCTTTTTAGGAGAGAGGCGCCCAAGGTGAGGCTGATGACTGGGATGAAGTCGTAACAAGGTAGCCCTACCGGAAGGTGGGGCTGGATCACCTCCTTTTAAGGATAAGGACGACTATTTTTACAGATAGTCCGACTAGGTTGGGCAAGTGTTTTATAAGACTTGCATTCTATTTCTTTTGCATTGTTAAGTTTTTTTGTTTTCAAAACATTCAGTTTGTGATCAAGTATGTTATGTAAATAATAATGGTAACAAGTATATTTCACATATAATAATAGACGTTTAAGAATATTGTCTTTAGGTGAAGTTAACTTGCATGGATCAATAAATTTACAGACCAAGTTATTAAGAGCTATTGGCGGATGCCTTGGCATTGACAGGCGATGAAGGATGCGTTTACCTGCAGTAATCTTCGGCGAGCTGGTATAAAGCTATGACCCGGAGGTTTCCGAATGGGGCAACCCGATAGATTAATTATCTATCATTATACGTTGAATACATAGGCGTATAAAGCGACACCTGCTGAACTGAAACATCTTAGTAAGCAGAGGAAAAGAAATCAAAGAGATTCCCTGTGTAGCGGCGAGCGAAAGGGGAGGAGCCTAAACTGCGTTTTTTGGCGCAGGGTTGTAGGGTCGATAACGTGGGATCTTGAGTTCTAGTTGAATATTTCTGGAAAGTTGAACGATACAGGGTGATAGTCCCGTAGACGAAAGAACAAGAGACTCTAATCGATACCTGAGTAGGGCTAGACACGTGAAACCTAGTCTGAATCTGGGGAGACCACTCTCCAAGGCTAAATACTAGTCAATGACCTATAGTGAACCAGTACTGTGAAGGAAAGGTGAAAAGAACCCTTGTTAAGGGAGTGAAATAGAACCTGAAACCAGTAGCTTATAAGCGGTCGAAGACCTATGACCCTTTTTGGGTTATGGTTGACGGCGTGCCTTTTGCATGATGAGCCAGGGAGTTAAGTTAAACGGCGAGGTTAAGGGATTTACATTCTGGAGCCGAAGCGAAAGCGAGTTTTAATAGAGCGTTTAGTCGTTTGATTTAGACACGAAACCAAGTGAGCTATTTATGACCAGGTTGAAGCATGGGTAAGACCATGTGGAGGACCGAACTAGTACCTGTTGAAAAAGGTTTGGATGAGTTGTGAATAGGGGTGAAAGGCCAATCAAACTTGGAGATATCTTGTTCTCTCCGAAATAACTTTAGGGTTAGCCTCGGATATTAAGCTTTTGGGGGTAGAGCACTGAATTCTAGCGGGGGCCTACCGGCTTACCAACGGAAATCAAACTCCGAATACCAAAAGCGAGTCCGGGAGATAGACAGCGGGGGCTAAGCTTCGTTGTCGAGAGGGGAACAGCCCAGACCGCCGATTAAGGTCCCTAATTTTATGCTAAGTGAGTAAGGAAGTGATGATTCTAAGACAGTTGGAATGTTGGCTTAGAGGCAGCAATCATTTAAAGAGTGCGTAACAGCTCACCAATCGAGAATCATCGCGCCAATAATAAACGGGGCTCAAGCATAAAACCGACATCGCGGGTGCATATGCAAATATGCGCGGTAGGAGAGCGTAGTATTCAGCTGAGAAGGTATACTGTAAGGAGTGCTGGAGCGGATACTAGTGAAGATCCATGGCATAAGTAACGATAAAGGAAGTGAAAATCTTCCTCGCCGTAAGCCCAAGGTTTCCAGGGTCAAGCTCGTCTTCCCTGGGTTAGTCGGCCCCTAAGTCGAGGCACAAATGCGTAGACGATGGAGTAACAGGTTAAATATTCCTGTACCACCTAAAACTGTACCAATGGAATGACGGAGTAAGTTAAGCGCGCGGACGATTGGAAATGTCCGTATCACAATGAGACTGGTTAGTAGGCAAATCCGCTAACATAAGGTTAGGTTGTGGTTAAGGGAAATCTTCGGAGGAACTGATAGCGTGGCGCGATGCTTTCAAGAAATAATTTCTAGGTGTTGATGGTGACCGTACCTAAACCGACACAGGTGGGCGAGATGAGTATTCTAAGGCGCGCGAGATAACTTTCGTTAAGGAACTCGGCAAATTATCCCCGTAACTTCGGAATAAGGGGAGCCTTTTGAGGTGATTGTCTTTGCGACATGAGCGTCGAAAGGCCGCAGAGAAATGGCCCAGGCGACTGTTTAACAAAAACACAGCACTATGCAAACCTCTAAGGGGAAGTATATGGTGTGACGCCTGCCCAATGCCAAAAGGTTAAAGGGATATGTCAGCCGCAAGGCAAAGCATTGAACCCAAGCCCTGGTGAATGGCCGCCGTAACTATAACGGTGCTAAGGTAGCGAAATTCCTTGTCGGGTAAGTTCCGACCTGCACGAATGGTGTAACGATCTGGGCACTGTCTCAACGAAAGACTCGGTGAAATTGTAGTAGCAGTGAAGATGCTGTTTACCCGCAAAAGGACGAAAAGACCCCGTGAACCTTTACTGTACTTTGGTATTGATTTTTGATTTGTTATGTGTAGCATAGCCAGGAGACTATGAGCACTCTTCGTCAGGAGAGTGGGAGTCGTCGTTGAAATACTGGTCTTAACAAGTTGGGAGTCTAACGTAATTCCATGAATCTGGAATACGGACATTGCCAGACGGGCAGTTTTACTGGGGCGGTATCCTCCTAAAAAGTAACGGAGGAGCCCAAAGCTTATTTCATCGTGGTTGGCAATCACGAGTAGAGCGTAAAGGTATAAAATAGGTTGACTGTAAGACCTACAAGTCAAGCAGAGACGAAAGTCGGGCTTAGTGATCCGGCGGTGGAAAGTGGAATCGCCGTCGCTTAACGGATAAAAGGTACTCCGGGGATAACAGGCTGATCGCCACCAAGAGTTCATATCGACGTGGCGGTTTGGCACCTCGATGTCGGCTCATCGCATCCTGGGGCTGGAGAAGGTCCCAAGGGTTTGGCTGTTCGCCAATTAAAGCGGTACGCGAGCTGGGTTCAAAACGTCGTGAGACAGTTTGGTCTCTATCCTTTGTGGGCGCAGGATACTTGAGAGGAGCTGTTCCTAGTACGAGAGGACCGGAATGGACGAACCAATGGTGTGTCGGTTGTTTTGCCAAAAGCATAGCCGAGTAGCTACGTTCGGAAAGGATAAGCATTGAAAGCATCTAAATGCCAAGCCTCCCTCAAGATAAGGTATCCCAATGAGACTCCATGTAGACTACGTGGTTGATAGGTTGGATGTGTACGCGCAGTAATGCGTTTAGCTTACCAATACTAATAAGTCCATCGACTTGGTTTTTTATCATATGAAATGCCGTATAGGCTTTTCTTTTGAATTAAGTCGATTTATGTAAGTTGATACTAAAGACCTCTTAAGCGTCTATTAGTATACGTGAAATAACGTTACGAGATTTTGCTTGGTGATAATGGAAAAAGGGATACACCTGATACCATTCCGAACTCAGAAGTTAAGCCTTTTATCGCTGATGGTACTATACACAAGAGTATGGGAGAGTAAGTCGTTGCCAAGCTTTTATTTATATCTGTCCTTAGTCACAGACTGAGTTTACAAAAGAGAGCGAGATTGCTCTCTTTTTTTTTGTTTCAATTTTTTTATATTTTCTCTAGATCTATCTTCATTACACATTCCTAGTATCCTAGGATGATGTCTCCTTAGGGCAATCGGAATCGTATTTATAATGTACTTTTTATTGTGTATTTGCGAATGTCTGAGTGTTTGATACTACTTTTGTTAGCTTAAAGATTTTCTAAAAGTATATTTGCGTGGAAATAAATAGCTGATATCTACACAGACAAGCCATAGAGTTAATTTTATCATTAGAAGATAATAGTAATTGTTTCTAGTATCCTGTACAGGTCAATTATTTCTGTTTGTAGTGCCTTTTTCTTCATATCGTTTACCTGTGTCTTTATTTTTTGATTAACTGAATAACAGTAGAATCTATGAAAAATTACAACTTCATGGTTACTTAACACGAATATATTGAGCGAAGTTTCATGAATTATTATGCGGTCGTATTGAGAAAGTAAGGCAAGTAAGAGGAGATTGGGATTAGGATTCTTATGAGTTATCCGTGCTATATATTAATGAAAGCACGGATAATTTTAAATTTAGCTACCGAAATCATCAAGAACAATAGAAGAACGCTCTACTCCATAATTTTCTAGTAACTTTAGAATGCTGCTATTATGTAATGGTGGCCCACATACATAATACAAATAATCTTCGGGATTATCCAGCTTGCTTAATTGACCTAACTCGAAGGCTCGAAATAAGAAATTTGTTTTCTCAGGATTATTTTTATCCCATCCAGCAGCGATATCTTCCGGTAGTGGTTCAGAGAGCACCAAGTGATAATGAAAATTTGGAAATTTTTTCTCTAATTTTTCATACTCTTCTTGATAGATATTTTCTTTTAAAGATCGTGCTCCATACCACAGAGTCAAATCTCTAGAAGTATGTTTATTTAAAAGAAGATCTAAAATATGACTTCGACCAAAAGATGAACCAGCGCCACCAATTAAGAAGATAACCGGACGGTCGTCTTCTTTCATAAACGATTCACCATAAGGTCCTGAGAGAATAATTTTATCTCCAGCCTTTAAAGAGAAGATGTATGAAGAACATATTCCCCAGGGAATTTCTTTACTGGGGATACCGTTTACAAATGGTGGTGTGGCGATCCGAATGTTAAATTTAATAATGGGCAGCTCTGCGGGGTAGGAGGCCAAAGAATAGGCTTTATTTGCTGATCCATAAGGAAGAGATTCTTGATTAATGACATGATCAAATAAATGGAAATGTTCCCAGTCACCGTAGTATTCTGGAGACATGGTGTGCTTCCAATCAGACGTATTTGTTTTGTAGGGAGGGACTGTAATTTGTAGATAGCCTCCCGGCTTGAATGGAATTGGTCGATCAGGATCTATGCTGACAACAAGTTCCTTAATAAAAGTAGCAACGTTATCATTGGAGATGACAGTTCCTTCCCAGGTCGATGAATGTAGGAAACGTTCTTCTATTTCTAAAGACATGTCATGCTGCACCCTAGTTTGGCAAGAAAGACGCCAGCCTTGTGCTAATTGTTGCTTAGAAAAAGTTGCGCGATCGGTCTCTAGTGGTTCATCAGCATTGCTTACAATCCTCACTTTACATTGCTTACAAGTTGCTTTGCCTCCACAAGGAGATGGAATTGCGATACCCGAATCTAAAAGGGATGAAAGTAAGGTACGACCGCTATTAACAACTTTAGTTAGCGATTCGTCATTATTGATTTTGAGTTTACAAGGATGAGTTTTTATAAGTAGTTTCCGGGAAACCAGAATCACAGCCGATAAGATTAATCCTATAGCACAGAATACTAAACTAGCGATTCCGATAAAATACAAGCCTGAAAGCCAAGTCATGATTGTAAAAATCCTCGACTTAGTGAATAAATCATAATGTCAAGTTATAACTTGGCTTATAAAAAATCAATGCAGATTTCTAAAAGTGATCTAAGAGCAAATATCTACATTATCGCAGGTTACGCTCTGGTGCCATCAGGCTTCAGAACTTCAGAAATAGCAGCTTTCAATATTTCGATTTTTCCAGAAGCTACATTGAGAATCACGGTGTGTTCGCGAATCTCATCGATGGTTCCGATGATCCCCATAGCTGTAACTTTGTCACCTTTAGCAAGTTCATTCTTACGTTTTTCCATTGCTTTTCTACGCTTTTGCTCAGGGCGCCACAAGATGAAATAAAAGAAAAAGCCAGCGATGAGTAACATAATTACAGGTTGAGCAAACATACCTCTGGCCTGGTTAGTTTCTGCTTCGGCAAACGCAGGCGCAGACACTAATAACAAAAGAGTTGTGAATAAACGTGGGAACATCCAACCACCTTTACTTGGTTTAATATCAAGAAGAGGTTAGCATAATAGGAAGCGTAGGTTCAATGCTTTTCCTAGACTCAGGTTAATCTCTCTAGTAAAATAATATTCTCCAGGTGACTTGTATGTGGGAACTGATCTATAGGTTGCATTTTCTTAATAGAATACCCATTCTCAACAAATAGACAACACTCTTCAAACTGTGTTTTAGGATTGCAAGATATATAGATAAGCTTTTTAGGCGAAATTCTTAAAATATATTTCAAAACCTTAGCCTGAATTCCACACCGAGGAGGATCAATAACTATTACATCAGGAGGAGTAGAAGTTTCATTGCGTTTACAAAATGTTTTGACGTCTTCTAAGAAGACTTCAATATTATTCTTGTGATTCAAAGCAATATTCTGTTTTGCAGAGTCGATAGCATCTGGGACTATTTCTACGCCTATTACTTTTTTAACGTACGGGGATAACATAATTCCAATTGTACCCGTGCCGCAGTATAGATCGAGTAAGGTTTCTTCCCCAGTTGGTTCAATAAATTCTTTTGTAATTTCCATGATCCGCGCTGCTTGCACATGCTGTGGTTGGAAAAAACTTTTTGGCCGAATCTGGAAAGTGTTAGAGTTTTTTTGATCTTTTGGGAATGTAAGAGTTTGCGTAATGTAAGGCGCTCCATGAAGTAAATGGCACTCAAAACGTGTAGGAACTCCTTTTTGAATGATCTTTTCTTCCCAAAATATGGAAGTAATCGGGAGATGAGAAGAAAGAAGGGTTGTTTTCCAAGACTCTATAGCGTTTGAAGAAATGGCGTATTCTGGACGAGCTGATGTTGTTAGAATAGCCATGAATTGTTTATTGTCAGATCCCAACCGAACTGTTAAGGTGCATAGGGTGCCTTTATTTAGAGGTGGGTAATATGCCATTAGTTCGGGGTGCTTATCCCACCAAGATCTCGTGAGATTCAAGATTTCTATAGCGCCTTCATGGATCATTAGACACTCTGAAATAGGGATACCCCGTTTAGGCTTGTCAGGTGATATGAATCCTAGGCTTTTTTCCCCATTGACAGTCTGAAAAAAGGAAAACTCAATTTTATTTCTTCCACGTAAAATGGGCTCACAAGGGATAACAGGAAAAATAAGGTCTTTTACGATAAGAGGAGAAAAAAGGTTGTGGAGAATTGCTTCTTTAGCTTTCAAAGAACAAGAATAGTCAGTTTGTGCGAATGAACAACCACCACAGCTATTTAAATGTCGACAATTCTTTATGTCCGAGAAGGAACATCCCATGTATTTACAAGATTCATATAATCATAAGAAACTACAGAGGGAGGATACTCTTCTTAACGATTTTTGTAGATCTTGTATTTTTGCTTTTTAGAAAAAAAAAGAGGATGATCGTAAAAAATTTAGGAACATCCTCTAAAAAATTAGGAGAAGGGAATTTTATTTTCTAGAGCGAGATCTAGAGACTTTTTTTGTTTTTACAGGGGCTTTTCTTACTGGAGATTTTGCTTTGGTCTTCACTTTAGCTTTTGCCTTGACGGGAGCTTTAGTAGATTTTTTTACCGCAGCTTTTTTAGATTTTGCAGCTGTTTTTGTAGCGGGTTTACGTTTCATTAAACCAGCTTTTTCAGCTTTAATAGATTCCTTTCTATATAATTTAGCAACTTTTTCTAGTTTAATGGAGTCAGTACGAACCCGTTGAGCTGCTGCTTTGTTTCCTTTCTCAGCTTTTTCTAGATCTTGTTGGATACTATCCAAAAGATCTTTCATTTTTTTTGCCGTATCCTTTAGCGCCATGAAAAGCGTCCTCTAGTTGTTGTTTTAAAACTATTTTTACCTGTTTTAATTTCTAATTAGTTTGTTTGTTCAAATTCATGCAACCATTTTTTTACAAAAAAATTTGTGTCGAGAATAGTTGGCAGTTTTGATAACACCTGTTCTTCTTTGTTTATCAATATGTTAATTTTGTTTGAAGTATGCTGAGAATAGATAAAAAAAGCGGATGATAAAGACTCTATGATCAGTGTTTTTTGTTTTTTAGAACCCTTAGAGTTGTTTTATATTTTAAATATTGGTGTGGAAATAGGGTGTGTTTCACGTTTTAGTAATTCACAATTACGTGCGTTAAGCGTATCTAGAATTGTATTTCGCTAGGATAAATAAGGGTGGAGAAAAGTAGCCAAGTATATCAATTTTTTTAAGACTCGATATAGTCAGCTAATAATTTTAATAAAAAGAATAGTTTCTGAAGTCTTACCTGAACAGTAATCTGAGGTTTTATTCGCCACATTGTATATGCGTGCTTTTATAATTGTTTTATCGTTGCTGTGCTTTAGTCAGCAATTATGTGTAGCAGCAGCTTTATCTAAGAACGTCCCTTTTGGGCATTTCTGTGCTGATATGCATGCTATTTTAGAATCTGAAAGTTGTTGCCATAAAGAGTTCTCTGAGTTTGTAGATCGTATTCTAGAGGATAAATTGATATTATCTCCTAGAGACTGGGATACGATTAGTCATCTTGTCCAACAATATGCTAGAAAAATCATGAAGAAAGGAGATAAATCAGCTGGCCAAGATGAAATTAAAAGATTACTAGTAGTAGCTACCATCCCTCCTAATGTCAAGAACAGTATCAGGCTTTCTTGGCAGCTGTTGAATCCTGAGAAGGTTTCTTTAGGAAATTTAATTCCCCAATTAGATATCCCCCTAAATTGGGTAAACAACCTCGAAGATAAGCTATTGTTAAAGTTATATAACATGACTTTACATAGTAGTTATGAAGATCGAAAACAAGAGATTTTATTAACGAAAGAATGTGGGAAGTATGACGAAGCTTTAAAATTGTATAGTCTTTTACAAGAAAGTATAGAAGACGGTACATGTAGCCCTCATCCGGATATCTCGGAGATAGAAACTCATTTTTTAAGAAAGACCTTTTTAGAATTGCATTTAAGAAAATCTTCTGAGGAAAACGTAGATTTCGGAGACCTGTTACTAAGGTATTGTCGAGCTGAGGATGATTACAGACATTCTATTGATCGGTTGGTAGATAAAATTGCTGGCGGACTCGTTAACCGGTCTTCTGAGGTAGATACAGTCCTTTTAGCCCACGCTTTATACCAACTTCCTTGGGATTATGATCAAGGTATACGTGAACTTGAAGTACTAATAGATAGGGGAAGATATCTGTACTCTACAACAGCTCAATATGCGTATTTCACCCTTTTACAAACATGTCAAGATCGCGGAGATTTACAAACTATGGACTACTTATTGTCCTTAGGTGAGAGGGTATTTCTTCCAAATCATCACTATTACGGGGAGTATAATTTTTTCTTAGCATGTTACTATTATGCTAGCCATTCATACTCAGAAGCTAAAGATAAATTCTTATTGCTTTTAGATTCTCATATCAACTTAGGGACAACTTTGGGTAAGGTGTATGAATATTTAGGTTGCATAGCATGTCGCGAAAATAAACTCAGGGAAGCTGAAGATTTTTTCTTAAAATCTTATAAAAATTGGGGGAGAGAGGAGGCTGCTTTAGGGTTGAATTTAGTGTTAGGAATGCAAAACAAGGTTAACGAGTTTGAGAAATTTTCTAAAGAGATCGCGTTATCTTTTATTAACCAAGAAATAATTCAGAGAATTCGGGGAACTTTCCTAAACACATCTATTAATAAGTCTAGAGTAATGAAATCTTGTAATTGTGTGGCAGGGGGGGTAGATGTCGACCTTGAGCAAATATATCACGATTTTATTTATGATATGTTTGTGCGGAGTTCACGAGATTATTCTACTCCTGTGTTATGTTTGATTAATGAGATCATAGACCATGTTGAAGAGGAATGCTTAACTAGCGTACTTAGGGAAATTAATGAATCAGACTATCGTAAATTATTTTCCTTGTGGTTAGATGTTCGTAAAAATGATCTCTATTATTCTGAACCGGGTTGTTTGTCATTTTCGAGCTATGAAGATATAATCCGATATTGTTATTTAGCTCTGTATAAGACAGATCCCTCAGCTATAAATGCATTGCCGCAGTTCTTCAAAGAAGATCATTCGTCTCTTCAATCGATTTTGCGATTAATATGGTCAGTAACAAAATCAAAAGTCGAACCTTATCCCTCTACTCATTTTGATGATTTAGACTCCCGGCTATACGGGGATAGACTTTATCTGCTTATGTACAGTATGGAGGATTATTTATCTGGTCAGGAAGATGCCCTAATTCACCTAGACAAATTTCCCAATCTATTCCCCACCTCTTCTTTGACTGCTTTAGTTTATTATTTACAAAGTTGTGCAGAAACAACCGCCATTTCTAAAATATCTTGGTTAGTAAAATCTCTAGATGAATTTTCCCAAGTTACTTTATCTAGAGATAATGTAGTGGCATGGACGTATGTTTACTATATGATTAAATTGGATCTAGCTGATGCTTGCTTAGATTTTGGGGATATCAAAAGAGCAAAAATGTTATTTGAAGAAGTCAAAACGGATTATTTCTCCAATAATTGTTTTCGTATGCGGCTTGTTTCTGATGTCCGTCATAGGATGTTTTTGGAATTTAGATATGTTCTAGGCTTGTCTTATGTTTATGAATACCTGCAGGATAAGGAATCTTTGTGCCAATTGTTATTAGATCATGTAGAGCACAGATTATTTTACCTTCATGAACGTCATAAGTATTTCGGGAGGATGCTTCCAAAAACTCTGTTACTTTGTGAGAGATTTTTAACTAGAGACTAGCAACCATTTGGTATGCTGCTGCCGTGCATCTATTTATTCCTGGGCCATAAAAGTTTTGTCCTAAAATTTTCAAATTTTTAGGTAGATTTTTCATAACAGAGTTTCGTTGTGCCAGAAATCCCACACGATGCTGAGGAAGGCCTTCTTCAGGAGAGAATAATGAGAACACATCAGGTGGTTGTGTAATTCCTAAGAATGTCCCTATTGTTGCTATAGAGAAAGCATAGGCATCTTGTTCATGCCAACGCTTTTCTACTAGTAAGGATAAAGTGGTTTGCCCTGGTGATTGTTTAGGAAATACCTGAGAATTAAAGACAATACCTAATAAAGGTGGCTCATCTGCAAATAGCATACCATATCCAAACGGTAATTTTATATGTTTATTCCATCCCAAAGTTATGCAAGATAGATCCCATAAATGTGTTTTAGAAACAACTTGCGATAGTCCTGGTATATCTATTAGGGATGGCAAGAGATGCCCAGGCCCTGTGTATATTGCGAGGTCGGCATAAAAAGTTTCAGATGAGCTTGACACTTGTACTTGTGAAGAAGAACATAATATTTTTTTCGCTGGGCAATCAAATCTCCATGTTGCGGGTATCTTACGTGCTAAAGTATCTATAAGTATTCCAAAATAAGGTTTGAGAGTTGCTAAATATCCCGGGGTTTGTTGTTTGCTTGGCTTTTCTTTTAAAAAACTTCTGATTAAGGAACCATATTTAGCTTCTCTTCTAGAAAGTTCAGGAAATGCCATATGTGCTGATAGAATATCACTATGACCAGCACGAATTGCTGTAACGAATGGGCTGAGAATATTATCAATAAGTGTCTGCGAGCTGTGTCGGGATAGAAAATCTCTCACTGAGCTGTCTTCAGAATAGCGAGAAGCAAATAAGTCTTTTATAATCGCTAGAGGTAAGCCTTGACGGCATAATGTCCATGGAGAAATCTTTTTAGTTTTTCCTCTGCAATGTACAAAACGATTTTTCGCTGTTGCCTCGCTAAATATAAGAAGATGCTCTAAAGATAAATCTTTGATTAATTTCAGAGTATATTTCCCCTCTTGTTTAACTAAAAATCCTTTAGGACCCAAATCAAGATGGAAATTATCGTGAAGGTGGGTATACATAAGACCACCGACCCTCGTCGATTTCTCCAAAATAGTAATTTCAATATTCGGAAATTTTTTGTGTAGCCACCATGCTGTGGCTAATCCAGAAATTCCTGCTCCTATGATGATTGCTCGTTTCATATTGATTGAGAAAACCGAGAATTAGATGAAACTGTTTTTAGGAAGTACTGATCAAATGCTGTAGCAATTACGCGCACAAAAAGCTCGCCTAGAGAGGTTACTACAATTGATGACGAACTGTTATGGAGTAAGCCTGTTTGCTCCATGCCGGAGAGTCTGTCGTAACTATCAGCAAAGTAATCATCAAATTTATAACCAAAAGTTATGGCAAATTCTTCTTTAGAAACGTGAAAAGTACACATGAGTTTGTGGATAACCCATTTTCTTATTCGATCATCTTCTGACAAAATTTTACTTTTAATAGTTGCCAACGAACCAGAGGAGATGGTTTGTTGATAAGTAGCTAGTTGTTTATCATTCTGTAAATATATTCCACGTATAAAGCTAGTCGCACTCATACCAAAACCAATAAGATCTTCTTCCGGAGGTAAAGAATACCCTTGAAAATTACGAATCAATGTTTTGTTTTTAAATGCAATGCTCATAGGATCGTGGGGTAGGGAAAAATGATCTAGACCTATAGCATAATATCCTGATTTTGTAAGTGTATGACGTGAATAGGAGTAGATGGCGAATTTTTCTTCCATGGAAGGCATATCAGAAGCTTTGATAGCTTTTTGATGAGGTTTGATCCAAGGTACTGAGGCAAATGAAAACAGAGCTAATCTATCGGGACGCATAGCAAGAATATCAGCAATTGTCTGCGCAAACGTCTTTTTAGTTTGCTTGGGAAGACCGTAGATAAGATCAATATTGATGCTTTTAAAGCCCAGTTCACGAAACAGGGTATACGCCTGTAAAGATTCTTCGTGAGTTTGGCGCCTCTTTACTGCTTCCTGAACTGCATATTGTGTATCTTGTATTCCTAAACTTACCCTATTAAAACCTAAAGATTTTAAGAAGTCAGCTTTCCCAGCATCGTTCCTTAAGGAACGAGGGTCAAATTCTATTGCAATTTCTTCAGCATCAGAGAGATCAAATAATCTATGAATATGATGGAAGAGTTTTTCAAACAGTGTTCGAGACAATCTACTAGGGGTGCCACCTCCAAAATGAATCCGTGCTATTTTTCTTTTTTCACCTATTATTGCAACTACTAACTCCATCTCTTGAATTAGAGTATCAATATAGTGTGCTACGATGTCTTCTCTCCTATTAAGGACTACAGAGCACCCACAGTATAGGCACATAGATTGACAAAAGGGAATATGAAAATAGAGAGATAAAGGAGTCGTCAGGTCTTTCAATCGCATAAGAGCGAGGTATCCAGGAGCAGAGTCAGAAGTTTCCCAATCCAAAGCTGTTGGATAGCTAGTATATCTCGGAGCTGGTTGATGCAGTCCCTCTAAAAAGTTAAAATTGAGGTTAAACATAATACTGCCGCTTGAACATTTTCTAAAGGAGTTTGGGGTAAAATTCCATGCCCTGAGTTTAGAATATAGAGAGGTTTATGTTTTAAAGGAGCAATAAATTTTTCAAGTTCATTTAAAAACTTGTCCTGAGGAAGTAAAAATAAGGCAGGATCAATGTTGCCTTGTAAAGAACCTGGATTTTCTAATGCTCTATATACACTCTTAAGATCAGTGTGATAGTCCGGATGTAAAGTATCAGCCCCCGTTGAAAATAAATCAAAAAAGTCTTCCTTATAACATCGGCAGAACAAACTAATGGGAGCGAGGGTTTCTTCCTTTAATCGACGAATAAGTTTTGTATTGGGTCTTGTAACATAATGTGAAAACAAAGCAGAAGGCAAACGTAAGCTGGAAGATTCAAAAAGTTGAATAGCTGAGGCTCCGGCAAATACTTGCTCTTTAAGGTAAACGGTAGTTGCTTCAATAATTACTTTGCAAAGTTCTTCAAACTTATCCGGATATTGATAAATGAAAGCCATGGTTGTAGATGAGTCTTTCGATGCTCCCCCATCCAGTAAGTAGCTGATCAGAGTAAAAGGTGATGCTGCAAAAGCTATGAGAGGGACAGGACTTCTTTTAGTAATATTTGCAATGGCTTCGAGAAGATAGGCGAAGGTTTCTTTAGGATTTTCCGTGAAATGTAAGGGACTATTTGGTGAAAAGTTAATTCGTGGTCCAGGAGAAAAATCATAAGAAATATTGAAGCCATCAAGAATTGACAAAATATCAGCAAAAAGAATAGCTGCATCTACATTAAGCAGTGTGGGACCTAACAAAGTAGCTTCGGTAATTCCGTCGGTATTGTGAAAGAACGCTTTGAGAGATTGAGATCCTCTTAATTCTTGATATTGAGGCATGTATCTTCCCACTTGGCGTAAAAACCAAATGGGAGGACGCGGACGTGTCGTTTTAGGTTTTATCACGTCATAAAATGTTGACATATACCCTACTTATTTAGAGATATTCAGCGGAAAAGCTTTCCTTATGGATTCTAAAACTTCCGTGATTAGTAATTCAGGCGTCGGAGATAGAGAATATGGAAGCGTTTTCTTTATTTGCTCAGCTTTGCCATGGCATTGCTGTATGTACAGTGCGTTTGCCGTGCCCTTAATGCTAGAGACATTATGTTGTAGAGCAAACAGACGTATTTGAGCTATGCTGAATAACCACAACACTTCCTCTGGGAGAGCCCCGAAACGATCACGCATCTCATCTTGTATTGCCAGGAGATGATCCGTAGTCTCTGCGCTTCCTATTTTTTGATAGAATTCGATGCGCATAGACGCTTGATCAATATAATCGTCAGGAATACGGGAATTGTAGGGAAATTCGATTTTTACATCATCATGGAATAGTGATGGCAAAGAATTATTTTTTAATGCAGCCACTGTTTTTTTTAGTAACTTGCAATATAAATTAAAACCAATAGCAGTAATATGTCCTGATTGGTCAGTACCTAAGATATTGCCTGCACCTCGGATTTCTAAATCATGGAGGGCTATTTTCATCCCACCTCCATATTCTTGTTTATTTAGGGCTGCTAAGCGTTTTGCAGCTTGTGCTGATAGGCGATCAAGATGAGAGACTAAGAAATAACAGTAAGCTTTCTTATTCCATCTACCTACTCGACCTTTCATTTGATAAAGATCTGCCATACCAAATTTATCGGCTTGATCTATCAAAATGGTATTTGCATTGGGAATATCAATACCGTTTTCTATCAGCGCTGTTGCGACCAGGATATTAACTGTCTGATTTTTGAATTTATCAAAAATGGATGCCAGTTCTGTAGAGCTCATCTGTCCATGAGCAACAGCAATACGTGCTTCGGGGATTAATTGACGAATATTATCAGCAAGCCGGTATATGCTTTCTATGCGGTTATGGATAACATATGCCTGTCCGCCTCTGAGTAATTCATGTCGTAATGCACCTGAAAGTGTTTCTTCGTTATGTTCAACGACAAATGTGCTTACTGGTAACCGGTCCAGGGGAGGCATAGTAATAAGAGATAAATCACGGGCTCCCGATAAGGACATATAAAGAGTTCTAGGTATAGGCGTTGCCGATACAGTAAGACAGTCAATTGTCGGATAGCGCTCTTTAAGGAAATCTTTTACTTTGACTCCGAATCGTTGTTCTTCGTCGATGATTAGTAGTCCTGGGTTTTTAAAATTTAGGTTTTTATTAATAACTTTATGTGTGCCTATCAGAATGTCGATATTACCTGCAGCAATATCTTCGAATAGTTTTTTCATTGTTTTCCCTTGAGAAAATCTCGAGAGGGTAGCGATATTGATAGGTAACCCGGCCATCCTTTGTTTGAATGTTTCAAAATGCTGATTCGCCAATATTGTGGTAGGTACCATCACAATAACTTGTTTATGCCCGTCGCATACAGCTTTAACTGCTGCACGCATGATGACCTCGGTTTTCCCAAACCCTGCATCTCCGCAAATTAAGCGATCCATCAGTTTATCCGACATCATATCGGAATAGATTTGGTCGATTACTTTAAGTTGATCAGGAGTTTCGTCATAAGGGAAATTATCTGCAAATTTGATAACTTCTGGGCCATGAGGTGGATAAATGAAGGCAGATGTGGTAGAGCGCTGAGCCTCTAGTTGTAGGAGTTTTTCGGCATAAAGGACGAGCGATTTCTCAGCTAGATCTCTAGAACGTTTCCATTTAGAGCCATTTAAGTTGTGTAAATCGGGAGCCTTATCAGAGGAGCCGACATATCGAGAAATTAAGTACGCTTGATCGGAAGGTACGTACAAACGTGCTTTGTCTGCATACTCAATAACTAAGTAATCTGTTTCGATGTTAAGATGATTTGGTTTTTTTTCTATGCCAAGAAATTTCCCTATTCCATTGTGTAAATGGACAACGGTTTCCCCAGGTATTGGGACGAAAACCTCTTCTGTGGTAATAGAAAAATAGTTTCTCTGTTTTTGTCTACGTAAGATTTTAGTATCAGCAAATTCTCCCAAAGAGATTGCAGAAAACCCATATTCAATTAGAGCGAAGCTAGAAGATAAGTTCCCTATATTTTCAGAGATTTCATAGGATTCGCTTGATAGGGTGCTGACTAGAGTTCTAGCTTCTTGTAGAGCTTTATTTTGTGTGCTGTACAGAGCTAGATTGATAGGCGACTCGCATCGATTATACTCTTGTAAGCGGTGTAAAAAGCTAACTAGCGGGTTGTCATCTTCACTAATATCGGAATTGGGGTACACAAAAGGAATAGATAGACGAGAGCACTGAATGACCTGGTTAAATGCCTCGATATCTACTATTGAAGATGGTTTTTGTATTGTGTTTGGATAGAGTTTGTCTTCGAAGAACAGGGTTGCTGAGTGCAAAGCTCGAGACAATAGGTCTTGTATGGAGAAAAAGCGATGAGGTAGAGCTGACAGGGTCCCAGAAACTTGGGAAAAAATGTCTTCCAATTCTGATAAATTATCGAAAATAAGTATCGGAGGTTGTTCAAAGTAGTCTAATAAACTATGTGAAAAATTATGTTCGGAAGTGTTTTGTAAAGTCGGTGAAACAGTAATTTTTTTCACCTTTCCTGTTGATAGCTGGTCGGAGGGATTAAATGAACGAATGGATACGATTTCCTCTCCCCAAAATTCTATACGGTATGGTTCTTGAGAGGATAAGGGGAAAATATCTACAATCCCTCCGCGATAAGCAAAATCTCCTTTTTCGATAGCTAATACTTCATGACGGTATCCTAGATCTTTGCATAAAGAAATCATTGTCTCTGTGTCAAGAGTATCTCCCACAGAAAGTTCAAGATGTTGTTGAACAGTCGCTTTAGGAGAACGAGTTTTCTCTAGTAATGCTTTTAATGTGGTCACACAGAATATCGGCTGAGAACTATAACTTTGTAGATCATAAAGCACCTTATCACGTTTCCCTACAGCGTCAACATTAACGAGATTCTGGGAAAGATCAATCTCAGATGACGGGAACTCTAAAGGAGATGATCTCAGGAATGTCGTAATGTCCTCTACAAGGTCATCTATTCTAGCTGGTGAGGTGATCATCACGACTGAACGCTGATGATCATGAAAAATTTTTGCAGCTAAAAATGCTCGAGCTCCCGAACGGATTGTCTCTATAAGGAAAGGCAGAGCACAATCTGTTACTTCGATAGGGAATTTAAAATTTAAACTAACTGGGTCAAAATCCATTGTGCTAAAGTTTGATTTAAGACATCGATAGAAGGTAGAGTAGGCGCACTTCCCTGTGCTACAAGATCCTTCCCTCCCCAACGTCCTCCATAGGGAGTCAGCAGCGTTTTTAGCAAATCTTGAGCACGTAATCCTTCTGCATTAAGATCACTAGATATTCTAGCTAAGATTATGTACTTATCACTTTTCTCCGTAGTCCACAAAGAAACCAATCGTTTTGATATCTTTTCGTGCATGCAGTTGGCATATTGTTGGAGATAATGTGCTTCTGATTTTTCTAAATGATACGCTAGATAAAAGATATCATTTACCTTCTGACATTGTTTAACTAGATTATTAAGATGTGAGTTAATTAATTTGTTTTCTAGGTCATTAATAAGTTTTGTTTGTTTCTTTCTTTCATCTACAAGATTTTTTAGCTTGCTTAGAATTTGATCTTTAGGAGTTTGTAGTAGGGCGGCTACCGCATTCAAGGTGTCGTTTTCTTCAGCTACTAATTTTTGAGCCTCTTCTCCAGTAGCAGCCTCTATACGGCGTATTCCGGTTGAAACAGCCTGTTCTTTCACTATGCGAAAGTAACCTAAATCCCCAGTAGCTGATGCATGAGTCCCTCCGCAAAGTTCGTGTGAGAAGCCAGCAGAAACAACACGGACAACGTCACTGTACTTATCACCAAAGAACTGTTTAATTTCTGGAGAATTCATAATGTCACAATATAACTCTTCCCTGGTGTTTACAGGAGAATTCTCTCGTATTTTTTCGTTAACTAAAAATTCAATAGTTTGAAGATCTTCATTAGATATAGCTCGAGGATGAGTGAAATCTAGACGAATTTTTGTATCATCAACGTAAGAACCAGCTTGACGTATGTGGGAGCCAAGAGTTAATTCTAATGCTTTATGTAGCAAATGGCAGCCAGTATGATTATTGGCAATTTTTGTACGTCGAGAAAGATCAATTTGTGCAGTTACTGCAGACGCTTTTTTTAATTTTCCTGATGTTACGAGGCCTTGGTGCACGATTAAACCAACTTTTGGGCTGGTTGTGTTCATAACTGAGAAACTTCCTTCCGAAGAAAAAATTTCTCCTTTATCACCTATTTGGCCTCCTTTTTCAGGATAGAAAGGTGTTGTTGTTAAAATTAGATACCCCTCTTGCCCTTCGCATAGCTCATTCTGCTGTTCGCCATTGTGAATAATGGCTTCTACAAAAGTGTCGCAAGAAAATTGGTTGTAACCAATAAATTCCGATTCACTTTCAATGATAATGGAGTCAGAGATTGAATTTGAAGGTTGATAACTTTTTGCTGAAGTATTTCTAGATCGTTCTTTTGCCTCGTCTTCTAATCTGTAGAATGTTGCCATGTCCACAGTGTAGTCGTAGTCTTTAGCTAAGAGAGAAATTTCATCTATGGGGAGCCCATAAGTATCTTTTAATTTGAAAGCATCTTCCCCAGAAATTTGACAAGATGAGGAGGAGCTTTTGAGCACTTGTTGTAGGAGATTTCCTCCACGTCGCAAAGTTCTAAAAAAGCTTTCTTCTTCTAGGGTAATAACTTCTTGGATTTGAGATTGTGCAGACTTTAATTCAGGATAAGCTTCGCCCATAGTGTCAACCAACGTAGGTACAATTTCCGCCAAGAATGGTTGTGTGAACCCTAAACGTCTTCCGTAGTTTACGGATCTTCGCAAAATTTTTCTTAAAACATAACCGCGTTCAGTGTTTCCAGGAAGAAGACCATCTGCGATTGCAAATGAGAGAGAACGGATATGATCAGCAATTACTTGAAAAGGAGCACTTGATTCATTTTTTGGGTCATATTTTTTTTCGAAAGTTGTTCTGTAGACGCAATAAGGGTTCGTAAAACATCGGCTTCGAAAACAGTGCTAGTTCCTGAAATAAGAGAAACCAGACGCTCTAACCCAGCACCAGTATCCACGTGTTTATTAGGCAAGGCTAGGAGAGAGCCATCGCTAGTGCGATTAAACTCCATGAATACGAGATTCCAATATTCAAGAAAACGTTCTCCTTGTGTGTCTTCAAGAGGAGAGTTGGCAGGACCAAATTGTTTGCCGCGGTCAAATAACAATTCAGAACAATATCCACAAGGGCCAGTATCTGCCATACTCCAGAAATTGTCTTTGTCGCTTAATCGAAAAATACGTTCGGTGGGTAAATACTGCTCCCAAAGAGCAAAGGCTTCTTCATCCTGTTCATGTACTGTTGCGTAAATAAACTCTGGATCGAAATTGAAAACGGAAAGAGAGGCCTCCCAGGCAAATTTTATAGCTTCTTTTTTAAAGTAATCTCCAAAAGAGAAATTCCCTAGCATTTCGAAGAACGTTAAATGGCGGGAAGTATGACCAACATTTTCTAGGTCATTATGTTTGCCCCCAGCACGAATACATTTTTGTGAAGTCGTGGCACGTGAGTAGCTAACAGTTTCTTTGTTCAAAAAGATATTTTTGAACTGATTCATCCCGGCATTTGTGAAGAGGATGGAAGGGTCATTATGAGGGAAAACGGGAGAGGACGGGACTACGGTATGATCTCTGTTGGCATAAAATCTTAAAAAATTAGAACGCAATGTATTACTTAACATACGAGAAGACTCTGTGATTTGGCAAACGAAGCATTGAAACTGAAGATAATTATAGAGAAGATCTATATTTTAGTCTCCAATGCGCTCCTAATTTATACCGTTTTAAGATAAAAGTCTTACAAAGATTCTATGACACAGATTATTTGAAGATTGCTTGCTTTTTGCATAAGTATATCCTATGCTTTCTGCTTTATTCACTTAAGAAATGTCGTTTAGGTTTAAAGAATGGGACATAAAGCTCTCGATATTGATACCTTAGAAAAAATCTCTGGAACGATAAAACAATTGAGCATCGAAATGATTCAGGAAGCGGCTTCTGGACATCCAGGCCTTCCTCTGGGGTGTGCGGAGTTAGCTGCTTATCTGTATGGTTATGTGCTTCGTCATAATCCAAGAGATCCTGAGTGGGTCAATAGAGACCGTTTTGTTTTATCGGCAGGTCATGGTTCAGCTCTTCTATACGCTTGCTTGCACTTGTCTGGTTACGATGTTTCTTTAGAAGATCTTCAACAGTTTCGTCAGTTACACTCTCGAACACCTGGTCATCCAGAATTTGGCGAAACAGAAGGAGTTGAGGCAACTACAGGGCCTCTCGGGCAAGGTTTAGGTAATGCTGTGGGTATGGCATTGTCTTCCAAGATATTACAAGCAAGGTTTAATCGTCCCGAGCATGAGATTTTTAGTAGCAAAGTCTACTGCTTAGCTGGCGATGGCTGTATGATGGAGGGGGTTAGTCATGAGGTCTGCAGTTTTGCAGGTTCTTTAGGCCTCGACAATCTAGTCGTTATATATGACTACAATAACATTGTTTTAGACGGTTTTTTAGGCGAAGTTTCAGTAGATGATGTAGCCAAGCGATTTCAATCTTATGGATGGGAAGTCTATGAGACTGATGGGTACGACTTCTTGATGATGCATGAGGTATTTTCTAAATTAAAACACGAGCAAAAGCGTCCTGCTTTAGTTATAGCTCACACTGTTATAGGTCGAGGATCTCCTAAGGAGGGTACTCATAAAGCACATGGATCTCCCCTAGGCGAGAGTGGGGTAGAACAGACCAAACGTTTTTGGCATTTACCTGAGGAGAAGTTTTTTGTTTCTTCTGCTGTTAAGGCGTTTTTTTCTCATAAATTACAAGAAGATCGTAAACTGCAAGAAGCGTGGCAAGATGACTTTCGTGTTTGGACAAAGCAATTCCCAGAATTGTATCAAGAATACCTTGCTTTAAAAGCTTCTCCATCTTCTCAGGATTTAGAAAGAATATTGGGTAGTATTGAAATGCCTGAAATGATTGCAGGCCGTGCTGCTTCTAATAAGGTAATCCAAATTTTATCTCACAACTTGCCTTCTCTCATAGGAGGATCGGCTGATTTATCTAGTTCCGATGGAACATGGATAGCTGATGGTAGTGTGATAGGTTGTGATAACTTTCTAGGTAAAAATATCAAATATGGAATCAGGGAATTCGGTATGGGCACGATTATGAATGGCTTAGCCTATTCTCAGATCTTTCGTCCGTTTGGCGGAACCTTTCTGGTGTTTTCTGATTATCTCAGAAATTCTATTCGGTTAGCTGCGATGTCCCATCTGCGTGTAATCTACCAGTTTACCCACGATTCTATTTTTGTTGGTGAAGATGGACCGACTCACCAACCTATAGAGCAGATCATGTCTCTAAGAGCAATTCCAGGACTGCATGTAATCCGGCCTGCTGATGCAAATGAAGTTAAGGGGGCTTGGCAAGCTGCCTTGTCTTATTCTGGGCCTACGGCGTTGATTTTATCTCGTCAAAGTCTTCCTACACTAGCACAAACTAGCCGTGCTTATGTAGATGGTGTTGGTCGCGGGGCATATATAATTTTAAAAGAAGCTCGAGAGAAGATAGATTATACTTTATTTGCAACTGGATCAGAGGTGCATCTTGCTTTACAGGTGGCTAAAGAATTAGTTTACTTAGATAAAAGTGTCCGCGTAGTGTCTTTCCCATCTTGGGAATTATTTGAGTTGCAAGACTCTGAGTATAAGGAAAGCATTGTAGGAGGGGATCTTGGGCGGCGAGTCTCTATCGAAGCAGGTTCAGCATTGGGTTGGTATAAATATATTGGTACTCAGGGTCTTGCTATTGCCATGGATAGATTTGGATATTCTGGGGCTGCTAGCGATGTTTCCGAAATCTGCGGGTTTACCCCAGACCATGTTTTGCAAAGGATTTTATCTTAATAATCCGTGTCAGAAGGTTCTGAATCTTTGGCCATTGTATCATCCGCCTCTCCAATTTCCATATGAGGGAGGCCTTTTTCTTGTATTTGTGACACACGTTTTTTCAAAACGGTATCTAGCTTAGAGATGACTTCAACTCCTGTTTCAATATGGTCTTTAGTATAAGTTTTGAGTACGAAAGAGCCGCTTTCTTTTGTTTTTATTCCCTCTTTTCTCAAGGGAAGATCAGAGATCACAAGTAATGCGCCCATTGGTAGATTTCTTCTGTATCCTGCTGCAAATAGTGTCGCACATTCCATTTCTGCACTCTGTGCCTTGTTGGTGTATAAACGTTTGCGAAACTCGGTATTGAATTCCCAAAATCGTATATTAGTGGTATGTGAAATACCTATATGGTAATTTTTTTTTGCATTTTCTAAGACATCAGAAATAGTTTTTTGTACTACAAAATTCCCTAAAGCAGGGACCTCAGGAGGAAAATAGGCATTTGATGTGCCTTCTCCTCTAATACTCGCGACTGGGACAAAGTAGTCGCCAACTTCATAGTGAGAACGTAGCCCACCACACATTCCTAACATAATTCCTGCTTTTATGCAGGGAACAAAGGAGCATAAATCTACGATGAGGGCTGCTCCAGGAGAGCCTAATTTAAAATCTACAATGGATGTATTAATTTGTGGTGCGTGTGCAGCTAAAAACATAGACCCTTGAGATATAGAGACTTGATAAAGCTTGGCAAACGTTTCAACGTAGTAAGCAAAGTTGGTTAATAATAAGTAGGAACAGAATTCTTCGACACGAGACCCCGAATAGCGTTCTAACATATCTTGAGCAATCTGCTTTTCATCTATATTTCGTGTTTCCTTTGAAATCACTTCACTCTCTCCTTTTGATATCTTCTGTGTTGTGCTACTTGCTTTTAATAGGAAGAGAAAGGAATTTCAAATAAAAAATTTCTAGGTTGGCATAAGTTTCTATAGGGACATTCTTCTGGACAAAGCTAATAGTACTTGGATAACATAAACTAGAGAAAATTAAGGATAAGTTGCGCTATGGTTCGTGTAAGTACTAGTGAATTTCGTGTAGGATTAAGAATAGAGATAGATGGTCAACCTTATTTGATTTTACAAAATGATTTCGTCAAACCAGGGAAAGGTCAGGCATTTAACCGAATAAAGGTTAAAAATTTTCTTACAGGACGTGTTATTGAAAAAACCTTTAAGTCTGGAGAGTCTGTAGAGACTGCTGATGTGCGTGAGCAGCAAATGCGCCTTCTTTATACGGATCAAGAAGGTGCGACATTTATGGATGACGAGACTTTCGAACAAGAACTAATCTTTTGGGAAAAAATAGAAAATATTCGTCACTGGTTGCTCGAAGATACTATATATACTTTAGTTTTGTACAACGGAGAGGTCATTGCTGTAGAGCCTCCTATTTTCATGGAACTAAAGATTGCTGAAACAGCTCCAGGTGTACGTGGTGATACGGCATCAGGTAGGGTTTTGAAGCCTGCGGTAACAAATACAGGTGCAAAAATTATGGTCCCTATTTTCATAGATGAAGGGGAGTTGGTTAAAGTTGATACTCGTACTGGGAGCTATGAGTCCCGAGTTAGTAAGTAGCTGGCTAAAGTTTTTTGAAGTTTTATTGTGTAAAAATATACTTTTCTCTTAAGTTGCGTGGTATGCAAGATAAGTTAGTAGAACAACTCTCTCAGGAAGCTGAGTTGCTTAAGAAATTACGAGATAAAGCGTTAGCGCAAAGCGAACAGAGAAAGCGCGATCTTTGGCTGGAGGAGCTTTTGGCTATGCCAGAAGTAACGTCATGTTCTCAGGTTGATGTAAACTCTCTTGATACACCAGAGGTTTTTCTGGAAGTTGCGAAAAGAATAATAGAGAGGGGCGTATAGCGTCTCTCCCTGTACTATTTCTATTTTTGAACTACAATTCGACTATTCCCTCAATAGAGATTTCTAGAGGCTCCTCCGTCATTAGCAAGTTTTTAAGTGCTACTGTGTATACTCTGCACTCCTGTGTATAGAGATCGATCACATGGAAGCGTGCATTCGAAGGTAAAGAGATAGACCCGCTGTTTAAGATGAGGTTAGGTGCGTGATCTTTACACGTATAAATAGCAGCTTGATGATCATGGCCGTGTAAATACAACCGCACATTACTGTATTTCTTTAGAGTTTTCTGCAACAAATCATGATTAATTAGATCATGAGATGGGTTTTGTGTTGGTAACAATGGATAATGATTGGCGATAATAACGTTCTCGTGATGAGGAAGACTTAGAATAAAGTTTTCCAAGGATGATACTTGTGCTGATCTAATAATTCCGTTCGCAGAAAGCCAACCATTTAGATGCGAACAATCCAAAAGAACAAGCCACCAGTGGGGAGCAAGCTTGTTAAAAGAAATGCCTTCAGTTGCAAGTTGTTTATTAGGGAAATAATGGTAGAAAGCTTTTGTTTTTAGTGATCTTGGTGTGTAGACATCGTGATTCCCAGGCAATACATATGTATTTGCGTGCTGAGAAAGATTGTAGACAAAACGTTTAGCTAAAACAAATTCTTTAGGTAAAGCGGTGAGAGAAAAATCGCCAGTGACACAGATACTGTCAGCCTGTAGATTTTGTGCTAGTTTTGGGAAACGGTCTCCTATAGATCTTGCCTGGAAGGGCACTCCACCACATATCTTCCTTAGTAATCCTTTAAATCGTTTGTTAAAACATGTTAGGGGATTTTTTGGAAAAACATGAAAGTGAACATCGGAAATATGAATAACACGATGTGCTTCCTTAAGTTTATTAAGCATACGAATACCTAATGCCAGACACCCTGTATCATAAATAATAAACTCTAATAAGTAACAGCGATTTTCAAGGTATATGAGAAAGTATGTGCTCTGGTGGTATCATCTACTTCATGTTCGTGAGCATATTTGTTTTGCTTGGACTAAGAACCTTGAAACTCGTCCTCAATTTTGTTTTCTTTATAAATAACAACATTGGAAGATAAGATTTGGATTGCCGTATCTAAAGAAAAAGAAAAAATGTCCTGCATTTTCTCTAAAGGATCCAGTATATGAGAAGCAATTAAATCTTCAATTTGTCTAGAAACAATATTCAAGCCTAAACTAGGTGTAGCAATATTTCGTAGTTTATCAGTCACCATAGTTCCCTCTAAGCCTAAGTTATAGGCAAGTTGGCTAATAGGGGCTTGGCACGCCGTTTTTATAATTTGTAACGCCGCTTTTTCTTCTCTAGTTATAGCCAGATCTTCTTGGATATCTAAAGCAGCATAGAATAGGCCTGCTCCTCCTCCAGGGATATAGCCATGACGTAAGCTGGAATACAAGGTTCGTAGAGCTAGTGTGTATGCCTTTCTCTCTTCTTTTTTTATAGGGATTATCGCTATTAAACCTTGTAACCGAGTTTTTCTTTTTTTGTTCAGAGATTTTGTATTTGCTATATCTTCAGACTGTTCTAATTGTCGGATTTTTAGTTCTAGAACTTCTGGAAGATGGTGCCCATCAATAATAACTATTTCTTCTGAGGATATCTCTATATACTCACAATTCCCCAACGAAGAATAGTGTATAGAAACAGAAGATGGTGAAAATCCTTGAGAGTAAATGCTAGTTCCGGTGGATATTGCAATGTCTTCAAAAAGAAACTCATCTAAATCGGGATTATCGATTAACTTAATAACAGTTACTCTTAACAGACCTTCAAGGCAATTAATGGTGAGGGTAGCTAGGGCGTCTTTGTCTATATCATAACAAAATATTACTAAATGTTCATCGCGTTCTGAGATTTGTTTTAGGAGAGGTAAAAATTGTAATACCGTGGTGATTCTCTTATCGGTAACAAATATTTTTGGTTTCCGAATACGCGTGAATTTTTCTGTTTGTGTTCCTCTGTATAACGAAGCGGCTCCGATTTCAATTTTCAACCCTGGATATACCATTATCTCTGATTCTTCGGATTCCGATAGCCAGATAAGTCCTTCGATACCCGCATAGAATAGCGCAGAACAAATATGGTCAGAAATCCTGTTATTAGATATTGCAGAAAGTATAAGCCCTTTGATTTTAGAAACATCTTTGACTGGTAAAGTATATTTCAATAGGTTCCTTAAGAAAATTTTTTCTGCTTCTCGCAGTGATAAAGTGAGTTTATAACATGAAGTTCCCTCATCAACAACAGCAAGTCCTTCTTTGAGAAAATAGTAAAGAAAGAATAACGCCGTTGTCGTGCCATCTAAGTATTTATTATATACTTTGCTGGTTAGAGATTTAATAAAATCCAACCCTATATTTTCATACGGGTCGGGCAAAGATAGTGAAGAAACAATAGTATAGGTCTGGTGATCTGCATAGGAAGAAGACGGTGAAAAGGAGGGACTGGGGCCGTAAAAACTTTTGATAGAATGAAACACTTTTTCTATGCCAAGGAAAATTCTTGCCTTAGCATTTCCTGTTTCCTTATCTAGCACAGCGAACCCCTAAGTAATGCAGACACATATCGACACACTACCAAGTCATGATTTAGTTCACAATAACCTAAAGAAAAAGACAGGTGGCACCCGGAATCGAACCGGGGATAAAGGCTTTGCAGGCCTCGGCCTTACCGCTTGGCTATGCCACCAAAGGAACTAGTCTAAGCAAAATAGGATTTTCTGAGAAACAGGAAATCATTCTAATTACCAATGCGAGTTAAGAAACCCGTTTATAAATCGATTCTTACATTCTCGATAGGACGTGTCATGCGATTCTTTATCGTCATGATAAAATTGTTTCCACAACAAATTATTTATTAGTAGAATCCCCAAGGTAGCGCATCTTTGTAATCTGGTCATAATTTGATACGATCAGGGAGTTTGTCGTTGGTGGGCTTAGGTTTGTTGCAGGAGATCATAGGCAAATTATGCGCCCTATTTTGCTAGAGGAGTGGGTAGCACTAATGCTATCCGATGTCAAATGCCGCAGGTCCGGAAAAAAAATTTCAGGGTTTGCTATAGACAGTAGGCACGTTGTTCCGGGGGATTTGTTTTTCGCCCTTGAGGGAGGACATACGGACGGCCATTATTACTTGGAGCAAGCTGCTAAATCAGGAGCTGTTGCTGCTATTGTTTCCTCAGATTACAAAGGAAGCGATTTTGGTTTAGAATTAGTGTATGTCCCAAGTCCTAAAGCAGTTTTAAGAGAGGCAGGCCAAAGTCAAAGCCACTTAATGCAGGGTAGCTTAATAGGTATTACAGGGTCTGTAGGGAAAACTACAACAAAAGAATTTCTAAAGACTCTTTTATCCACATCTTACAAAGTACATGCTAGTCCTAAAAGTTATAACTCTCAGTTAACTGTCCCGTTAAGTCTTCTTATGGCAGATGGTGATGAGGACTTTGTCATCTTGGAAATGGGAGTTTCAGAACCTGGTAATATGGAGGACTTACTGACCGTAGTAGAGCCTGATATTTCTGTAATTACTCATATCACCGATCAACATGCTGCCTATTTCCCAAATAGTGGCTTACAAGGGATAGCTGAAGAAAAATCTAAGATTTTGTGTAATAGTCAAGTCCAAATCTTGCCTAAAGATTCCCCGTGGTATCCTTATTTCGTAGAGAAGTCTCCGTGCTCAGAGAGATTTTGTTTTTCATTTTGTGATGAGACCGCTGATTTCTATTATCATGCTATTACTTCCAATAATGTGTTTATAAGCACTCCTGAGGGCGTTATAGAACTCCCTATACAATTCCCTTATCGACCTGCATACAGTAATTTTCTGATAGCTTTTTCTCTTGCTTGGGTCCTTAGCACCCCGTTAGATCGCCTAGTGCATGCATGTTCTAATTTACAATTGCCGCCTATGAGGTTTGAAGAAAGTATGCGTAATGGTGTTAGGATAATTAACGATGCTTATAATGCTTGTCCAGAAGCTATGCTTGCTGCTTTAGATGCTTTGCCGAGTCCTGAAGTAGGAGGGAAGGTGATTTTAATTTTGGGCCATATGGCGGAATTGGGCGCGTATTCGCGTGAAGGTCATACAGTTGTAGCTATGAAAGCTTTATCTAAGGCGCACACAGTCTTTTTCATTGGCGAAAATTGGCTGCCAGTCCAACATATGTTGTCCACGAGTCTTTGTAAGGTGTCCTTTTATCCTTCCGCACAAGCCATAGAAGAAGCCTTAAAAGGTGTCGCGCAGCAAGGGGATATTGTATTGTTGAAAGGATCACGATCTTTAGCTTTAGAGTCCTTGCTAGGTTGTTTTTAATATTTATAGTTGTGCATGTACTCTTTACTTTTTCATTATTACCCGTTTTCATTGATCTGTGTTTTTCTAGCATCTTTTCTCCTCGGATTAATCCTAGGTAAACCGGTGATCTCATTATTGAGACATAAATCCTACTATGATCAGGTACATAAGGATCATTGCGAAAAACTTTTGTTGTTGCATAAAGATAAAGCGCAAATCCCTACGGGAGGCGGTTGGTTATTTCTCATCCTATTTTTGTTATTTGCTACTTGCTGCTTGCCTTTGAACAGAGCATCTACTTGGTTGTTTATTTTTCTTTTTTTGAGTTGGTCTAGCTTAGGTTGGTATGATGATAGTATAAAAAACCGAGCAAAAACAGGACATGGTATTAGTGCACGCACCAAATTATTTGCGCAGTTGGTTATCGCGATAATTACGGTAGTTAGCATCTATTACATATACGGTCCGGAAGTCTTTTATCATCTAAAAATTCCTTTCTTAGGAGAAGTATGTTTAAAAGGTTTGGTATTGGGGAAGGTTATTTGTTTCTCTTTAGCTATATTAGCAATAGTAGGTACCTGCAATTCTGTAAATCTTACGGATGGTTTAGATGGTTTGGCTTCTGGGACTGTAGCAATGGCTGGGTTGGGTTGTTTAGTTATCGGTTTGCTGAAAGGAAATACTTTAATAGCTTGTGATGTCCTATTAATCCTGTCAGTATTAATAGGGTCTTGTCTCGCATTCCTTTGGTATAATGCTTCCCCAGCACAGATCTTTATGGGAGATACTGGCTCATTATTATTGGGAGGAGTTTTGGGAAGTTGTGCCGTTATGTTACGTGCGGAGCTTATTCTACCAATTTTTGGCATGGTCTTTGTTGCAGAAGCAGGGTCTGTTATTTTGCAAGTTTTGAGTTGTAAATTCCGTCATAAACGTGTTTTTCTATGCGCTCCATTACATCATCATTATGAATATCAAGGCATACCGGAAACAAAAATCGTTGTGCGTTTCTGGATTGCGGCTTCAATTTTTACTACTCTTGGCATCATCTCATCCTTATTAGGATAACCAATATGACTAAGCGGTGTGTTATTGTGTTAGGTGCAGGGATCTCAGGAAGATCTTCTGCTAAGTTTCTACGTCAACGCGGGGATTATGTTATAGGGGTAGATCGATCCATAGATGCTCTTAATGCTTGCGAGTATTTTCATGAAATATGCCTAGAGGATTATTTAGATTTTCCTTTGGGTGCAGATCTTGTTGTAAGATCTCCTGGGATAAAATATTCACACCCATGGGTTATAGAGGCTAAATCTAGAAATATTCCCGTAGTTACTGACATACAACTTGCGATTCAGACGAGAGAGTTCCAAGAATACCCTTCTTTAGGAATTACTGGATCAAATGGTAAAACTTCTACAGTTTTATTTTTAGTGCATTTATTAAAGACAGCCAATATATCGGCTTTCCCTATGGGAAATATTGGTATACCCATATTGGAGAACATAAATTGCCGAGGAGTTAGAATTGTGGAAATTAGCTCTTTTCAATTAGATCATCAAGAAATCTCGTACCCTGTGTTATCTGGAGGAGTTATCTTGAATATTTCCGCTAATCACCTCGATTATCACGGAACCTTTACCGAATATGCAGAAGCCAAGTTGTGTATCAAGCATTGCTTGAAATATCCTAACGAATTGTGGTCAGGGGAGGGAACTGGCTGCGGAAGATCTTATTGGGATTATAGTGCAGAAAAGCTAGGTATTTTAGACAAAGGGAGTGCATTAAAACCAATATACTTGCATGATAAAAGCAATTATTATGCGGCCTATGCTCTTGCTTGTGGCTTGTTTGATATTACTCCAGAATTATGGATGCTGGCAGTCCAGACTTTTAAGAAGCCTCCTCATAGGATAGAATGTCTGGGGGAAAAAAATCGCATCCGTTATATCAATGATAGTAAGGCTACGACTATTTGCTCTGTAGCCAGGGCGCTGGTTTCTGTTGGTCCCAATATCATAGTAATTTTGGGAGGAAGAAACAAGGGTGGCGACTTTAAATCATTGCTCCCTGAACTGGCCCATACTACTAAGCATATCGTTGCTATGGGAGAGTGTCGTGAGGAGATCACGTCGGCTTTATCTTCTGCTTTGCCTGTAACTCAGGCCGTCTCCTTAGAAGAGGCAGTGAATGTGGCTGAAAGCGTAGCACAATCTGGAGACACCATTTTACTCTCGCCAGGTTGTGCGAGTTTTGATCAATTTCGTAGTTTTGAAGAGAGGGGCAACCGTTTTAAACAATTGGTTGGTAATTTGGAGGCACTAAATATATGAACCGTAGAGATACGATTATAATTGCAGCTGTTGTTAACGCTGTTTTGTTATTAGTTTTGTTTACTACAGCTAAACATGCTGATAGCAAGAATGTCGATATTCCTCTTGGGGTAGTGCCTAGCAAAGTTGTTGAAATTGCGCCACAGTTGGAAAAAGTAGTGGAGAAAAGTTCTGAGGTAGTGGTTGAAGCCGGCCCTCAGCGTATTGTTAAGGAAGAATTGGCTGCTCAGTTCACAGAAAGTAAACCTGTTGTTGTTAACCCTGTGCCAATTTCTGTTGCTCCTCAAGCAGCTGCACCAGTTAAATCCCCAACTGTAGCTCATCTAACCCCTGCTAACCCAGAGGTCTCTGATTCTACTAAAGAGCGTGAGTCTGTTCATCCAAGCTATACAACTATTGTTGTTAAAAAGGGAGATTTTTTAGAACGCATTGCTAGAGCAAATCAAACAACCGTAGCTACGCTGATGCAAATTAACGACTTGTCCTCTACTCAGTTGAAAATAGGTCAAGTTATTAAGGTCCCTGTTTCTGATAAAGTAGCATCTCCTAAGAACCCACAAGCAAAGGTAGTAGATCCCGAGGATTATTACATTGTTCAGGATGGAGATAGCCCTTGGACAATTGCCTTGCGCCACCATATCCGTCTAGAGGAACTATTAAAAATGAATGATCTAGATGAACAGAAAGCTCGTAAATTACGCGCAGGAGACCGATTAAGAATACGCTGATTTTTTGCTCTGTGTATTTATGAAATGGTTTGTAGTTTCTTGTTTGGCGGGTATTTTTTGTTTGGGCCTGATCATGGTGTTTGGTACTTCTTCTGCTGAGGTGTTGGACAGATCTCTCCCTTGTAGTACTCATAAAGCATTAATTCGCCAAGCAACTTATCTAATTTTAGGTTTAGGGATTTCTAGTCTAGTTTATATGACTGGATGGCGGGATTTCCTAAAAATGAGCCCTACATTACTCTTAGTTGCAAGTATCGTGCTCGCTCTTGTCCTTGTCCCAGGAATAGGTGTATGTCGCAATGGAGCAAAGCGTTGGCTTGGAGTAGGCCAATTAACTTTACAACCTTCTGAGTTTGTTAAATACCTCGTCCCTTGTGTCGCGATAGAGCGCCTTGTTTTTTCTTCGTGTGGAGAAGATTTTAAAAAGTTTTTTAAATTTGTTGTCCTGCTATTTATCCCAATTTTTCTGATAGCTATAGAACCAGATAATGGATCTGCCGCTGTGATTTCATTTTCTCTAATTCCTGTATTCATCATGACTTCAGTGCGTTTGCGCTATTGGTTAGTTCCCCTAATGTGTGTCATTGTTATTGGAGGAGCTCTTGCTTATCGGATGCCGTATGTACGGCAAAGATTAAATGTATATTTGCACCCCGAACTGGATATTAAGGGGCGAGGACACCAGCCCTATCAGGCAAAAATTGCTGCTGGATCTGGTGGATTATTTGGCAAAGGGCCAGGAGCTAGCTTACAAAAACTAACGTACCTTCCAGAAGCCCAAAATGACTATATTGCTGCAATATATGCGGAAGAGTTTGGCTTTCTTGGTATGTTGTTTTTGATACTTCTATACATGTGTTTTGTTTATGGTGGTTATGCCATTGCCATGCAGGCATCGACTCTTGAGGGCGCTTCCTTAGCTATCGCGGTTACCGTAATTATCGGTATGCAGGCTTTCATGAATCTAGGTGTTGTCTCTGGACTTCTCCCTAGCAAGGGAGTTAACTTACCATTTTTTAGTCAAGGGGGCTCTTCCTTAATTGCTAATATGTGTGGTGTGGCATTGCTGTTGAAGGTATGTGATGGGAAAAATCAAAAGAGTAATTTTAGCAGTTGGGGGGACAGGAGGCCATATAATCCCCGCTCTTGCAACAAGTGAGATGTTTATTGAAGAAGGTGTTGAGATTTTACTTTTGGGGAAGGGATTGGAAAGACACCCCAACCTTAGCCAAAATTCTTCTATTCCTCATAAAGAAATTCCTTCAGGGTTGCCGGTGCTCTCACATCCTATAAGAAGTATTTCTCAGATAGCGAGTCTATTATCGGGTTACCGTAAGGCTTGCAGAGAATTTGTCAATTATCAACCAGACATTACTATCGGCTTTGGGAGTTATCATTCTCTTCCTGTATTATTAGCTGCATTGAGAAATAAGATTCCTATATTTTTGCATGAGCAAAATCTTATCCCAGGCAAAGTCAATAAGTTGTTTTCTCGATTTGCTAGGGGGGTAGGATTGTCTTTTAGAGCAGCTTCTGAGCATTTTCCTTGTCGTGCTGAAGAAGTAAGCTTACCAAGAAGGAAATACGCGCAAGTGAATTGTTTTGTTAAAGATTTTTCTCAACTTTCTCCGAAAATTTGTGTAGTAGGTGGATCTCAAGGAGCCAAAGTATTGAATACTATAGTGCCTCCTGCTCTTGCAACTGTGAGTAAACAGTATGGTAATTTGTGTGTTTATCATATTACAGGAATGAAGAATCCTACAGAACCTATTCAATTGTTATATGATCGTTTAGGTATACCGGCTTATGTGAAAAATTTTGAAGGTGATATGCTTAGCGTCTTACAATCCTCAGATTTGGTTATTAGTCGTGCAGGCGCCACTATTTTAGATGAGATTTTATGGGCACAAGTTCCCTCCGTATTGGTACCATATCCCGGAGCTTATGGTCATCAAGAAGAAAATGCGAAATTTTTAGCTTACACTCTTGGCGCAGGATCAATGTTACTTCAGAAGCAGTTGAGTAAAGAGTCTTTGGCTACGAATGTTTTACTTGCTCTAGATTCACAGACTATACAGAATAGGCGACAGGCGCTTCAGATATACAACAAGAAAAAGGTAGCTAAGTCTTTTTACCAATTCATTTGTGAATGTTTATAGGTCAATATATGAGTCAAAGTTCGCACTATCATTTCATTGGTATTGGGGGGATAGGTATGAGTGCGTTGGCTCATATTTTAGTGGATCGAGGTTATCATGTAACGGGCAGTGATTTAGCTGAGGGAAAGACAATCCAAAAACTTAGAGAAAAGGGTGTTCTATGTTTTTTAGGGCATAGTGCTAAACACATCCCTGATTCTGGTATCGTTGTATATGGCTCTGGGATCACAAAGGATAACATTGAGTATCAAACAGCTCTAAATAAATCACTAAAAATTATCCATAGGGCTGAATTACTCTCAGAACTGATCCAAGAATCTACCAGTATTCTCGTATCTGGTAGTCATGGAAAAACAACAGTTTCTTCTTTAATTGCAGCTATATTTCGTGCAGATAACCGAGATCCATCCTATGCAATTGGGGGGCTAAATTCTGAATCTTTGAATGGTTATTCTGGATCCTCTGATTATTTTATAGCAGAAGCGGATGAAAGTGATGGATCATTATATCACTATACTCCGTATGCCGTAATTCTTACTAATCTTGATGACGAACATTTACAGAATTATCATGGATGTCGTGAAGAGTTGCTAAAAGCTTTACAGGATTTTTCTCGTAAAGTTTTCGACATGAAATACTGCTTCTATAATGGAGATTGCCCACATTTGAAGGGAAAAATTCACGGGACTTCGTATGGTTTTTCTCCTGAATGTGCCTTACACATTTTCTCCCATAAACAGGTAGGTTGGCAATCTGTGTTTTCTATTTCATTCTTAGGGAGAAAGTATACTGACATTACTTTGAATCTTATTGGGACACATAATATTGCTAATGCTGCTGCAGCAATTGGCATAGCTCTTCTTTTTGGTATTAAAGAGGATAGTATACGTAGTGCATTGGAGAATTTTTCAGGAGTTCAAAGACGTTTAGAACGTAGAAACATTTCTGATAAATTTTTGTTCCTAGAAGATTACGCACATCATCCTTCTGAAATTGTGTGTACTCTGAGAGCTGTGCGAGAGGCTATCGGTATGCGTAGGTTGATAGCTATTTGCCAACCACATAGATTTTCTAGATTAAAAGATTGCTTGGATTCATTCCCAAAAGCGTTCTTGAATGCAGATCAGGTTATTCTCACGGATATTTATAGTGCTGGAGAGGCTCGTATACATTCTTTATCAGAGGAAGAGTTAGCTAATCAGATTATAAATCATTCTCATGTTAACTGTGTCTATGTCCCTTATGATGAGCTTGTTGACTACTTGCGTTTAAATATTCGTTTACATGATGTTTGTATTTCTTTGGGTGCCGGAAGTATTTATGCTATAGGTACTGCCCTAGAATACTTTGAACCTAAAAAATTGTCTTTGGGCATCATTTATGGTGGAGAATCTTGTGAACACGATATATCCGTATTGTCTGCTAAGTATTTTTCTGAGCAACTTCCAAAAGATTGGTACGATGTACACTACTTTCTTATAAGTCGTCAGGGATTGTGGACAAAGGTTAGTGCAATCTTTCCTGAGGCGAATTATGCGGACCAGGGAAGTCATGTGCTATCTTCTGAAATAGTATCCTCTTTAAACGAGATGGATTGTATTATTCCAGTTTTGCATGGACCATTCGGTGAAGATGGAGCTATGCAAGGTTTTTTAGAGATTATTGGTAAACCTTATACTGGCCCATCTGTCTTGTCAGCAGCAGTGGCTATGAATAAAGTTATCACTAAGCAATTAGTCTCTTCCTCAGGGGTTCCTGTGGTGCCTTATCATCCAATATCATTACATATGTGGCAGCATAATCCTAAAGTATGTGTTTATAGGATCCTGGAAGACTTCTCTTTTCCTATGTTTGTTAAATCTGCACACCTCGGGTCAAGCATAGGAGTGTATCAAGTAAATAGTGAAGAGGAGCTATACGAAAAAGTAACAGAAGCCTTTCTTTATGATACGGATGTTTTTGTTGAAGAACATCGTTTGGGATCCCGAGAAATCGAAGTCTCGTGCTTAGGAGATAGTTCTGGTAGTTATTACATAGCTGATCCTCATGAAAGACGTGGGGAATCAGGGTTTATTAGTTACAAGGAAAAATATGGCTTTGATGGGCATGCTAGTGCTGAGATAATATTTGATATAGATTTATCTCTGGAACAGAAGAATCGCGTAAAGAACCTAGCTAGAATAGCTTTCCAAGCTATTAAAGGCCAAGGGTCAAGTCGGATTGATTTTTTCCTAGATGAAGAAGGAATGTTTTGGTTATCTGAAATTAATCCTATTCCAGGGATGACGAGGTGTAGTCCGTTTCTTGCTTCTTTTACTCGTAATGGATGGACTATTGCAGAAATAGCGCATCATATGATCATCGAAGCAATGTATCAGTTTAATAATCGTAAATCTAGATTAACAAAATTATGTTGTATAGATCCTCTAATAAAGAAAAGCTAAAAACTCATAAAGAGTTCTTAGCTTTAAAGCACCTTTCATGAAATACATCTAGATAAGAAAAGAAAGAAAGACTACGCAGAAGGGTGGTCGTGGTTACAGTCGCAAACCGATTCATTCTCAGAATAGATGTCGACATCTTCAGTAGGTGTACAACAAGTGGCTTCTACACAGCAACTCGAATAAGAGATATCTGATTTAGAATCGGAATTAGAACAAAAGTCACTAGCAATACTATTTACAGTATCTTCACTTGTTTCAGGTTGAATCAAATCAATCTGTATTTTCTTTTTTAATCGAGCGCACACCCGTCTAAGAATAGTTCTTAGAGCATGTATAGTGTTGCCTCGTCTTCCTATGATTTTCCCAATGTCATCAGGAGCCACACGGATCTCTAACTTTATAGATTCATTTGCCTCATCCTCAATAGAACGAATTTCCACAGCTTCAGGATCGGCAACTAAATTCTTAACGATATATGCTACAAACTCTTCCATAAAATCCAAATTAAATTAAGGTGTGGAAAAAGAAGAAATCCATTCCTATTCCTTCCAAGTCCCAAAAAATATTATACCAATTTTAAAAATAACGTCAATCTTTTTTTGTCTCTCAGGTATTTCTGGGGCGGTTTTTAAGTCAACTAGTGAAAATATCTTATTTATATAATGAGGAGCTATGGTTTTCTCGATCCATATAACTCTATAGGAATTAAAGTCTTATATAGATTTTCTGGGTTGGTATTTTTAGTTCTACTCTTGTAAAACTAGTTGAGGATTACATCAAAGAAGGAATGAAATTAGGACGTGTTTGAAAAGTATATATTTGTACTATTTAATTAGTGTTTTTTATGTCAGAGACATATAAGGAGAAACAAGATGTGCGATTGGATTGTTTAGTCATAGTTCTTTTACTAAAAGATAGTTAGGGAATCGTAGATCAACTAAATATTGCTTGTCCTGCTTAATTAATTGACGTTCACGTGCGATATGGTAACATTTGATCGCTTTTTCTAGAGAATTACGCCTCAAACGTAGAAGTGTACCAGAATGTAAGGTGATCACTACTTCTCCGGGATAGTTGTCTGTAGAGGAAACATCAATAGATGTTGGGACATCATTCATTAGTTCTCTCAAAAGAATGCTAATGATATCCATTTTCCAGCTTGGCAAAACAGGATATTCTAGATCTTGTTTAGCAAAGAAGATTCTAGGGAGTTTTAAAGGTCTAAAGAAAGGTTGGCATGGGAAAAAATTCCCAGACTGGTCGATCAAGGTATTTGTTTTATTCGCTAAATACGCAATCGGAGTATGTAAAGCATAAGAGATGACAATGCCTTTATTATCAGGAACTTTTTTTATGGCAATATGGGAGAATACTTTTTGCTTCTCTAGTAGAATTTCTGCTTGTTTGGTAGAAAACTGGTTTAAGTACGAGGGGCTGTCTGCGTAAAGCTCAAGTAGTTCGGAGAATATTGTCCCTTGAAGTTTGTTTTGCGACATCGGCATAAGAAAGATATTCTTTATTGGAACAGGTTTCCCTTCTGATATGCAAGAAACGTCAGGGAACAATAGCCAACGTGCTGTGGGAACAAAGATAAGCACGCTTAAGGTGATATACCCAAGTGCATGGGTAAAAGAATATCTTGGTCCGGGAGAAAAAAGCATTTTAAGCAAGCTTCTTGCCATGGGAGCACATTGTTTTTTATCTTTATCGTAAATAATATGGCTAATATTTGCGAGGTAGTACTAGGAGATTATATCATGAAAAGTTCGTCTAGATTGTTTAATGATATTTTAATTGTGGCTTTAGAGGGTGCATTAGATGCTATCTCTGTTCCAAAAATACAGGATTTCTTGGAATCTAGGGTGATCGAAGGGGTCAGGAAACTGGTTTTAAATTTTCAAGGAGTAACCTACATGAGTAGTGCGGGTATCCGTCTGCTATTTTCTGTATCCAAATTAATGCAAAAGCAGAGTGGCTTACTGTGTATTTGTTGTGTGCAACCCTCTGTAAATGAAGTGGTTCATATGGCCGGAATAGATCAGCTATTACCAGTTTGTAGCTCAGAACAAGAATGTTTTGCTAAGTTTTAATTTCGAGTATGCGTCCTCCTGAATTCTATTCCAATCACAACAATTCTACTGAATGTGATATTTGCCTAGACCCTCAAAAATCTTTTGTAAAACTGTTCAAGCGCTCCGTGGTTTTGTTGGCTGGACCCACAGCTTCAGGAAAAACCGAAGTGTCTTTGTATCTAGCTCCTATGATTAATGGGGAAGTGGTTTCTGTTGACTCTATGCAGGTTTATTGTGGTATGGACATTGGTACTGCCAAGGTCCCTTTGTCTTCACGTAAGTCTATTCCACACCATCTCATAGATATTTGTCATGTCCAAGAACTATTTAACGCTGTCGATTTTTATTATCATGCTGTGCAGGCTTGTCAGAGTATTCTTGCAAGGAATAAGGTTCCTATATTAGTAGGTGGTTCAGGTTTTTATTTTCATACTTTTCTCGTTGGGCCTCCTGAAGGTCCCCCAGCAGATAACGAGTTTCGGCAACAGTTATTATCTTCTATAGAGGAGCATGGCCTGTCTCCTTTGTATGAGAATCTCGCAAGGAAAGATCCTGAATATGTTCGTACGATTACTAAAAATGATAGGAATAAAATTATTCGGGGATTAGAAATTATTCATATTACGGGTAAAAAAGTATCCGAACATTCTTGGGTTTCTAAGTCCTCTAACCCTAAGGAATTTAATTGTCGTGGATGGTTTTTATCCCCTCCGAAAGATGTCCTAAAAAATAATATTATTAATCGTTGTGAAAAGATGTTAGAGGATGGGTTAATTGATGAGGTTGCTAATTTGCTTAATCAAGGGCTTCTGGATAACCCATCAGCATCTAAGGCTATTGGGTATCGTGAATGGATAGATTTTTTAAATCGTGGAGGAGGGAGCGAGCTATATGAACAAACTAAGGAACAATTTATTGCCAACAGTTGGCAGTATACTAAAAAGCAAAAAACATGGTTTAGAAGGTATTCTACATTTCAGAATATCAATACATTAGGGATGTCGGCAGAATCAATAGCGCAGAAGATAGCTCAAGATTATTTTCTTCATGGTTAGCCGGATAAATGCTGATAGAATGTATTTCTTTCAATTGGGGTGAACCCTTGCGATCTTATCATTTCACACATCTCCTCTTGAGAACTTTTAAGTGACCATCCCGTACATTTATGAACACTTTCATCGATAATGGTGCCGCCGAAATCATCAGCTCCATAATGCAACCCTTGAACACCCATATCTTTTCCTTCTCCAAACCATGAGGCGGCTATGTGATCAAAGTTGTCAAGAAAGATTCTAGAAAGGGCAAGCACACGATAATATAATTCGGGAGAAGCTTGTTTAGGGGAACGACGGCGTAAGGCAGTATTACCTGGTTTATAGCTCCAGGGTATAAAACTGTAGAATCCCGGCTTCTCATCTTGTGCGTTACGTAAAGTATCTAGATGTAATAGAATGTCTTGAGAGGATTCAACATGTCCAAACATCATCGTAGCGGTTGTACGAAATCCTATACGGTGTGCTAGCTTGTGAAAGTCAATCCAACCATTAGGCCCCATTTTTTTTGGCGATACGATTTTTCTAACAGTTTCTGAGAGAATTTCTGCTCCTCCGCCAGGAATAGTTCGCTGTCCTGTATCCCAAAGACGTGTTAAAGCTTCCTCCAGACTAATTCCAGATACACAAGCAGCATGACTAATTTCTACGGCAGAGAAGAAATGCGGGTGTATAGAAGGGAATTCTTGAATAGTAATACGTAATAGTTCCTCTAAGTAATCGATCCCAACATTTGGGTGGACTCCGCCTTGAAGCAAGACAGTTTTTATTCCCATAGAAACATATCGTTCCATTAGGATGCGGAAGTCATTAAACGACAAAAGATACGCGTCAGGTGAGGATGACTTTCTATAGAAAGCGCAAAATGCACAATCAATTTTACAAATGTTTGTATAATTGGGATTCGCATCCAGGACATAGGTAACTTTATTACCAGGATGGCGGCTTCTTCGTAAATTATCTGCTATCTTTTGTATTTCTTCTAAGGGACTAGAGGTGAATAACTCAAAAGCTTCGGGGACGGAGATTCTGGTCGACAAGCTCATAAAAACCATTGACGATAATAGCCTGCGGAAGCACACTTTATCTTCTATTCATTTTTCTTTGTCAAGCCCTACACCCTAAGTTGTTATTATGGATACTTCAGACAACAGCTTTCATTCTTCAGAAGCAGAACAAGGTTCTACAGTGGTTTCTAGAGAGGAATTTTCCATCAAAGGAGATGAAGTTTCTAATTCCACAATGATTAATGAATCCTTCACTATATTTACTCAAGAATTGTCCGCTTTTTCTTCAGTGGAAGAACAGGTGGCTTTCAGTTTAGACCGAATGGAGCAGGCTTTGAGAAGTCCCCAGGGAGCTGATTTAAAGTTGTTCTGGACGATCCGTAAGCATTGCTTGCCACTTTTCCATCAAGTGGATAATACTTCTAAGCGTTCCGATTATTGGCGTCGTTATATTGATTTGACGAAAGAGGGACGCCACATCAAAACTCTTCAAGATGAAGAGGGTACTTTTGTTGTTGGACAGATTGAATTAGCTATATCTTGTCTTGAGCAAGATATAGCTCTTTTTTTAGAAGGTAATAGTTCTGTTAATACTCAAGAGAGTGATGCTAGTTTCTTAGAGACTCATGCCTTAGATAGACATAAAGATTTTTATAAGGCATTGCACAGTTCGTTACTCTGGCTTAGTAGTTTTTCTACGAAGATTATAGATCTTCGCAAGGAACTTATGAACGTCGGTATGCGTATGCGCCTTAAGAGCAGATTTTTTCAAAGATTGTCTGCTTTAGGGAATCATGTGTTTCCTAAGAGAAAAGAGCTTATAGAACAGGTGAGTGCGGCATTTTTAGGGGATGTTAATTCTTTTGTATCTCGATATTTTTCTCATGCCGATAAAGACGCATTGAAGCGTTCTGTTTTTTTTTTAAGGAAGGAGATCAAAAGTCTTCAGCAGGCGGCTAAGTCCTTAGCAGTGTCTTCGACTGTGTTCTCAGAAACGCGTTTGAAGTTGAGTGAGTGTTGGGATCAGCTGAAGGGGTTAGAGAAAGAAATTCGGCAAGAACAGGGACGTCTTCGTATTGTTTCTGCAGAGAACTCTCAGGAGGTGCGCAGGCAACTTTCTGAGGGACGCCAAATGTTGGATAATGGTGTTGATCTCTTGCAGATTCGCAAATATTTGGACGGAATTGCTAAACATATACGAGCTGTGGATCTTATCCATGATGATGTTGTTGCATTAAAGAATGAATTGCAGACACTTTTTGATCTTCTTAAGGAAAAACAGGACCTAGCTGAGAAAGTTTATCAGGAGCAACTAGCAAAGGATAGACAGGTAAAGCAAGAAGCGATTCAGTTGCTTAGTGATAGAATCTCGGAATTTGCGACTGCGTGTAGTGTTAAAAATATTTCTCCTAACGCTCGAGTAGAGTGGCAAGAGCTCAAAGATGCTCTTGGTAAAGTTTCTTTCCTTTCTCCAACACAAAAAATATCTTTAGATAATAAGTTGAATGTTGCTTGGCAGCATATTGTTGCTTTTTTTGAGGAACAGCTCTTATCTTCTCCAGATTCTCGTGAAAAATTGATAAATATGCGTCAAGTTTTGGAACAAAGATTAGAACGTCGTAGAGAATTGAAGGATAAATTAGAAAAAGATAAGAAACTTCTAGGATCCTCTGGGTTGGATTTTGATCGAGCTATGCAATATAGTGCTCTTGTTGAAGAGGACAAACTTGCCATTGAGGAACTTGATGCGGCAATTCTTGATTTGAGGCGACAAATTCAGCAGTTGACATGAGACGTGCTTGTATATACGCTTTTGATTTGGATGGCACCCTATTGAAGGGAAATAGTAGCTTTGGGTTTTATAAATATGCTTTGCGGCATGGCTTGTTCCCCTATAAAACCCTTCCTACTTGTCTCAGGTCCTTTCTTTGTTTCCGTTTTTTTTTGATCTTTCTGCTTTTTATTCTGGGATTGTTTCTAATCTTCTTTCTTCAGTTTCTTCAGACGACCTATATTCTGTAGCTCATGATTTTGTTAATCAGTTGAATATAGGAGCTTTTTATTCTCCGATTTTGGAAAAGTTGGATGAAGCACTGCATGATCCTAGAGGAGAGGTAATTATTTTTTCTTCTTCTCCAGATTTTATTGTAGGGCCTATAGCAAAGAGGTTGGGAGTCAGTCTTTGGTATGCTTCTTCTTATAAAAATTATTTTGAAAATCAAGCAGTCGAAAATCAGTGTTTAACTGGCAAAAGGAAAGCAAAAATTTTAAGCTATTTAAAGAAGATAGGCGGAGTCAGGAGTCATACGTTTTCGGATCATATTCTGGACTTGCCTTTTTTGCTTCTTGGGGAAGAGAAGACCGTAGTTCGCCCTACTGGTCGTTTAAAAAAAATGGCTCGGAAGTATTATTGGAATATAATTTGAAATCAGAAAGATTAAAAAAAGCTCGACCTTATCCTAGATAATCGAGTATCCTCGAGCCGGTTTCTATGGAATTATTTTGTTTTAATTTATTGAAAGTAATAGCCAAGGTTATTGATAGCAAGAAGGGCAATAACCCTGTTGTTCTGGATGTTCGTTCTATTTCCCAGCTTACGGATTATTTTGTCTTTGCAGAGGGGAATGTTGGAGTACATGTGAAAGCTTTGGCTGACAATATTGTGGAGGAATTAAAGTCACACGATATTTCGCCTCTGCATGTTGACGGATTAAGCCATAGTGACTGGGTAGTTATAGATTATGGATTTATAGTTATCCATCTCTTTGTTTCTTCTGTAAGAGAGCAATATCGGTTAGAGGAGCTGTGGAAGGATGGATCAATTATAACGTCCAAGCTCCTAGCTTCTTAGTGAGGTGGAATGGTTTTATGGATAAAAAGCGTGTAGTAGTCACAGGATTGGGTGTAGTTTCTTGCTTGGGCAATGAAGTGGATGCTTTTTATGACAATTTGTTGGCCGGCACAAGTGGCGTGCGTACAATTACATCATTTCCTTGTGAGGATTATGCTACGCGGTTTGCTGGTTGGATTCCTGAATTTAATCCAGAGCCCTATTTAGACAAGAAACAGGCACGTCGAGTAGATCCTTTCATTACATATGCTATGGTCGCAGCTAAAAAAGCTATTGCTATGTCTCGGTGGGATAAAGATAATTTGCCTGCTGATCCTCATCGCTGTGGGGTGGTTATCGGGTCCGGTATGGGAGGCTTGCAAACTTTAGATGAGGGCATGGAGAAGTTAGTTTGCGGAAATAAAAAGTTGTCCCCGTTCTTTATTCCTTACATTATAACTAATATGGCGCCAGCACTGGTTGCTATGGATTTTGGTTTAATGGGTCCTAATTATTCTATATCAACAGCATGCGCAACGTCAAATTATTGTATTGATGCTGCCTATCAGCATCTTGTTTCTGGTCGTGCGGATATGATTGTGTGTGGTGGCACTGAAGCAGCTGTCAATCGTGTAGGATTATCAGGATTTATCGCTAATCGGGCACTGTCGGAAAGAAATGATGCGCCCGAGCAAGCGTCTAGACCTTGGGATCGTGATCGCGATGGCTTCGTAATAGGAGAGGGGGCTGGTGTACTGGTATTGGAAACATTAGAGAACGCCCAAAAAAGAGGAGCACCGATTTTTGCTGAAATTTTGGGGGGATACACTACTTGTGATGCCTTTCATATCACTGCTCCAAGAGATGATGGTGAAGGAATTACTTCTTGTATTCTTGGGGCTTTGGAAAGTGCAGGTATCGAGAGGGAACGTGTCAACTATATTAATGCGCATGGCACGTCCACCCCTTTAGGAGATATATCTGAGGTGTTGGCAGTAAAAAAGGCCTTTGGTAGTCATATCAAAAATATGCGAATGAACTCTACAAAATCCCTCATAGGGCATTGTTTAGGAGCAGCAGGCGGAGTTGAAGCTATAGCTACTATCCAAGCAATACAGACAGGAAAATTACATCCCACAATTAATTTAGAGAATCCAATCATAGAAATTGAAGGTTTAGATCTGGTTGCACACAAAGCTCAAGATTGGGATATTGATGTAGCTATGTCAAACTCTTTTGGTTTTGGTGGACATAATTCAACGATATTATTCTCGAGGTACATACCCTAATTATGATAAAGACAAAGTACGAGTATTCTTTTGGTATTATTCCTGTAAAGTTTTTTGGCACTCCAGATAGAAGTACCTTAAAAGCTTGTTTTATCTGCCATACGCACGGCAAGCATTGGGGGTTCCCAAAAGGCCATGCTGAAGATAAAGAGGGACCTCAGGAGGCAGCAGAAAGAGAGTTAGTTGAAGAAACAGGCTTAAGTGTTGTTAACTTTTTCCCTAAGGTTTTAGTGGAGAGCTATTCTTTTAATGATAATGAAATATTTATTCGCAAAGAAGTGACTTACTTTTTGGCAGAAGTGAAGGGAGATGTTCACGCAGATCCTGAGGAAATCTTAGAATGGCAATGGCTAAGCTTTCAAGAGGGACTCCGCCTGCTAAGTTTTCCTGAGATACGAGAAGTTGCCTCGGAAGCAGACAAATTTGTTAATAGTTTTCTCTTTTCATAACTGTTCGTTTTGAGGAGAGTTTGCTCTCCTCAGATGGTTATTTTAGCAGAGTTTCTTATTCAGAAAAATAATTTAGATAGTCTTGATGCGCTAGATCGATTACCTTCTCTGCTTCTCTTTTGCCGTAGATCCCTACAATTTCTATTTTAGCAGGTTTCGCATTCATTAAGTGTTCAGGTGTTGCCTTATATGTTAGGAAGTAGTGTTGAATCATATCTAGTACAGTTCCTGGGCAGTCCGAAATATCTTGAATTCCTCCAAATACTAGGTCATCTTCAAGAACTGCGATAATTTTATCGTCGGCTTCTCCGGAATCAATAATACGCAAACCTCCAATAGGACGTGCTTGTAGTAGGATATTACCATGTGTGATGTTCTTTTCGGTTAACACGCATATATCTAATGGATCTCCGTCTCCTGAAATATTCTCCTTGCAGCTTTGCTCACCGCTATATTTTCCTGAGAGATCGCCACAATATGTTCTAGGTAGTAGCCCATACAAACAAGGGCAGAAATTTGAAAATTTTTGTGGACGATCAACCTTTAGCAACCCAGAATCTTTATCCAGCTCAAATTTGACAGAATCCTGGGGCGTAATTTCAATATAGCAGCAGAGGGACTGATAGTTGTTCTGAGTTAGTTCAGGTCCGTGCCAGGGGTGTACAAGCGCGTGAGATCGGTTTTTGGACATAGGCCTCTCTTATTTACACTAAGTTTAAATTAATCACTTTCTAGAGAGAATTAGCCTAACATGTGTAGAATTTTAAGAGAAGCTAGAGAGGTAGGTTAATTGACTTTTAATTAGACCTATACAATACTGGGTTGTTATAAATTATTTAAGAAGTTAATTCTAGCTTATGAATTATCCTTTAGTCTTCAAAGATATTGACGTGCCAAATTACGAGCGTGTCTTAGAGGTTACTTGTCCTAGTGTTCATCTACATGCAATTATTGCTATTCACCAGACTGTTATGGGACCTTCCTTGGGAGGTGTTCGTGCTTTTGCATACAATACGTTTGATGACGCTCTTACTGATGCTCTACGTTTGTCTCGAGGTATGACATATAAAGCGGCTTTAAGTGATACCGGAACAGGCGGAGGGAAAAGTGTTATCATTTTGCCTAAGGGATGTTCTCGACCAACCGAAGATATGTTGCGAGCGTTTGGGCAAGCAGTAAATACCTTGGAAGGCAGCTATATTGCTGCCGAAGATCTCGGAGTAACCGTCAGAGATATTACCATCATGCATGAGGAAACTCCTTATGTTTGCGGTATAGAGAGTGTTAGCGGAGATCCGTCTATTTATACTGCTCACGGGGTATTTCTCTGTATTCAGGAAACAGCACGTAGATTGTGGGGTACTTCTTCCCTAAAAGGTAAAAGAATTGGTATTCAGGGTGTGGGTGCTGTCGGTAGCAGATTAGCAAGAGCAGCTTTTTTTGAAGGTGCAGATGTGATTATATCGGATACCCGCCAGGCCATATTATGTGATTTGGCCAAGTTTTATGGAGCAACTGTCGTACCTAAGGATGCGTTTCCTTCTTTAGAGTGTGATATTTTCTGTCCATGTGCGTTCGGTGGTGTTGTCAATGAGGAAAGTATCAGTACACTGCGGTGTCAGGCTATTGTTGGAGCTGCAAATAACCAGTTGGAAAATCCTTCTCTAGGAGCTGAACTTCATAATAAAGGTATTCTGTATGCTCCTGATTATTTGGTAAATGCTGGGGGCTTGTTGAATGTATCTTTGGCGGTAGGTCGTCCATATGATCCAAAATATGTCTTGAGCAGAGTGCAAAAGTTGCCAGAGATATTAAAAGATCTCTATGATCAGAGCAAAGCAACTAATCAAGATATTGTCACACTGTCTGATAGGATAGTGGAAAGTAAGCTTGCTGCTCACGTGTAGGCGGAAAGTTTTTGAGTTCCTTAGTTTTTCTAGGATTAGAAACTTGTCCTGGTAACGATAGCTAGATTTTAGAATGATTTAGTTCTGCCATTTTTCGATGTTTTTTGGGAAGAGTTTCGAAATCGAGTGTGTTCAAAGAAAAGTGCTTGCGTAAAGCTTCCAGGGTAGTCTCATGAATGTGAGAGTTCCCAGATGCTAAGATGACCGGATGGTTATTTAAAATCATGTTATCTATGTCATAACTTAAGGGATTGCCCAATAAGTCAGAGACTCTACCCCCCGCTTCTTCTACTAAAAATGCTCCAGGGGCGTGATCCCAAATACGGGCATCGGAAATGATAAAAGGATAACGGATAAAAAAATCCGCAGCTCCTTCCGCAACCATAGCGTATTTGTATTGACTATCAACTCGGTGAGCTTGCGGCTGACTAGGAAGAGAAAGACTGAGTTGTCGTGTTGCGTTGTGTTGTTGATTTCTTGCAGCTAGAGAAGCCTCACAAAATTTTCCTGTAGGGGTCAATCCAGAGCGGATAGCTTTCTTTGCTCCAATTCCTGATCCGAATGCAAACAACCCAGAACCTTTGGATGCTGAATATATTTTGAATGTCTCTCTAGTATAAGGACAACCGACTACAGATAGTACTGGTTGCGCGTTATACATTAATGCAACCGCTATTGCGAAGGATCTATTCTTAATGAATCCTGATGTCCCATCAATAGGATCAACTAGCCAAAATAGTTCAGCATCACGTTCACAAGGCCTTAAGACATAAAATAGTTCAGCTTCAGTGACTTCAGGAGATAGTCTATGAATGAATTCTAAAATTCTTGGAATTTTATACTGATCTTCTTGAGGATATAAGACTTCTTCTCCAACAAAAGAAATATGAGGGAAAGAAAGTGTTAGTTTTTTTCTTAAAAAAAATTGGATAGCATAATCTGCTGGAGTGACACACGATAGATCTGGTTTATTCCAGCAGGGGACTAGAGGAAAAGTATTGCGATAAAGCATCAATTCATTCATTACCTCCTCTACTATAACTTCTACAGCTTTCTGATAATCTAGTAATCGGGAGGGCATAGAATTTCTTTCCTTCGAGTATATTTAGAATCCTTAGGAGATCACTGCGCGACCATGATCTTTCTCGCACATACAAATGGGAAAATGAAGCTAGTCTATAGAAGCCAGAAACCCACACAGTTAGGAAGGGTAGGTGACAACTAATTGGGAAAAAATTTCTAAATGAAGAAAATATAAGCTCCGAACAAATCAAAACACATGGGGTTGAGTTTTAAGGATATAAAGAAAAGAGTTCAAGTAAAAACCAAACCCGAGAGCTTCCCATTTGGCAACGCAAATCATATTATCAAAAGCAAGGATTATGTTAAACTTGAGAGAAGATCTATGGTGATATTGGTAGCATAAAGAAAGGGCTTATATGCTGATTAAGGCGTGGCGTATTGTTTATGAAACGATCTATGCGTTTTTAGTGGGATCTGCATTAAAGTTGCGGTACAACATAAAACTCGAAGGTCTAGAGTCTTTGCGTCCGAACGCAAATCTTGGATCTTTATTTTTGTCAAATCATGTCGCAGAAATTGATCCTGTCATTTTGGAATATCTTTTTTGGCCAAGATTTCGTGTGCGTCCTTTAGCCATTGATTATCTATTCCATAGTCCTTTTGTACGCTGGTTGCTGAATTCTGTTCGAGCAATCCCTGTCCCTAGAGTTACTCCTGGGAAAGAATGTAAAAGCATAATTGCTCAAATGGAACATTTCTATACACAAGCTACTGATGCTTTGAATGCCGGAGAAAGTTTACTCCTATATCCCTCTGGCAGATTGTCAAGGAATGGTAAAGAAGAAATAGTTAATCAGTATTCTGCGTATGTGTTATTGCACAGAGCTAAGGAGTGCAATGTATTTTTGGTGAGAATTTCCGGACTTTGGGGAAGTTCTTTTTCACGTTATAAAACTGGAACTACTCCAAAATTAGGATCGGTATTTAAAGAAAGTTTAAAAGCTTTGCTTTGTCGCGGATTATTTTTCATGCCTAAGCGAAGTGTATTAATAAGAATCCAACAAATCGATAATGCTTTTTTGAAGAAATTTTCTAAAAAACAAGACCTAAACGCATTTCTTACTTCTTGGTTTAATCAATGCGATGAAAACTTACCTGTAGAAGTCCCTTATGCATAGCTTAGGAAGGATAACATGCATCAGTTTTGGAATACTTCTGAACATCGAAAAATACGATTACGTGTGTCAAACACAATATTAGAAAGTTTTTTTATTCTATGTTCCGAAATGGGTGTAGAATCTGCTTGTTATGACGAACAGGTGGGTAAATTTTCCTATGCTCAAGTGAAAAAAGCTGTCATTGCTTTATCATTGAAGATTGCTACATATCCTGACCAACACATTGGCATTATGATGCCTTCTTCAATCGGAGCATATATAGCTTATTTTGCGGTGCTACTGGCAAATAAGATCCCAGTGATGATCAATTGGAGCCAAGGTTTGAGAGAGATCGAAGCTTCATCACAATTATCCGAAGTAAATCATGTACTAACGTCCAGGAAATTAGTGCAGCATCTTCATCAGGTACACGGCGAAGACGCTATCTATCCCTTTGAATTTATTTATATGGAAGATGTCCGCAATCAGATGTCTTTGTGGGATAAGTTGAGGACAGCTTGTTTCTTTTCTTTGCCTCATCGATGGTTATTAAAGTTATTCAAGGTATCAGGAAAATCTCCGGATGATATTGCTGTGATTTTATTTACTTCGGGTACTGAAAAATTGCCTAAGGGAGTTCCTTTAACTAATGCCAATTTAATTGCTAACCAAAAAGCATGTTTAAAGTTTTTTGATCCAACATCTACTGATGTTATGATGTCTTTTTTACCACCATTTCATGCTTATGGATTCAATTGTTGTGCCCTTTTCCCTCTACTAACCGGATTACCCGTTGTTTTTGCTTATAATCCTTTATATCCTAAAAAGATAGTCGAATTGATGGAAGAGACCCAAGTTACCTTTTTGGGAAGTACTCCAGTATTTTTTGACTACATTTTAAAAACAGCAAAAAAGTTAGAAGCGAAATTACAGTCTTTACGTTTTGTTGTGATTGGGGGAGACGTATTCAAGGAATCTTTGCATAAGGAAGCTTTATCAATGCTTCCTCATACTTTATTGTATCAGGGATACGGGACAACAGAGTGTTCACCGGTAATTTCGGTGACTACTCCAGATAGTACAAATAGTGAAGCGTGTGTCGGCATTCCCATAGAGGGAATGGACGTATTGATTATTTCAGAGGAAACAAATGTTCCTGTATCTTCTGGAGAAGTAGGATTAGTCGTAGTTCGTGGTACATCGCTGTTTCATGGTTATTTAGGCGACACTCAGCATCGTGGTTTTATTAATTTAGGAGGAGATCTCTGGTATGTTACAGGAGACTTAGGCTACCTTAATCACAAGGGTGAATTATTCCTAAAAGGCAGATTGAGTAGATTTGTTAAAATAGGCGGAGAAATGGTTAGTCTAGAGGCTTTAGAGAGTATTTTAATAAATGGCTTTTCTAAATTGTATCCTGATGATCATCCAAATCTCATAGTTTCCCCTATTTCTGGAGATAAAGTTAGGTTATGCCTATTTACTACGTTTGCAACAAACATTTCTGAAGCTAATGATATTCTTAAAGAGTCAAAAACAAGTAGCATAATGAAAATATCCTATCAATACCAGTTAGAGTCTATCCCTATGTTAGGAACTGGTAAGCCGGATTATGGTAAGTTAAATGTCCTAGCCCTTTCTCTATTTGGTGGAAAAGATTAAACTCCCTATAAGTATTTGAATCTACTTTGTTTGATATCTCGGGGGATTTTTTGGCTAATCCGAATCCAATAGATTTTATTACTAATGATTTTTTAGGTTTTTGTCGTTCTGACGCTCTCTCAAATGTAGTTGTGAACAATTATCTTGCTTATTGTCAGAAAGCTCCACATACCCAATCAGGATTTGGAGGCTCTAGATCAGTACTAGGTTCATCCGAACTTCTAGAGTCTCTAGAGAATAAGATAGCTCGTTATCACGGGTGTCCTTCAGCTTTCCTAGCTCACAACGGTTATATGGCAAATCTAGGATTTTGTTATCATATTTCTCGAGAAACTGATGTGTTGCTGTGGGACGAGTCTGTTCATATATCTTTGGTAAAGGGATTGCCGGTAATATCTGGCAGGCACCAGTCATTCCGTCATAATGATGTTAATCATTTGGAATCTCTTTTATCTCATTACCGCTCTATATCTTCGGGGCGTATTTTTATTTTTGTCTGCTCTATTTATTCTTTTTTAGGAACGCAAGCTCCTATTGCTGAGCTATTGATATTAGCAAAAAAATATCATGCACATTTAATTGTTGATGAAGCCCATGCTATGGGGATTTTTGGTGATCAGGGAAAAGGAATATGTTCTGAATTTGGATATGACAATTTCTATGCGGTTCTTGTAACATACAGCAAAGCAATGGGTTCCATTGGTGCTGCAATTTTATCGTCAGATACAGTGAGAAAAGAATTATTAAGTACCTCTCCTCCATTGCGATATTCTACAGCCCTACCTCCTTATATCTTGTTAACAATAGATGCTGCCTACAATCTTTTACCTAAAGAAGGCGAGCAGGCTCGTTATCGGTTGAGTGTTTTGCAAAGACATTTTTCTAATCGTTATCCTTCAGCATCTTTAGGATGCGTACAACCCATAACAGTTAAGGGTGATATACAATACATAGCTGAGACATTACGTCAGTCTCAAATTTATGTAGGACAAATTAATTTTATAAGTTCGCCTCTTTTACGTGTCAATTTGCATGCTTATAATACAATACGAGAAATTGATATTCTCATGGATATTTTAGAAAAATGTAGTGACAGGATCGACATCAATCACAAACTTTACTTTTGATGAAAGTTTTATAGAAAGTAGTGCTTCGTGAAGTGCACGGTTTACGGAGAGGATGTGTTTGCTTTTAATAAGAAACTGATAGCGAAAAGTGTCCTTTACTTTGAAATGACCACAAGGAGAAACAGGGAGCAATTTTCCTTGTTCACGAAGAGTGTTTTTTAAAGTTTCGTGTATACGTTGAGTTTCTTTTAGGGTTAGTTTTGCGCATCTCCCGATGAAAATACAGCGTACTAGTCGTACGAATGGTGGGTAACAGCATACTTTGCGCCCGGGTATCTCTTGCTCATAAAATTTGGAATAGTTTTGTTCTAGAGCACAGGTGATAGTTTTATTAGAAGGGAGAAAAGATTGAATGAAAATTTCCCCTGGAAGATAGCTTCTTCCAGAGCGACCCATAACTTGGGTAATAAGTTGAAATACATGTTCTGAGGCTCGAAAATCAGGAATATATAGTCCAGAATCACTATTCAGGATAATTGCTAAGGTGACATTAGGGAAATGCATCCCCTTAGCAATCATTTGTGTGCCAATTAGAACATCGGCTTTGCCTGTTGCAAATTGTTTTAGTAGGACCTCATGACTACCACGAGATTTTGTAGTATCCGAATCTATGCGTATTGTACGAATCTTAGGCAAAATAGTTTGTAAACATTTCTCAATTTTTTCAGTGCCCGTGCCTCGATATTGCAGTGTGAGGTTCCCACGACATTCAGGGCATGTAGTTTGTATATCTTTGTAGGAGAAATTACATAAATGGCAGAGTAGGATGTTATCATCCTTGTGGTATGTCAATACTATGTCGCATCGTGAACATTTCAATGTGTGGTGGCAAGACAGACAGGTAATATTAGTATGATACCCACGACGATTAAAAAAAATTAAAGTTTGTTCTCCTCGTTCTACTCGTTCTACGATACCTTTAAGAACTTGCTGAGAAAATAGAGTTTTGGTTTTTGTTTTTTCTCTCTCTACATTCATATCTATCAATGTTACTTGAGGAGGACAGGTAGCAACGGCTTTTTTAGGCAGCTCTAACAGGTTATATTTCTTAGATAATGCGTTTGTATAGCTTTCTATACTAGGAGTAGCACTACCTAAAATTACAGTTGCATTAGCTAATTTCCCTCTCATAACTGCGACATCGCGTGCGTGGTAGCAAGGATTAAGATCACTTTGTTTATAGGCAGTATCGTGTTCTTCATCCACTATGATTAACCCAAGGTTTTTCAGTGGACAGAATAGGGCAGATCGTGGGCCTATAATAATGTGAAGGCGACCACTAGATGCGTCTCTCCACGTTTGATTCCTAGTACTTTCATTAAGCTTGTGGTGAAGAATTCCAACTTCTTTCCCAAAATGCGCTTGGAATAGAGTAATAGTTTGTATCGTGAGAGCAATCTCTGGGACAAGGAAGATTACGCTTTTACCTAATTCTCTGGCCTTACGAATAGCTTGAAAGTAGACTTCTGTTTTCCCGCTTCCTGTTACCCCGAAAAGTAGATGTGTTTGAAATTTACCAGAAGACAAGGAAAAGCAAATTTTATTTATGGCTAGTTCTTGATAAGAGGTTAGTTCATATGAATCTGGACGGAAAAAATCTAAACATTCTTCTTGAGTTTCTAAATTAGAAGAATTTACAAGTTCTAGAATCCCAAGTTTTTGTAGTGAATATATTGGAGATTGAGATACCTTCACTTGTTCAAGCAAAGTGGTCGTTGTAGGTGGACTCTCCCGTGACAATAAGAACTCTAATACTTTAGCTTGGGCGGGGTTGCGTTTCTCTAAATCATTTATTAGCTTACGTGTTTTTGTTTTGTTTAACTTCAATACTACTTTTTGTATTTGTCTAGGTTGGATAATCCCGGAGGAAATACTTGGAAGGACAAGGCGTAATGTTTTCCCCAAAGGGCAAAAATAATACTGGCTCATCCATAGAACAAGATTTAATAGCTCTTTTGGTATAACAATTCCTGAATCAATAACACTTAAAATCGGCAAAACCTGTGTACAAGAAGAGGAATTTTTAATTTGCTTAACTATACCATATTTTTGAGCTCCCCGTAAGGGAACACGTACCCCGGTTCCTTGAGTGATATATTCGAGTTCTTCCGGTACTCCGTAGTCTAACGTTTTGCTAATATTAGAGCTGACAATTACTTCTGCGTATAGGCGAAAGGTTGGTTGCTCAGAATGGCCCATAAATCTCGTTTTAATTGTATATCATTCTCGTAGTATGCACAAGAGTACATTGGAAGCCAAATTTTCCCATGTTCAATAAAAGTATTGTGGTATTGCGCATTAACAAATTTGTAATTTGCTGCTATTATAGGAATTAAAAATAAAGAAGAATCATTTATATTTTTAAATACACTCTCAGGTTTAGAAAACAAAGACAGTCGTGTTGGGAAAAGCTGTCGTGTTAGAACTTTTGCTAAACGATTACAGAACAGGATTTCTTCTTCTTCATCTTCTTGAGCAAAAATTCGACAAGGGACATTCACTTTGTCTGGTATAACGTATTGCTTCAAACAGGTGTAATGTATTTTAAGAATTTCTTGAAGCGATTCATCGGGATGCATGGGCACAAGATCCCAAGAAGATTTTTTTCTTTGAGGGGGGGGGGAGTCTATCTGGGGCAAAGTAGTTGTCGGGTGGAGAGACGTAGGGCTAAAAAATAAGGGAGTATTCTCAGATGGTTTGGACGTTTCGTTTGTGCATGTTTGGGGCACATTTTTTTTAACATCGACATTCTGCTGCTTTAAAAAGTGTATAGAAGTAAGTTGAGCTAAATTCGGATAGTACTGGTTACTATATCGACTAATAATCTCTAGGCAAAGATCAGCTAGCTGTGAATCTATTTCCTTCATTGTAGTATATACATTTGTGACAGATATACCTAAGCACCCACTATAGTAGGTGCCTGTAATTTATTCATCTATCTTCTTATTCATAAAGATTATCTTTGCGTTTTATAAAAAATAAGATAATACACGTTTGTAATTGGAAAAATTTTATCTAGTGTTTTTTGAGGTTCAGCATGACACGTTGGTTACAGGGAAGTATATTAACCTTATGTTTATTGTGTACTTTACCTTGCTGTGCAGCAAAAAAGCGTATGCATCGAAGCGAAGTAGCACCGCAGGTTATCAGCAGCGCACAGGCATTATCAATAAATTGGGAATCCTACACAGCTGCTGTGAATAAGGCAAAGGATGATGGTAAACCCATTGGTTTATTCTTTACAGGATCTAATTGGTGCATATGGTGTATGAAAATGCACGAGCAGATCCTATCAGATCCTACTTTCGTAAAGTTTGCCAATGCAAATTTACACTTAGTAGACATAGATTTCCCACAGCCAAATAATCTACCTCAGGAGATTAAAGAGCAAAATCAAAGGTTGAAATCAAAATATGGTGTGAGTGGTTTCCCAACTTTGGTATTTATCAATAGTTCAGGGAAAGAATTGGCTAGGATGGGATTTGAGTACGGCGGTGGCATCAATTATGTTGAAAAAGTAAAGACTTCACTTAATATGAAGGATTAGTAGAGTTCTTCTAGACCTTGTAAAAGCATATTTTTTCCTGAAAGATCTAGGCCTAGGCAAGAAATCATTTCTCTTTTTTGTAGTTTTTGAGAAAATCTCATCTCGCATTAGCGATGGATAATGTCAGTACTTGTGTTATCTATCGCTTCTCTTATAATTGTAAACCATTAGTTATGTATTGAGGGGATGATGTCAGGGGATGCCGAATATTTACAGAATGAGGATTTTCTTCAAAGAAGTTGTAAACTTAAAGAAATCTCTGATCTTAATGTCCCTCCCTATCCCTACGAATTCCCGGGTGTCACCAGTATAGCAGATGTCAAGAGCTCTTATCTTTCTCAGCCTTTGGGTAATAGTGAAGATGCTACTCAACGTAAAACACCTAAAGTGAAAATAGCAGGTAGATTGTTGCTGTTCCGCTCGATGGGGAAAAACGCCTTCGGACAAATTCTTGATAATGACCAGAAAATCCAAGTGATGTTCAATCGTGATTTTTCTTCCGTATCGGGTCTATCTAAGGATGCTGATATCACGCCTATCAAGTTTATTGAGAAAAAATTAGATTTGGGAGACATCCTTGGAATAGAGGGATATTTGTTTTTTACACATTCTGGTGAGCTGACGGTTCTGGTAGAAGTCGTGACTCTTTTGTGTAAATCGTTACTTTCTTTACCTGATAAACACTCTGGATTAAGCGACAAGGAAATACGCTATCGTAAGCGTTGGTTAGACTTGATTTCCTCGCATGATGTCCGAAAGACCTTTTTACAGAGAAGTCGTATCCTTAAGTTGATTCGTCAGTACATGGATAATCAAGGTTTCTTGGAAGTTGAGACTCCTATACTACAGACGATTTATGGAGGGGCTGAAGCAACTCCATTTACCACTACATTAAATGCTTTACATGCTGATATGTTCTTAAGGATTTCTTTAGAAATTTCTTTGAAAAAAATTCTTGTTGGAGGGACTCCACGTATTTATGAAATCGGTAAGGTATTCAGGAATGAAGGTATTGATAGGACGCACAATCCTGAGTTTACGATGCTAGAAGCTTATGCAGCTTATATAGATTATCATAGTGTAATGACTTTTGTAGAGAATTTGATCGAATATTTAGTTATGTCTGTGAACAACGGCAGTACGGTACTCACCTATTCTCATTTAAAGCAGGGTCCTCAAACTGTAGATTTTAAGGCTCCTTGGATTCGTATGACCATGAAAGATAGCATTAAAGTATATGGTCAGGTAGACATAGATCTTCATAGTGATCATGAACTTAGAAATATTCTTAGAGATAAAACTTCTTTACCTCCAGAATCTTTCACGACAGCTACAAGAGGATCTTTGATAGCTTTGTTATTTGATGAGTTAGTTTGTGATAAATTAATAGCCCCCCATCATATTACTGACCATCCTTTAGAAACTACACCACTATGCAAAACTCTTCGTTCTGGAGACGTAGCATTTGTTGAACGCTTTGAAACCTTTTGTTTAGGAAAGGAACTCTGTAATGCTTATTCTGAGTTAAATGATCCAATTAAACAAAGAGAATTATTAGAAGAACAGATGCACAAGAAAGCTTTAAATCCGGATAGCGAGTATCATCCAATTGATGAAGAGTTCTTGGAGGCATTGTGTCAGGGTATGCCGCCAGCAGGAGGATTTGGTATCGGTATTGATCGTCTGGTAATGATCCTTACTGATGCGGCTTCCATCCGCGACGTTCTTTATTTCCCAGTTATGAAAAAGATTGAAGCAAGAACAGCTAGTGAGACCTAATCTTAGGACCAGACTTCGTATCTTCAATGGTGAAACCTAATGCTGCAACTTTGTCCCTGAGAGCGTCTGCTTGTTTCCAGTCTCTGTTTGTACGGGCCTTTTCTCTTTCGTGTACCAGTATCTGGATTTCTTCAGGAATAATTGTTTCTCGAGACAATGGAAGTACGCCAAGTACTTGGTTCACGGTATTTAGCTTGCTAAGCACTTGATCTGCATCATTTTGTGAGAAGTTTCCTAGATCAATGAAAGTATTTATGTGGTGCATAAAATCGAAAAGATGTGACAACGCGGACGCGACGTTTAAGTCATTTGCTAAAGACCTACGGAAAGAGTGCATAAATTGAGAGATACAAACAGAAGTTTTTGACGATATACTAGATTCAATAGGATAAGGGTCATTTAGACGAGAAATAAAATCACCCAGTCGTTTTAATGCTTGACGGCAGGCTAACAAGCCCTCTTCAGTAAAGTTTAATTGTGTGCGATAGTGGCTTTGTAAGAGCATATACCGTACTTCTGCTCCGTTGAATCCTTGGTTTAATAAGTCTCTTAGTGTAAAAAAGTTGCCCAAGCTTTTAGACATCTTCTTACCATCAACTAGTAGGTGTTCGGAGTGTAGCCAGTAGCGAACAAAAGGTTGTTTTGATAAGGACTCTGACTGTGCAATTTCATTCTCATGATGTGGGAAAATGTTATCTACTCCGCCAGCATGGATGTCAATAGAGTCACCTAATAGTTGCATAGACATGATAGAACACTCAAGATGCCATCCAGGGCGACCTTTACCAAAGGGACTATCCCAATAAATCGTACCATCTCGATTCGCATCGTATTTTTTCCAAAGAACAAAATCGCACAAGTTATCCTTATCATATTCGTCACAAGATACTCGAGAGCCACATTTGAGATCCCGGATATTTAAATGCGATAACTTTCCATAAGTGGGAAACTTTTCTATAGAGAAATAAACGGAGCGATCTTGACCAATGTAAGCAATACCTTGTGAAAGGAGATCCTGAATGGCTTCGATCATCTGAGGGATATAGTGAGTCGCATAGGGATAATGATCGGCTTTTAAGATATTCAGCGTAGATAAATCTTCGAAAAATGCTTGTATATAGGGAGCTGTATATTCGTTAAGGGAGACTTTATGTTTCGTTGCTCCCGAGATGGTTTTATCATCCACATCAGTAATATTCATGACATGTTTAACTGAGTATCCCAAAAATAATAGCGTACGTTTCAGTAGATCTTCAAAAATATAGGTACGAAAATTACCCACGTGCGCATAGTGATACACTGTTGGACCACATGTATACAGTCTCACGGGATCATGTGCTGGGGAGAAAATTTCTTTTTTTCTTGAAGCTGTATTATAAAGATATAGAGTTTCGCGTGGTTGTATCATGTAATAATTCTCAGTTTAAAATTATGACCAATTCTCCGGTCTGTTCGAGAAAGAAACAAAAGCAGAAATCTACGTATATTTTGATAACTTAAGAATTTTTCTAAGGTTATATATGAGCACGTTTCTCGTTGTCTTTGATTTAGGAGATTTCTGCGCGAAATTCTACTAAAAATCTACTGTTAATGGAATAACTTTGTCCCTAAGATAGAGTCCACAAACAATTCTTTGAGAATTTACTATTTGATTTGTCTTATTTATACACTAAAAGTTTTTAGTATTTTCTAGATTATCCCTCTACAAAAAGTCAGTAAAATACAACAATATAAAGATTTTTATAGATCCTCCAGCCCTAGTCTACAGATGGGATCTGTGTTTTTTATTTCGTTTTAATAAAAAAAAGATTATACCACAAGAGTGGCCGGAAGCATGTCCTAGACCTGCTGGAGAGGCCTAAATAGAACCAGTTGCGTCCTATGATTAGGGAAAAGGAGGGGAAAGCCATGATCCTGTTGCAGAGTCTGAAGAGATGTTCTTTTAAGCAACTGAAACTGCTATCCTCATTATTTTTCGTAACTAGTTCGCTTTGTGCTCATGGTAGGAGCGTAGAAAATACATCCCGTATTGTTTGGCATGTTGATTATCAAGAGGCTGTCGAAAAGAGTAGGGCTAGCAATCTTCCTATGCTATTATTCTTTTGCGGATCTGACTGGAACGGCTCTTGTATGAAAATTAGAAATGAAGTTTTATCTTCGATAGAGTTTTCCGAAAAGGTAGCTGATAAGTTTGTCTGTGTAGAGGTCGATTTTCCGAAATATCGTCAACAAGTCGATGCTTTACGTGAGCAGAATGCTAAATTGAAATCCCAATTTAGGATAGATGAATTTCCTTGTTTACTTTTGTTGTCTTCCCAAGGGAAAGAAATTTATAAACTTGGTTCTTTTGGAAATGAAACAGGGGGTAAGTTAGGCGATATTCTTTCTCATGTGGTAGAGGTAGATAATTCTTTGAACAAGGCATTACCGGTGATTTCTAGCCTATCAATGCAAGAATTACAGAGGTACTATCGTTTATCCGAGGAAATTTCTAGAAAAGATTTTATGGCAAATGCTTTGGAAATAGGCGTTCGAGAGGATGATTATTTCTTCTTATCGGAGAAGTTCCGTCTTCTTGTGGAATCTGGGAAAATGGATTCAGAGGAATGTCAGAAAGTGAAAAAGCGTTTGTTAAATAAAGATATCAAAAACGAGAAACATACATATTTCACTGTTGCTTTGATTGAATTTCAAGAGTTAGCAAAAAGGTCACAAGAGGGAGTACGTCAGGATATAAGTGAAGTTATAGCTCCCCTAGAAGCATATCTGACTCAGTTTGGTCAAGAAGACAAGGAGAATGTATGGAGAATCGAGATGATGATAGCACAATTTTATCTGGAATCTGATCAATGGCAAAATGCCCTAGAACATGCTGAAGTAGCCTTTGAAAAGGCCCCTAAGGAAGTGCGTTCACACATTTCGCATTCTTTAGATTATATCCGCCACCAGTCATAGATTTATGGCGAGACATTTTCACAACTATTTCGGGAATGTGTTGAGAGAAATCTATCAATAAGGTCTTAAATTCAGGCAAACGTTTATCCCTTTTAGGCATAACCACTATTTGACAGGCAGGTAAGGCATGACGTGTCTGTCGGAAAGCTTCTCGAACGAGTCGTTTAAAGTAGTTCCTTTTATGTGCTTTACCGAACTTTTTAGATACAGTTATTCCTAACTTACAGGAGGTATGGTGACGCAAGGGAGCGACATAAAAAACGACCTGACTACCTTGGGAAGAAAAACCAGAACGCGTGATATGAACAAACTGCTTCCTTTTTAATACGCGAGCACATTTTGGTAGAGTCAAGCGTTGCACGGGATCATTTTTTTTTACAGATCAATTAAATTATGTCTACCATGTCGACGACGACGGTTGAGAACATTTCTCCCGTTCTTAGTTGCCATACGAGCACGGAACCCGACAGAATTTCTGCGTTTTCTTTTGCTGGGTTGGTAAGTTCGTTTCATAGTACCCTCTTATGGTTCTTACAGTCTCCTAGTTAGCCTAAAATTAAGCCAGAGAGAACTCCCCGAGAGTTTATAAGATAGTGACAATAAAGATCAAGAGAACAAGAAAATTCTTATTTCTATCTTAAAAAGCTACTTATTTCCCCTCAGTCTCCTATTGTCAAAAAGTACAAAAGCGATTAAATTGGTTCCTTTTAGCGATATCCTGTGGTTTAGAGTGCTTCCTTGCTCATAAGCAGGGTTTATCAAGGTATAGTTATCATGAAAGTAAGTTCATCAATTAAAGCAGACCCTTCTAAGGGGGATAAACTCGTCCGTCGTAAGGGGCGTCTTTATGTCATCAACAAGAAGGATCCCAATCGTAAGCAACGCCAAGCAGGGCCTGCGCGTAAAAAGTAATATTTAAAAGTTTAGGTAAGAACGCATGGCGAAGAAATCAGCAGTAGCTAGAGAAGTTAAACGTCGACAATTGGTAGAAAAAAATTTTAAGAAGAGAGAGGAGCTTCGTAAGATCGCTAAGAGTCTAACTGCGAGTGAAGAAGAGAAGGAAGCTGCTCGTTTGGCCCTTAATAAAATGAGAAGAGATACCTCGCCAGCCCGTCTACATAATAGATGCTTGTTGACAGGACGTCCTCGTGGGTACTTAAGAAAATTTGCTATTTCTAGAATTTGTTTCCGTCAAATGGCTTCTATGGGAGAGATCCCCGGAGTTGTTAAGGCGAGCTGGTAGTGATCCAGATTTTTTATGCCTTCAAGACGATCAGGACATCCTTGTATCTAAAATTTTCATAGTTTCGGGTGTCCTGTCTTTCTTCTATTTAAGTATTTTGAGAGCCTCGCGCAGTTCAGATACGTCTTTGACTTTCTTCCATTCCGACATTCCCTTCCTCCAAACCCAAATGTCTCCTGGTCCATTGTTTGCCTGGTTATGCGTATTTTCCTCTTGAAGGAATGCTAATAGGCGCTCAGTTGTTAATGGCCCGACATTTCGTCTTTCAGAATCCAAGTAAAACCATCGTTCTGTAGAAATATTTAAAAGATTTGTTGAAGACGAGCTGGAATTTTCTAGAATTTCCTGGAAAGTATTATCCATAGGTTCCCCATCATCCGTGGATAAAGAGGAATTATTAGGATTGTCTTTAGAATTGATCGAAGGAAGCATACAAAGGATCAAGATAGCGAAAATACCAAACAATGCTCCCCCTATGAACCATCCTATAGGGTTTCTATTCTTTTTGATTGCTATGTAAGAAGTAGCAATACCTAGGAGAATATAGAATAGGAAAAAAGAAATAGGAAGTATTGAGGGTAGCATATTAACCGCTTCGCTATTAGACTAGTCACTAGCGCCTATTATTTCTATGGTGAGTATTTCTCGCTAGCTAAATAGGCAGATAGGAGGAATATGGACAAGCAAAATTTAAAACTAGATGTAAAAGAGATTGAATTTCCTGAAACTGTATTCAGCCGTGATATAGAAACTCGAGTTATTCAAGTAATTATTTTGCATTGTTTAGCTAAAATTAATGGGGTTTCCTTATTAGGGGGAAATTTAATAGATACTCTATTCGGTAGAGACATCGAGAGAATGAAAGGGATCTATGTAGAACAAGATACTAAGAATCATCTAGTCAAAGTCCGTGTGGAGGTAAATGTTGATTACGGTGTTTCCATCCCTGAGAAAACTGAAGAAATTCAAGGATGTATTGTTTCGGAAATATCAGAATATACAGGGTTACATGTCGCCGCAGTACATGTGATTATCAAAGGTTTAACTCAACCAAAGGATCCTGTTGAAAGTGAAGAAGAAGTCGAGGAATTAAGCGTGGCCGATCTACCTTCTGCTGAAGATTTTTTAGAAGAGACAAAGGAAATTGAAGGATAAGTCAAAAGTTGTCACTAGAAAAATGTCCCCTATCCAGCTAACGGATCAGGGGACGGTGTTATTTTTCTCGCGGAAAATTTAGTCGTTTTTCTATAGCCCTCTTGTACTCGTATATTGCCTTAACGTCTTTCTGTGTAATACCTTGAATGGAAGAAAGTTCCTCAGCTGAGGCTTCCATCACGCGTTTCCAACTCTTACATCTCTGTAACAATCTCATCCTTTTTATTTTTCCAATTCCTGGAATTTTATGTTCAGGACACAAAGTAGCTTTGGCATGTTTTTTGCGATATCTACTAATTGCAAATCTGTGAGCCTCGTCTCGCAAATATTGGAAAAATTGTAATAGTTTCGACTTGGGTGACAAGTTAATGCCTTTAGGAAATTCGTCGCAAAATAACCGTTCCTTTGTTAGAGAACCGCTGTGGTTGCTTGCTTCTTTGGCTAAGGATACGATTTCTATACCTGTCAAATTTAATTCTCTTAATATTTTTTTTGCTTGGGTATATTGAGAGTATCCTCCATCAATTACGATCATGTCGGGTAGATTAGATGTTAGGTTTGTAAATCTATGGAGGAGAACTTCTTTTAAGCTGGCAATATCATTATTGCTCGAAGAAAGGGAAAAAGTTCGGTAATCTTTATATATCCAAGTATTGTTTTCGAAAACAACATATACGCCTACACCGTGGATACCTTGAAAATGAGCGTTGTCATAACACTCGATCCTGGAAGGATATCTAGAAATCTTAAGAATTTCTTTCATTTCCTCGTAAGGAATACGTTGATCAGTAGATGTTTCGGCATGTGCCTTAGAGTTATTATATGCTAGACGTAAGAGCGTTTTTCCATAGCCCTTTTTGGGAAAGAGTAGGCGGGGAGGTTTCGCTTTATTGAGTAGTTGTGGGAGTTCGGGATTGTCTAGGGGAGTAGGCAGGAGAATCTCTTGAGGAACTTGTGGGTTGTTGCTGTAATATTGTAATAAAAAGGAACTTAGTAAGTCTACGTCTTCTTGTGCATTCTCGGTGAAACCAAAATGCCGCGCTCCTAGAAGTTTTCCCGATCGCACTGTTAGTACTGTGATTGTTGCTCCATGCGTTTTCCGATATAATCCTATGGCATCAATGTCATGGAAATGTAGTTTCTCAACACACTGCTTCTCCATCGCCTGACGAATTAGTTTAAGTGTGCGATAATATATTTCGGCTTGTTCGAACAATTGTTTCTTAGCAGCTTCCTGTATGGAGATTTCTAAACTTTCGACGACTTCGTTGATTTCGCCTTTTAAAAACAAGATGGCTTTTTCTAAAGTTTCAGAATACTCTTCGTGTGAACAGAGGTTTACACAAGGACCCAAACATCGTTTCATTTCATAAAGGATACATGGGCGTTTTCTTATGGAGAACTCTCTATCAGAACAGGTCCTCAGAGGGAACCATTGGTTGATTATTTCTAAAAGAGTGCGACAGGCATCGGAACTAACGTATGGTCCAAAAATAATTCGATTTTTAGTAGAAGAGATAGATTTGGTTCTAACAGCTTCTATTCTAGGCCAAGTATGTTTCAGAGATATAGATAAACAAAAGAATGTCTTATCATCTTTTAACAGTACATTATATTTTGGGCGGTATTTCTTGATTAAATTGTTTTCAAGTAGGAGAGCCTCAGTTTCATTAGAGACCAAGATTGTATCGACTTCTTCGGTCTTTTGCATGACCAAGAGGATGCGTTCATTAAGCATGGCCTCTTTTTGGAAATAAGAACTTAGGCGATTACGCAAATTTTTTGCTTTGCCTACGTAAAGAACTTCTCCATTACTATCCTTCATAAGATAAACACCTGCAGAAGTGGGTATTAGTTTAGGAGAAAAATCCTTAACATGCATAAAATCTTAAAATAGCGTAAGCTGCTGAGCTCTTTCTGGTTGTGGACGAGAGGATTCAGGGCCCTCTAATTGTCGCAAGATACTTTGAGCTCTGGATACCACACAGAGGGGAAATCCCGCCAGTTTTGCGACATGTATGCCAAAACTTTTTTGAGAGTGCCCTTTTAAAATTTCATATAGGAAAATGGGTTGGCTACCATTTTCTTTTACTCCTGCGTGGAAATTTTCAACATGAGGACAATGGGCTTCTAGGTTGGTAAGTTCTTTATAGTGAGTGGCAAATAGTGTTTTAGCTTTTTTCTCTTCTGTAAAGAGCAAGTATTCGACTACTGCTTGGGCAATTGCTAAACCGTCGTATGTACTTGTACCCCTACCTACTTCATCAAGAATTACCAAGGAACGGTTTGTTGAGTTGTGGAGAATATTGGCAGTTTCTGCCATTTCCACCATGAAGGTAGACATGCCTTTAGACAAGTTGTCGCCCGCTCCTATGCGCGTAAAAATTTTATCTATAACACCAATATGTGCAGATTTAGCAGGGATAAAAGAACCCATCTGTGCCATGATCACAAGTAGAGCTACTTGGCGTATATAAGTAGATTTTCCTGCCATATTGGGACCAGTGAGCAGGATCATACGAGTTCGTGAACTATGCATTTTAGTGTCGTTAGGGATAAACGTTCCCTTGTCTAATAGGGTTTGTGCGACAGGATGTACTCCTTTTACAATGTGCAAATAGTCACTTTCATCTACGAGTGGGCGGCAATAATCATATTCCGCTGCTAAGTCAGCAAGGCTAGCAATATAATCAAGATCTGCAATGGATTTTGATAATGCTAAAATACTATTCCTATGCTCAAGGATTAGAGAGCAAAGGTGCTTGAATAATTGTGTTTCCAACGTCTGAAGCTTTTCAGAGACGTTGGACATATCGTCTTGGAACTTTTGAAGTTCTTCGGTAGTAAAGCGTTCAGCGTGTAAGCGAGATTGCCTACGAATGAATTCTTTGGGAAGAAGGGGTGCAAATTCACTATGTACTTCTATATAATAGCCCAGAGCTTGTGCGTAACACACTTTTAGTTTTTTTACGCCAGTAGTGATGCGAATCTTCTCTTGGTATTCCCACAACCATTCTTTCGAATGTTGTTGGGTATAGCGAAGATGCTTGATATCTGTATGATAGTCATCTTTAAAGATATTCCCATCAGAAAGTCTTAAGGGAAGTTCATCAAGTAAGGCACGTGACAGTAGATTGACTAGGGAAGTAATTTCAGTAGTCAGAGAGAACTTATCTTGTAAAAACTCGGGTAAGGGAATTCCGGAGAGTAGATCACATATATGTACGCAAGAATTCAAGGAATCCCGTAAAGCACCGATATCTTTAGGGCCAGCAATTGACGTCGTTATTTTGGTAGATAATCTTTCAATATCACGAATGTGTGACAGGTAGTCCCGTAATTTTTTTCTAAGTTCAGAACGATTTAAAAGAAATTCTACACCGTCTTGACGTGGAATAATCTCATTAATGTCATAGAAAGGATTAATTAAGGTAGATCGTAGTAATCTACCTCCCATAGGGGTAAGCGTTCTTTCCATGACATGGAGAAGAGAACTTTTACCTTGAGGGTCGTGAATAGGAGAAAGAAGCTCTAAATTTATTTGAGATGCAGTATCAATAAGAAGCCGTTGTCTCTCTCCATAAAGTTTAGGGATCATGATGTGGTTAGTTGGCAAAAGAAGTTTATCTTGGATATATGACAACAAAGCTCCGGCAGCATTAATCGCAGGAACTAGGCCCTTAAGTCCAAAGCCATCTAAAGAACATACTTTAAAATGGGAAGATAGTTTTTGTGTTGCAAATTGATGTTCAAATGCCCAATCAGCATAGGAAGATAAGGTCACTTTTAAATGCTGTTGAATTTGAGTAATAATTTCTATGTGTTTTTTGTAAAATTTCTCACAGCTTAAGATTTCCGTAGGGGCTAGACGACAAATTTCATCGACAAGTTCCTTGGGGTGGTCGTACTCTCGTAAGAGAAAAGTCCCGGTAGAAAAATCAAGACAAGAAAAACCAAATAATGCTCCAACTCGGTTAACGGATACGATATAATTGTTTGCCTTCTCTGGTAGTAAGGTGGATGATAATAAAGTGCCCGGAGTAACGAATCGCTGTAAGTCTCTGGCTAATGGACCAGGCTTGTCTTTCGTCACTTTGACATTATCGAATTGCTCTGCTACTGCAACCTTAAAGCCTTTGGCTATAAGTCGGTCAATATATCCGTCCACGCTGGCTGCAGGTACCCCGCTCATAGGAATACCCTGTCTCTGAGTGAGAGTTAGATCTAGGTGTTTGGATAAAGCAACTGCGTCATCATAAAAAGCCTCATAGAAGTCCCCCATGCGAAAGAGAAGAAGAGACTCCCCAGCTTGCTCTTTGCATTGATGCCATTGCTCCATCATGGGCGTAGTTTTTTTCACAGTCATATTTCTCTACACTGGGACAGCTATATTTAAAACGGTTTTCTCATGCTTCTAGATGAAAAATACCAAGAATGTACCGACTTTTTAAGATCGCGGTAGTGAAAAGTAAACCACCGATTCTAGATTCAAAGATTACAATATTTGTTCTTCAGGATCAAGATAGGACTGATTTAGATTTTATTGTTTATACATTCTCTAAGATCCGAAGGAGGTAGTATATGAGTATTTCATTGTTGTTATTTATTTTTCACAAGATTGATAATAAAAGTTTCTAAAACAATAATTTTCATAGAGGTTTTCTCTATTAAAATCATATTCTATAGCCTGTATTCTTTTTGTAAATTTGCTAATAGTATAGAACGAGGCACTTCGTGTATACTGAGGAAAGTTTAGATCTTCTAAGACATAGTATCGATATTGTAGATGTTCTTTCTGAACACCTACATCTGAAGAGAGGTGGTGCAACATACAAGGCGTGTTGTCCATTTCACATGGAAAAAACTCCATCATTTATTGTGAACCCGACAGGTGGATATTATCATTGTTTTGGTTGCGGAGCTCATGGAGATGCAATTAGTTTTCTAATGCATCACTTAGGATTCTCGTTTATTGAAGCTGTATTATCCTTGTCTAAAAGATTTCATGTTAATCTTGTCCTCCAAGAAGTCGACAAACGTTCTTCTTCTTCGTCAGATATCAAAAGAGATCTCAGGAACATAAATGCAGAGGCAGAGAATTTTTTTCGTTACTGTTTGTATCATCTGCATGCAGGAAGGGAAGCTTTGTACTACCTTTATCGTCGAGGGTTTTCTCCTGACACGATTGACAGGTTTCATCTTGGATATGCTCCCGAGCACTCTTTATTTGTCCAAGCAATGCAAGAGAAAGGTTTTTCGGAAGAAAATTTAAGGCGCGCAGGATTTTTTGGTAATCGATGGTTCCTATTTGCTAAGCGTATTACTTTTCCTATTCATGATGGCTTAGGTCATACGATCGGATTTTCTTCCAGAAAATTTTTACCCACCGCACATGGTAGTAAGTATGTTAATACTCCTGAAACTCCTTTATTTAAAAAATCTAGAGTTTTGTTTGGGCTAAATTTTTCTCGTAGGAGAATTACAAAAGAAAAAAGAGCAATCCTTGTAGAAGGTCAGGCGGATTGCTTGCAAATGATTGATTATGGTTTTAACTGTACGGTTTCTGCTCAAGGGACAGCATTTACCGAAGAGCATGTTCGTGAATTGACAAGGTTGGGAGTTTCAAAAATTTACCTGCTGTTTGATAGTGATGAAGCGGGAACTAAAGCAGCTTTAAAAGTAGGAGATATGTGTCAATCAGACGGTATTGCTGTTATGGTTTGTCGATTGCCCAAAGGTCATGATCCAGATTCTTTTCTTATTGCTAATGGGAGTATTGCTCTCAGTGATCTTTTGGATCAAAGTGATACCTATCTCTCCTTCTTAGTTGCTGAGGAAGTTCGTAGATATCCCAATCTGACACCTGTAGAAAAAGCTCTAATAGTTAAGAGAATAGTAGGAAGAGTTGACAAATGGAAAAACCCTATTGTTGTGTATGAACACTTAAAACAATTGGCATCTTTGATGATGATACCAGAAAACATGGTGTTTGCTTTAGTAGATTCTCAACGCAACATTAACACTTCTGACGCTAGAATCGCTAAATCTAAAGAAGTTACCTATGCGGCAGATCCAGATTTAGTGATAGAGACAGATGTTCTACGTTGTATGCTTTTTTCTAAGGTTATTGGAGAAAGTATACTTTTTACAGCTAGGGAGTATTTTACTGACAAAGATTTCAAATATGCCGAGTGTAAAGAATTATTTATCCAAATGATAAAGTATCATAAAGAGAAAGGTGTGCTGATACCTTTTGACACAGCTCTAGCTCATATCAGAGACTCAGTAATTATTTCCCTGCTTACTGATAGGCGTATTAATACAGAGAAACTGGACTCCATCTTTCTACAGGCAGCACAAAAGTTAGTAGATCGCAGATGGAGAGAAGAGTGTCATTCAATTATACACCGGTCACATGGAGCAGATCAATTAGCGGTTTTGGAAGCCTATGCGCGTCACTATAAAGAAAAAATAACAGTTTCTTTAATCTCTTTTGACTCGAAATCTTAGTATTAAGATATTTTAATCTTTTAAAAACTTCCGTATTAACTTACGTTGATATATAATGTGAGAGAATAATTTTTAATTTCTTTATTATTATGAAGTCTTTTAAATTTCTTCTTCCAATCCTAGCATGGTTATTGTGTTCTGGAAGTGCGTTATCTTCCTCCACTAACCGTATGCATGCAATCTTTATTTCTGATAAATTAGGGTTGGCCGCTATTTCCTCAGTAGCGTTAACTCCCAAGGCTACAGATTTTGCTCAAGTCATGGGGTTGAGTTATGGGACATCTGTACTCGTGCACGATTGGAACAATCAACAGGCATTGGAAATTGAATCTTTAATAGCAGGAAACAGAATCATTTAATTTGGAATTCATTTGTAATTACATGTAACAGTTTTCTTTCAATTTCAGTAACGCTGTCTCTTTGTTGGAGTATTTCGTAACGGCCGAGTTTTAAGTGTTTTTGATCGTTTTATTCTAGGGAATAGGTAATGCTTCGCTATCTATATTTAATTCTACTTTCCATATTCATACCGAACTCTCTTGTCTTGGGGAGTTGTGAGAAATTCAACCTTGCCCATGGTTATCAACCACCTACTTATAGAGATACGGATTCTGGATCTAGAATTTACTACTCTTATTTTTCTGCATTGGAAGATGCACAGGAAAATGATAAACTAGCTATTGTTGTATTCTTTAATCCAACAAATAAGGATGTTTTTAGTCATTTGTTTAATACCGGGAAGACTAGCTCGGCTCTGTCAACGGATTTACAGAGCTTAGGTAATGTGGTGGTTATGCAAAGGGGATTGATCTCATCTTTAGAATACTATCCTAAAATGGATCCAATGACTTTATATATGGCAGATTTCTGCGATCGTTTCCCTACTTTAGATCTTTCTCAAGGTCCTTCAATAATTCTTATTATTATTGATAAAAATGGGAGAGACGTTATTGCGGGGATACGCTCTGTTAAAGTGCATAACTAATATCTAATTACTTTTAATTTTATTTTAATATTGATTTTCAAATTATAATCTGCGTTCAGGATAATTCTGTCGCGAGAATTAATTTGTCTTTTTAATAATCAGTTTGATATCCTTCCTTGGAGTTTTTAAACGTCTAGCAAGGGAGGAGTCCTATGCGCATTCTCTTATCTCTACTTTCATTATTACTAGCATTGCCAGCTGCCATCGGAGGAGAGACTTCTCGTAACAAGGAAGAAGAATCTGAACAAGCGGCCGAGGACCCGTCTTGCATACATCATTCTTATATTTCAGCTGTTTCAGCTGCAAGAAATAGTGGTAAGGACACAGTAATTGTTTTGTTTAGCGAAGACAAATCTGGTAAATATTTTTCTCAACTAGTTGATTTAGCGAAAACAATGGAAAAGACAGTTCTAAGTCAGTATGCAGAGTTTTCTGTTATTAGTTATACAGGGATTAGCCTGTTAATTTATCCTCCCTTACCTGATCCTATGAGCGAGGAAGTTGCTAAGTTTAAGCACGCTTTCCCTGAACTTACATCCTCGTCTGATGATAATGCCTATATGGTTACGCTTTCTGTTTCTCCTCATAATGTACAGGTAATGGATACAGTTCCTTTAGACTTGGAGCATAAGAATTTTAGTTAGCTCTTTCTGTCGTTTTCTTATCTCATTTTGTTAATGTTTCTTACAAATCAAGAATGCCCTCAAGCTTTTTTGAGGGCATTAGTTTAGGTAGAAAGTATATCTATCTTTTTACTTATCTGTTTGGTATCCTCTTAAAAAATTATTTTAATTCGGTGCTTTTATGCGTATTATAGCTTCTCTAATTTGTGCTTTTTTTACTTTTAGCTCTTTTATCTCAAGAGCTGATGCGAATGCCGTACCAGCTGTTTTAACTTCTCATACTGACGAGTTGGGTTATCGAGTCTTTGATGACTATACGCTGGGGTTAAGCTTCGCACAGGACAAGGAAGTGCCTCTGATTATTGTATTGGTAAGTGGGGAAAGAAATGATGAATTGAGTGAATTGTCTCGTTTAGGTTTTTGCGAGAATGATGGTCTTGGTACGTTGTTAAGCGAGGTCGCCTGTCTTGTTATTTTACAACCTGATGAGTGCGGTAATCTTCCTGATTTGGAGTCGCTTAAAGCTACATTTCCGGGGCAGGATCTAGAATGTGAGGGCGAAGGAGTACATCTGCTAACGATTATGTTAACAGAAAACGGCACTCCTGAGCTTTTAGATAGGATGACTTTCGATATCTAAGATTACTTATACTGTGTGATTTGAAAAGTAGCAATTAAATTGCTACTTTCTTGGTCCCTATTTTTTTGTTGGAGGCTACACTTTTAATTCTTCCCAGGCATAATGAGAAAAGCTTTCCATTGCTTTAATTAGCAGATGAATACGTAAGCTTTTCAATGTTTCATCACTACTCGCAATATGTACATTATTTAGGAAGTTTTCAATATGTACACAGAGCTGAGCTAGTTGGTAAAGATATTCTGAACTACACTTTTGTCCCTCTTTTACAGCATTATTAAAGTTATCTATTGCTGTTTTTAGTAATGATTCTTCCTTCGAAAGGATTTCTAGTGTTACTGGATTGGTGGAGATTTGTAGAGAAGTTAAAATCTTTCTCAAGCGGTTGTGAGTCGAAATAATTCGCTCTAGTATGTTTTTGTTTTCAGATTTCATTTGTCGAAGAACTTGGCAAGAACGTATACTCATCAGGGGATTTTTTACCGTTGTTTGAGATAGAACTGCAGAAATTTCATCTTTGTGAAATCCTAAATTTGTTAGTACAGTTTTCAATCTTCCCCAAATGAATGTGAGTAGATCATTAATTACCTTAGATTTGTCCCAAGTTTTGTTCTGAATTGTATTCGGAAAATTTTCAGCTAATTGGAAAAAAAGCTTCTCTAAATTTACAGATATTCCAGCAACGTTAAGCATATTCAGGACTTCTAAAGATTGTCTTCTCAAAGCATAAGGGTCATGAGATGATGTGGGCTTTAGGTCTAAAATAAAACACGAAAGTAGGTTATCAAGACGGTCGATAATACTTAATAGAATGCCGGTCATTGAAATTTCTTGAAAACAAGTAATATGGCGTAGATGTTCTCCCACAGCAACAGCTGCGGCTGATGAGTAACCTGCATGTTTTAAATAATACTCTCCCATAATGCCTTGTAATTCTGGGAATTCATTGATAACAGAAGAAACTAAATCAGCTTTACAATAGTCAACGGCTATAGAGATATCTTCTCGAGAAGAGATGGGGGCTAAAGGATAAATAATGTTTGCGTGTGCCTTAAGTCTTTCTACTTTGTCATACAAAGAACCTAAAGCGTCAAAGTAAGTGACAGATTTTAGTTTTTCTACGAAGGAAGATAGTGGAGTTTTTAAATCCTGATCAAACAAGAATCTCCCATCGGTAAGCCGAGGCGTTAAGGCTTTCTCATTACCCTCAGTGATGATATGGTTAGGTGAGTTATCACATACTAGAATGAAGTGATTGCTAATAGTACCATCCTTTCCTTGAGTTGGAAAATATTTCTGATGGTTTACCATCTCTGCTATCAATAATTCCTTAGGTAAGAGACAAAACTCCTTATTGAAGCGACCCGACGTCACAAAAGGATGTTCTGTTAGAAACACTATTTCTTCGAGTAGTCGAGGGTTAGGAATAGGGTATACCTCTTCAGAACTATGAGCTTTTAAACCTTGTTCAATAATTTGACGACGTTCTTGTTGTGAAATAATCACACAAGCATTGCGTAAGGTTTCAACATAACTTTCGCAAGATTTAATAATTATCTCTCTTGGATCTAATTGTCTGTGTCCCCAAGAGGAGCGTCCCGCAACAACTTCACCGAATGTGAAAGGTAGAATATCTTTACCATACAAAGAAACTATCCACCGAATAGGACGTGCATACTCTACTCTGCTTGTGTCCCACACCATCTTTTTAGGGAATTTAATATTCTGGATTAATTTGGGGAGTTGTTCGCGTAGAATATCTACCGTATTTATTTTTTTTTCAGGATAGATAAGAAAAAGATAGGGAACAGATTTTACATCACGAATCGAGAAAAAGGTCTGCTTAGCTAGATCATCAATGTGAGAAATATTTACGTTATAAGAGGTGAAGAATTGAGCACCTTGAGAGGTTACCTCTCCAGATTCAGAAAATAACATTGAGAGCATCGGACCTTTTTTTTCCGTAGATGGCTGTAGGGCTACAGGTGCCAGTTTACTCACCAGTAAAGAAATACGTCTCGGAGAACCCAGAACTTCCAGAGTGTCGTAGGATATATTGTGATCGGAAAATAATTTTCTTGCGATCGAGTCCAACTGTTGCATGCCAATTGGAACAAAAGTTGCAGGCAATTCTTCCGAACCTATTTCTAAAAGAAAATCTTGAGCAGTAGAAATTTCAGGAAAATCAGGAATGGTTATTGTTTTTTTAGTCGTTTTGGTTTGGCCACCCAAAAGAGGATAACCAAGGGTTGCACGCCATTCTACATATCGGTCAGCAACGAGACGAGCTAGCTGACGAATTCTTGCAATGTATCGTGTTCGTTCAGTGACAGATATTACTCCACGAGCATCTAAAATATTGAAAGCATGTGAGGCTTTGATAACAAAATCATAAGCGGGGATTGGAGTTCCAGAATCCAGAATTCTAAGAGCTTCTGAAGAGAAATCTTCAAAATGTTTGAGCCACATTTCTGAGCTAGCAATGTCAAAATTGTACTCACTCCATGCTTTTTCAGACGATTGAGTAATATCGCCATAGGTTAGATTGTCATTCCATAGGATGTCGTAAACAGAATTTTTTTGTTGAAGATACATAGCAATACGCTCTATGCCATAGGTGATCTCTCCACTGATAATGTCAAGAGGTTTGCTGCCAATTGCTTGAAAGTAAGTTAATTGCGTGATCTCCATTCCATTCAGCCAAACTTCCCAACCTAGACCCCAGGCCCCGATTGTAGGATTTTCCCAATCATCGTGCACAAAGCGAATATCATGATCTCGTAGGTCCAAGCCGATAGTTTTAAGTGACTCTGTGTAGAGAGTGAGAAAATCATCAGGTACAGGTTTAAGGATCACTTGCAACTGGTGATAGTTCTGCAAACGGTTGGGGTGTGAACCATAACGACCGTCTTGAGGACGGCGAGAAGGTTCTACGTATGCAGCTTGGTAAGGTTCTGGACCTAAAGCTCTGAGAAAAGTTGCCGGATTAAAAGTACCTGCACCAACTTCCAAATCATACCCTTGATGTATAACACACCCGTGATCACTCCAAAATTTCAAGATAGTTGCAATCATTGATTGTAAAGTGAGAGGACGTGAGGACATATAAGGAACTCCAAAAAATCATGAGCGATAGTACTTTCCTTCATGCTTCAAATGCCAGTATAGAACACAGGCAAACATGTATAGGAAGGTATAAGATAAGCTAAGATATCACTACAGAGAAAAACAAACAATATTAACGGAATCTGGGTCAAAGGAATTGAGACATTTAGATTTCAGTGTTAAAGGAAATACTTTTTGTTCATAATATTATTCCATACTTGCACTGTAATTTTCTTATATTTAACTTAACCTTTACTGAGGCTGTGGCTATTTTCAGGCGAATTCTTGTGCTAGGAGTGTTGTGTGGGACTACCTAATTATTTAACTTTTTCCCGGTTGTTTATAACGCCAATTTTTATGTTGTTGTATTTAAAGGGGAAGTGGTTAGGGATTACTCCTACAATTCTTCCTTATGTATTACTTTTTCTTTTGGCTGTCTCGGAATTAACAGATGCCGTCGACGGCTACATTGCTAGAAAGTTTTCGCAAGTTACTGAATTGGGTAAACTTTTAGACCCAATGGCAGATAGCATCTATAGGATTTCTATTTACCTAACTTTCACTCAACCTCCGGTCAATCTTCCTTTGATTCTCGTATTTATTTTTTTAGCTCGAGATTCTGTTATTAGTACTCTGCGTACCGTATGCGCTTTCCGTGGGGTTGTTGTTGCTGCACGGCCAAGTGGGAAAATAAAAGCTGTTTTGCAGGCTTTGAGTTTTTTCGTTATTATCCTAGCCATGATTCCTCATTCGTTGGGCCTAATTTCACAGGAGATACTGGAATCTATCGCTACTGTCACTGGGATTGTAGTAGCGATTTATTCAATTTGTTCTGGTGTCGAGTATTTTTGGGTAAATAAAAATTATTTACTTCAAAGAAGTCGGCCCCAATCAGACGATGAAGATAGAGAGTTGTAAATATTAACGTAGTCTTGAGCCATTTTTTCTAATCCTGACTGACGTAACATGCCTTGCGTAATTAGTTGATGCCATATTTCGGGGTGATGCCAGTAGGTATTCATCGCTCGATCTAGCATGTCATGAAACTCGTTGGGATTTGTTATATCCGAGAACGTGAACCCCTGTTGGTAGTCGATGACAGTGTCCGCCAACCCGCCAGTTTTTCTTACTAAAGGAATAGTTCCGTAGCGCATGGCAATCATTTGTGTGAGGCCGCAAGGTTCAAAATGTGAAGGGATGCAGATCATATCTGCCGCTCCATACGTTAAACGCGACAATGCATCATTATAGTCCAAAATTATACGAATGTTTGGAGAATCAGTAAGTGATTTTTGTAATTCAAGAAATTGTTTGCGTAGTTCTGGCTCTTGACATGTTCCTATGAGTATGAGCCCATAATCATTTTTCATTGCATGAAGAATCGCTTCTTTCATAAATTCTGGCCCCTTCTGTGCAACAATTCTTGAGATCATGCAGAGTAAGGGCTTTGTACTCGTTCTTATACCTAGTTTTTGATAAAGAGATTGTTTATTTTTCTCTTTCATGGAAGATAAAATACTTGGGTTATCTAGAATAGAGATGTCGTAATTAGCAGCGAGACACGTGTCTGTAGATGGATCCCAAATTGTTTCATCTATCCCATTTAAGATACCAGAAAAGTTTAGAGATCTCGATACTAATGCCTCATGAATTTCGTAATCAGACAGATCATATAGCATTTCCTTGGCATATGTTGGTGATACTGTGGTAATGTAGTGAGCACAGAGTATAGCTCCTTTCATAAGAACAGACGTTTGATTGTTTCTGGATAGACTGTAAGTTTGTAGCTCACGGCTATCCATAGATGAGGCGGAGAGTAGTTGTGTGCTGCAGTAACCCCGATAGCTAAAATTATGGATAGTAAATACTGTTTTTAGATTGTGTTGGTAACTCTTATTCTTTAAAATTCCCGGAACTAAGCCCATGTGCCAGTCATGTACATGGACAATGTCTATTTTTTCACTACCTTGGATATAATTGGCTACTGCGCAAGAAAAGGCAATAAAACGATGAGCATCGTTCTCGGAATATATGGCATGTGTATTAAATAATTCACTTTGTGTTAACAGCTCTATTACTGTTAGTTTTATCCCGTTGTAAGCGTAAGACTTAGATTTTGCCCTTTGTGTTCCTAGAAACTCGTAAGTAAAAGAGCGTTCTTCTAAGATTGTAGAACGCGGAGGAGAAAATATGATTGGGTATAAAGGGATTACTACTTCTACATCATGAGACAAGCTGAGTTGTTTTGATAAACTATAAACAGCATCCCCAAGTCCACCAGCCTTCAAGAAGGGAGCGTATTCTACGGTTGCGTGTACAATCTTCATAATTTTTTCATTACTTGATTCTTGTTCCATAGCAAGCTAAATAGAAAAATCTCAACTTCAAAAAGGGAACATTTTGACGTTATCGCAAAAATCTTAATGACTTTGAAATTTTCCTATTTTCAAAAACTAAGAATTAGATAAACTATGGAGTCTGTTGGGGTGTGGCCAAGCGGTAAGGCAGCGGTTTTTGGTACCGCGCATCGGAGGTTCGAATCCTTCCACCCCAGTCTCTTTCCTTTCGGTTATTTCTTACAGATTCATTAAGGTGTTTTCTCGAGTTAGTGCAAGAACTTCGTCGCAGGGAAAATATTGACTTTTTCCGAGATAGAGTTATAATTTTGCCTCGAAAATCTTCGGAATTATGTTTCGGTGTTTTTGAGTTTTTCGATACCGGCTGTATTTTGATGAAAGAGTTCACTATTGCTCTTTCGTATGCAGTAGGGCACCGGATTTTGTGGCCGCGAGAGGTATTTGCGATTAACATGTTGATTTTCGGGCTGGGGCGTAGTCGCGAAGGAGCTAGAGCAGCTTGTCCGGAAACTTAGTGTTCTTAAACATCTATTTAAGGACCCCAAGCGTTTGGTTTGGGAGTATGTCAGCTCAAGATTATTGGAGAATAGCACATTATGGAGCTTGTAGTTACAAGTCGTGAGACTAATAAAAAATCGTTTCTTAAAAAAATTCGTCAACGTGGGGGCATTCCAGCCGTGATCTATTCTGACGGCAAAAGTTTGGGAAATGTTGTTGTAGATGCTCACGTATTCAAGAAATTTTTGTCAAACTTAGAGAGTGGTGCGCTATCTTCTACAATTTTTTCTTTATCCTATGAAGGGCGTACTATCAAGGCTCTTGTAAAAGAGATACAGTACCAGGTTACTACTTATGAAGTAATCCATTTAGATTTTGAGGAGCTCGTAGAAGATCGTGACGTTAAGTTAAACATTCCTATTCGCTGCATTAATGCGGTTGATTGTGTAGGGGTGAAGTTAGGAGGCTCTCTAAGACAAGTGATTCGCTCAATACGTGTGGTATGTAAGCCAAAGGATATTGTTCCTTTCTTAGATCTAGATGTACAGACCTTGGGGCTTTCACAAACTAGAAAGTTATCGGATATTGATATTCCAGCAGGTATTCGTCCTGTGACTTCCTTGAAAGAAGTTGTTGTAACTGTTTCTAGAAGATAGTTAGTATGGCGCGGCTTGTGGTGGCTATAGGAAATCCTGGGTCTCGATATGCGTGGACTCGTCACAATATAGGGTTTCTTTTGGTTGATCAGCTAGTTGTAGAATTTCAAGCTTCAAGTTTTAAAGATACACCGAAGTGTTTTTCGTTGTCGGCGAAGTTAGACTTACCTTCAGGGCCTGTCATTTTTATTAAGCCTAAAACCTATGTTAATCTCAGTGGGAAGGCGGTCCGGTCTGCAAAAGATTACTATGGTGTGTCTTTAGACCAGATACTTGTTCTTGCAGATGATGTAAATCGTAAGTTTGGCGATGTGCGTTTGAGGGAGAGTGCAGGAAGCGGGGGGCATAATGGTGTTAAGAGCATCACTCATGCTTTAGGGTCGAATGGCTATTGGCAGTTGCGTTTGGGAATTGGAAAGCCCTCTGTTGTGTCTCAGGAGCTGTCTGATTTTGTGCTCAGCCCTTTTAGCGAAATGGAAAAAGTCCAAATGAGCACTATGTTTGCCGAAGCTACACGTCTTTTCTCTTCTTGGTGCGGCGTCATCTAAGGAGATCAGAAAAGATAATTGTCAGTGCGGGGGGTATGTCTGGCTCGCCCTCGTAAGTGTTTCGTATGAGGTTATTGTGATTTCGTTCACTAAAATATGTGCCAGTTTAAGTTAAGCTACTCTAATATTTTTAGGAGTTTTTAATGAAGAAAAAGACAGCCCAACTTTACGAGGGGGCATATGTGTTTAGCGTCACCTTAAGTGAAGAAGCTAGACGCAAGGCTCTCGATAAAGTGACTTCAGGCATTATAAATTACGGTGGTGAAGTTCTAAAGATCCATGATCAAGGTAGAAAAAAATTAGCTTACACTATTCGTGGAGCGAGAGAGGGGTATTATTACTTCATCTACTTCACAGTAGCTCCGGAAGCAATTGCAGAATTATGGAAAGAGTATCATTTGAATGAAGATCTTCTTCGTTTCATGACTCTTAGAACTGATTCTGTCAAAGAAGTTTTAGAATTTGCTTCATTACCTGAATAATTTTTTAAGGAGAAAATATGAATAAGCCTGTTCATAATAATGAACACAGAAGGAAGCGTTTTAATAAAAAATGTCCTTTTGTTTCCGCAGGTTGGAAAGACATAGATTATAAAGATACGGAAACTTTGAAAAAGTTTATCACCGAAAGAGGTAAAATTCTACCTAGGAGAATTACAGGTGTCTCTTCCCGCTTCCAGGGTATACTCACTCAAGCAATTAAAAGAGCGCGTCATATGGGGTTACTACCTTTCGTTGGTGAAGATTAAAAGAGGAAGAAGAACAAGATGAAACAACAACTACTTTTACTCGAGGATGTTGATGGTTTGGGGCGTAGTGGAGATATTGTGACAGCACGTCCTGGTTATGTAAGAAACTATCTTCTTCCTAAATCTAAAGCTGTTATTGCTGGAGCAGGGACTTTGCGTTTACAGGCAAAGTTACAGGAGCAACGTCTGTTAAAAGCTGCTGCAGATAGAGAAGAGTCTGAGAGGCTTGCTTCAGAGTTAAGAGATATTGTGCTTGAATTTCAAGTCCGTGTTGATCCTGATAACAATATGTATGGTTCTGTAACTATAGCAGATATTATCGAGGCTGCTGCTCAGAAAAATATTATTCTCACTCGCAAAAATTTTCCTCATTCTCATTATGCTATTAAAAATCTCGGGAAAAAGACTATTCCTTTGAGATTAAAAGAAGAGGTCACAGCTACTTTGATTGTGGAAGTAACTTCTGATAGCGCGAGTCTAGTAGAAAGTTCGACAGAACAGTAGTCAAGTTTTAGGGGTGGGGTGTTCCCTCCCCCGATACTTTTAGTGGTCTATGGAATTTTTCTCCCCAGCAAAGTTGAATCTTTTTCTTAAGGTTTTTGGAAAAAAATCCAACGGTTTTCACGAAATTATTACTCGATACCAGACGATAAATTTTGGGGATACACTTTCTCTAAGTTTGGGAGACATTGACAGGCTGATGTCTAATTTGCCTGCTCTTGAGAATTCCGATAATCTTATATGGAAAAGTTTGAAGCTATTTCGACAAGTTACAGGTATCACTACTCCTGTAGTTTGGCAATTGTATAAACGTATCCCCTTAGGTGCAGGTTTAGGGGGAGGAAGTAGTAATGCTGCTACGGCATTATTTGCTCTTAATAGTTTATTCAAGACAAATTTAAGCGTTGATGTCTTACAGGACTTAGGAAAAAGTATTGGGATGGATGTTCCTTTATTTTTCTCTTCCGGGTCATCTATTGGAATCGGACAAGGAGATCATATTCTTCCAAATTCTGTACAATTAGAAGAGGAGAATTACGTTCTCTATTTTTCAAAAGAGGGCGTTAATACTAAACTTGCATTCTCACAGCTTCTTCCTTCAGACTATGCTGGCAACGTTAAAGATGCAATGTTTTATAGTGGAGACAATGATCTTGAGAAGTCTGTATTTCGTTTTCGCCCAGATTTAAAAGCAAAAAAAGAAGAGTTAGAAAGGATATGGAGTCCTTTCCACTCATATGTTATGATGTCCGGAACCGGAGCCACTCTGTTTGTGCGCTATCCTAAGAAATTAGAAGAAGATCTCATTACTCGTAAAACAATCTCGAAGATCATTCAGAAAACACAAGGGATACTGGCAAACGCTATTCACAGAACCAACCCCTGCTGGTATATTGGTCATTCAAAATCAGCAACTTGCAAATAATCTGCCTTCTGCGACAGCAATGATTTTGTTTGCCTCTACGGATAAAGTGCTTTCAGCTTGGCAAACTTCATATTGCTTATCTTTTGGCTCTAACTTATCAGAAAAGTGAAAAACCTGTTTCGAAGTAGCCATGACTTTAGAAACGTGCCTTTCTAATTTGTTAGCCTCGCGTGGTAACATTGTGATGGTATGCTGCGACATAATTTAGCCCTCGTCTTCCACCCTTAATTAAATGAATATTTTTTTTTTACAATTCCTTTCCTTAGTTTTTCCTCAGGAGCTAAATCAGGTATTTTGTTTATTTATATATTTTTCTCGCCAATCAGGTTATAGCCGTACCTCAGTTATGGATATTTTTTCAATATGATTGGAAGGACTGAGCAGGATTTACTATACCCCGAGTTATATCTTTCTTTTTACTCATGATATCTTTATTTCTAGCAAAAACAGTGCTTGGTTGTACTAGTATATGATTCTACCTAAATATTCTCCGTTGCTCAGAACTGGGGCAGCTATATTATTTTTCTTTTCAGTAGTTCATACATTTCTAACCCCTTGGTTATATAAGTTATACCAAGGTTATCGACATAAAAAAACGATCTTTCCTGAGAGATGGAAAAGGTATCTTTGGTTGAGTGAAGTCTATCGGTTAATTAGCAGAGTAGAATTAGTTTTTATATTATGGTCAGTACCGTTGTTTTTCTGGTTTTTATACCTGGAAGGATACAAGGTAACCATAAGTTATTTTGACAGCAGAAACTATGTATTCTCACTGTTTATTGTGATCATGCTTATTTTGCTAGAGTCCAAACCTGTCATATGTCTTTCAGAAAGGGTATTTTCCACTATAGCAAAAATTGGTAAGCAGTCTCCTAGATTTTGGTGGTGGACAATCATGTTGGTTGCTCCATGCTCCTCTGTTCTATTGAAAGAAACAGGCGCAATGATTATGGCAGCGACTTTGCTTGTAAGGCATTTTTATAAATTTCAACCATCATCTAAGTTTGGTTATGCTACAATGGCATTGCTGTTCTGTAACATATCTATTGGCGGGTTAACTTCCGCTTTATCGTCCCGGGCCCTGTTCATTATTCTTCCAACAGTTAAGTGGGGGAATCATTTTATTTGGAGTTACTTCAGCTGGAAAGCAATGTTATCAGTTTTGTTGTCTACAACAATCTATTACATCATATTCCGCAAAGAATTTAACAAGTTTCCTAAAGTAGTAACTACTTCTACAGTACCAGGCGATCGTGTCCCTAAGTGGATAATCTGTGTTCATATTGTTCTTCTCGGATCAGTAATTTTGGCCAGAAGCACTCCACTACTTATGATTGCAGCTTTGGTTTTCTATTTAGGTTTCCAAAAATTTACTATTTTTCACCAAACTCCTATTAACTTTTCCAAAGTATGTTTTGTAGGACTGTTTTATGCTGGATTGATGATTTTTGGAGAATTACAAGAATGGTGGGTACTTGAGTTAATGCATAGAATGTCGGATTTTGGTTATATGATCACGGCATATACCTTATCAATATTCCTGGATAATGCATTAGTAAATTATATTTTATATAACCTGCCCATGGCAACAGATTGTTACCTCTATCTAGTTATCGCAGGATGCATGTCAGCAGGAGGACTAACGATTATCGCAAACATGCCGAATGTAGTGGGTTATTTGATTCTTAAACCGTCATTCCAGTCTTCATCATTTTCTCTAGGGTGGTTATTCTTATTTGCCTTAATTCCTTCGCTTATTTCTTTAATCACATTTTGGTGTCTTAGGGCTATCCCAGAATTTGACTTTTGCTTCTTCAGATGAGGAAATTTTTTCTTAGTTAACAGATTGAGAATGACAATTTTTTGCATCTGTTCCGACAACATGTACTAAGAGTTCTGATCCTAAGGATCCTGATAAGAATTGTTTTGAAAATTCCAGAAATTCTTCGTAGGTCATGTTTCTAGCGGCAGAGATATTTTCGTTAGGTAAAGATAACCTAGGTGGACTGTTTTCAAATGCTAGATTAAACAATATATCCTTGGTACTTTCTATAGGAAAAGAAGGACGAAGTTTACTTTGGATATATGCTGATCTTAGGTTGGAAAAATACTCGGGAGACATTCCAAATGCTTCCGGGTTATCCACGACCTTCTTAATAAAAGTTTTTGTTCTTTCTGTTAGTTCCTGAGGAGAATAAGTCGCGGAGCGAATGTAGAAAAAACCAAAAGGACAGGATGCTAATTCACAATGCCGGGCCCCTACCATATATCCTAATTGCTGTTGTGTGCGTAGTTCATGAAATGCAATTTCATGTAGCCAATCAAACATCATTTCGTTAGCAACGAGTGAGTTACATGAGGTATTGTTCTCAGACCCGAGCATTAATATCATCCCATTCCCTTCTAGAGGATAATTTAAATTTATGACGTGTTGAGATGACCCTCTTATTTGGTAGCAAAATGGGGGCGTTTGATAAATAGGATAGGAAGAAATAAATTCTTTCAGAGTACTGATGAGATCATTCTCTTGTTTTTCAGAAAGTGCTCCTACGATTAGAGCTTCTGCCTTAATTTTTTCGAACAAATGTTGTTTAAATCTTTGAAAATCAGAAAAACTTATTTCTTGTAATGCCCTGATTTTTTCATCGTAGGAGTAGCTATCTAACATTACCTGGGACTTGATTTCTGCAAGCCCAAACCGAACAGGGCAACATGTTTTTCCTGCAGTATAGTTTTGAAGAACTTGTTGTTGGTAAGAAATAAATTGCTCTTCCGACACTTCTATTTGGGGCAATAAAGGCAAGATAGATTTTAGAAGAGCAGGAGTTATCGTTGTGTAACCCGAAATTGTCAGGTCAAAGCCTTCACCTCTTTGGGATGCCGACAATGTAATACCAACGAGGCTTGCAGAGAAAAATTTCTCACGTAATTTTTCTTCCACTGCAAGGCTATAAATATCAGCAGAAACTAGAGAGGCCAGATTTTTACGAGAAATCTGTGGTGAACGTATTCTCAAAGTTAGAGATAACTTAGGAAGAGTATAATAAGTATCCTGACAAACATAACATAGTAATTGATCGTCCTCGTAAGCTAGTTGCGGTGAAAAAGGGAAGGAATCATGTATAGTAGGAGTAGGACAGACAAAATCTGAGAAATTCTCTGGGATATAAGTGTTTGGCTCAGGAAAACTTATAACTTCTCTATCAGTTCCAGTGTTATGTAAATCTGGAAGAGGGCACTCATAATATGTCATGTTGAAGATGGGGTCGTAGTGCGGAATAGAGTTGTCTAAATGGCTAGATAATCTCGTCGATAAGATATAACGAGTTAGGGCAGGGTTTGATAATATACTGAGTAGGTGCTTTTCTTCCTCAATGGTGTATTCCGGGTATACAAGAGATTGATAAGGATAAGTGGATAAGCTTTCCTCAGTTAGGTCGCTGATCTGTTTTGTAAGAGATTGAAATAACTCTGTATTGGAGCTGTAAACGTAGTTTAAAGAATTAATTTTATTGATTTCTTCTAGGCAGTATTTTGGAATGCCTTGCTTTTGCATATGCTTTAGATAATCAAAAACATAAGTTAGAATTTGAGAATATTCTTTATCCCCTTGTTCAGTTAATTCAAAGGATAAATAGAAATCACCAGTACTAGTAGAGGTTCTATAGTATCCAGAATAAGCAGCTGTAATTAAGTGTTTCCTTTTTAGCAAAGATATAAGACCATTCTCTCCTTCATGTGTAAGAATATGAGAAAGAGCTGCATAACAACCGAGAGAGGAACTATCTTGCGAATCATATAGATGCCAGTACATCTCAAGGCAGGATTGGGGTTGATTCGCTTGATTAATGTAAATCTTACCTAAAGAGTCTGTATCTCCTGAAGGCAAAAATATCTGATTAGGACAATAAGTATCTGAAGAAGGAATTTCTCCGAAAATTTTTGTAAGATTTTTTGTGGCTAGGTCAATAGGGTCAGAAGTATAGACAATGGCGACCATATTTTCGGGAGAATAATGCTTATAGAACCAAGAACGCATATCTTCAGAAGTCACTTTTGATAAAGTCTTTTCATTTCCACAACCAAATTTCTGTATAGGATTTCCTTTCGGAGCAATAATTTGCTGGATACGAAATATACGTCGTGTATCTTGATTGGGATGAATGCTAAATTCTTGATCCACTGCATATTTTTCACGATCCAAATCCTCCTGTCGAAATAGTGGACGGATAAACATATGCACAAACTGTGTAATGGCTTCATTAAAGGCAGAGGTGTCTATAGAAAATATAAAACTAGTAGTCCTGGGAGACGTAAAGGCATTGCGCATTCCATTGTGGCTACTCAAGAAATTAGCGAATCCCGAAGGCTCCGGATATTTTTCGTTTCCTAAGAAGACGCAATGTTCGGTGAAATGTGCCATCCCAGGTATATCTTCAGGATCAGCGTTGTTGCCAGTTTTTACTGCTAGGGCAGCCCCAGAAATAGCCGTATCTGGGTTGGAAATAATCAGTAATTGTAACCCGTTTTTGCAGACCATTTTAGCTATTTTTTGGTTCGCAACTGCGGGTGTTAAGACTTTCAAAGGACATAAATCAGAGATTTTTTTTGCCGAATTACCGCATGAGGTGATTATTAGAGATAAGGAAACTAAAATATATCCAAATCGAAATCTCATGTCTGTAGTTCCTGGTATAGTTGTTTTACAATTGAAAATACTCTTTCTGCTCTAATAGCACGTTGCTTGTGTTTATCAAAATGTGCAATTTCTTCTTCTGAACATAGGTGATCCAAAGAAACTTCTTCACCGAAATTAAAGAAAATAGGAGCAAAGAAAATCGCACGATATTCACCTATTGCATCCTCAATACTTGGAGGTGGGGGTAGGACATCATATGTCTTCAGAGCTAAAGGATAGAAATGAGCAGGATTGCTGGATGATTTCGCTAATAACCGAAACATTTCAATACTATCAGCTTGGAAATCTGCCGGATAAAGTAAATTATTGTTAGTTTTTCTATCGCGTCCTCCTGCAGGTGCTACATAAATAAACTTCCCTCCTTCATGTAGAAGAGATCTTAAGGTTTTCATACTTTTTTGGTTATGATGAAGTTTTTCTTCTCTTTGTTCTAAAGGAGTATTGATATGGCGTTTAGAATAAATACATAGAAGATCACAACCCATACTAAACGGACGTGCTAGGGGATCTGAAGTAACACGATCTCCTGCTACGAAAATCAGATTTTCCAAAATATCGGCATGAGTTTTACCTAGCAAGTAGTACATAAGTTGTGGATCGCATTCTGTTTGATGATTAGCAAACAAAATGACGTTATCCCCGCGAGCCAGGTAATTTCGAATCTCATCCAAACGGTGCAGGTTTAAGACGCGAGAAGCATCATCATCTACAAGAACGGAAAAAAATTCTTTTCCAAAGAGAAACAAGTCAACTGGGGTGCGTATTTTTTTGTGATAGGGGGGGAAAACAAAAGGATTTTTCAAATCTTCAATAATCACCTTAAGCCACTGTAGACAAAGCGCTTCTGCTGCATCTAGGGAGCACTTTTTAGTTGCCGCATCAAGGTAGTTTTGATGATAGATTTGGAACTGTTGCTGTAGGGACTCGGGTAGAGACTGGTTATCGAAAGCTTGTGATAGGTAAGTAGAAAATTGCATGCTCATACCCTATAGTTCAATACTTTCACCTGTGATCAAAGAGAAAAATTGATAGTGGTTTAGATGTAGAGAATCTGAAGTACTAATTTGTAGTTTTGCCTTCAGAGTTTTTGCTAAGCGAATCAGCTCGTTATCATCACCTTCTTGTTTCATATAGTGAGCAATTTCGGGATGTACAACTAAACATAAATGAGAATGTTCCTTATGATTAATCACTTTCTTTAGATCACGTTCAATCTCAATAACTACACTTTCAGGTGTTTTGATAATAGCATTCCCCATGCAATATGGGCATATTGTGAATAGTGTCTGCATTAGAGATTCGCGGTTTCTTTGTCGAGTCATCTCTACTAATCCAAACTCACTCATGCTCAAAATTGTACAGCGTGCAGCATCATACTTCATGTGTTCTTTTAGGCGTTCCAAAACTCGACGCTGATTTTTACGAGATTTCATATCGATAAAATCAATAATTACTAAGCCACCAACGTTTCTTAAGCGCAATTGCCTAGCTATTTCTTCCGCTGCTTCTAAATTAATTTGTACTAGAGTTTCCTCTACACCACTTTCTAGCTGAGTACTTCTTCCTGAATTGACGTCGATCGTATGCATCGCTTCCGTTTTGTCGAAGAATAAATACCCTCCACTTGAAAGCCAAATCTTTCTCTTAGTAGCTTTATCAATTTCTTTCTCTATGCTAAATCGTTCAAACATAGGGACAGAATCACGATAGTACTCAATTTTTACCCCAGATTCAGGGGCGTATTTTTTTAACATGCGCTTACACTTTTGATAAGTCGAATAGTCGTCAATTAACAGACGCTTATAATTTTTATCGATACAAGTGATAACCGCTTTTTTTAAAATATCCGTCTCTTCATAAAGAAGGCAGGGCTGATCAGTAGAATGAAATTTTTCTAAAATTCCTTTCCAGGTAAGCAGAAGGTCGTGCGCTTCATTAACTAGGGCTTCTGTTGAAGCTAGTACGCTTGCAGTCCGACAGATTAGGCCCATATCTTGAGGCATTTCGAAAGAACGAATTAATTGTTTTAATTGTTCGCGCATATGAGCGTCTTCAATTTTCCTAGAAACACCACGATGTGGGGAATTGGGAAGAAGGACTAAGTAACGTCCAGGAATAGAAATATTTGAGGTAAGGCGAGCACCTTTGCTGCCAATAGGTTCTTTTACTACTTGGACTAAAACAGGACTGTCTATTTTAAGTAGTTCTTCAATAGGGGCCTCTTCTTGTGTTTCAGTTTTTTCTTCTGAATCATCTCCCTTGAAGTCTATATCGAACATTTGTTCGAATTTTTTCGAATTCTCTAAAACATCGGAGATATGAATAAATCCGTTTTCTCTCTCATCAATATTGATAAAAGCAGATTGGATGTTTCTTAAAATATTGGTTACCCGACCCCGATAGATATTACCTTTAAGCTGACGAACTTTTTTTCTTTCAATAATTAGATCAAAAAGATGACCATTTTTTAAATGAGCGTAGCGAATTTCCTTAGACTCTATGTTTAGTAAGATGTCGTTTTCCATGACTTTCCTTGATACTACATCCTATCCGCGTTACCTTGCTTTGATGTTTAGAGGATAGTTGTATTTTTTTAAGAAGATCGGAACTCCTAGCTTCTTAGATATTTTCATAATCCAACAAGGGATTATAAAAAAGATTGCTAAAAAATTCTACAGAAATGCTTTAATTGATTCTTTTAATTAGAAAGGGTAATTTTATTTTTATTCCTTCGAATAGATTTAAAGTACGTCTTTGTTTTCTATAATTACCTTGTCTGATAAACTCTTGCCTTCGATTCTGATCAGGCTGCGAAATACACTAGTAAGGTTCCCCCATGGGAAGTGCGGATGATTTAAAATTATATCTTTATCGTTTGAAGCTTCCTGGAGAAACAGAAGCGATAGATTACTCTATATCCCCAGATTTAATTCGTGAGGATGGAGAACAGGAATTGTTCTCTAGTCCTATCAGTGTTTGTGGAAATCTGGAACGCATTGATAGCGAACAGTGGATTCTGTCTTTAGATATTTCTACTGAGTTAGGTTTGCGATGTTCTATCTGTAACATTGGTTTTTTATTCCCAGTTGTAGTGCGTGGAATTTGTAGGCTAATCCACTTTGACGAAGTGAAATCCGGGATATTTGATTGCAGACACTTAATTCGCCAGGAGTTGCTTTTGGAAAGCGACTGTTTTCAAGAATGCGATAAGGATGGCTGTCCTGAAAGGAAAAATATCGTACAATATTTGCAGGATACAAAAAACAATCGAGGGGATAATCCCTTCGAACATTTATAACTAAGGTGAGAAAGTATGGCAGTACCACGTAATCGACACAGCAATGCTAGAAAAAATATCCGTAGAAGCCATGACGCTAAAAAAACCAAGAGCGCTGCGGTTTGTTCCAACTGTAAGGGTAGTTTTATGCCTCACACAGTATGTGCTGCTTGCGGTTTTTATAACGGCAAATCTGTTATCAGTGTAGAAAAGAAATAACGCGAATTTGAGATTATGGTTGTGCGGATTGGCATAGATCTAATGGGTGGGGATCGATCTCCACTTGTTATTTGGGAAGTGCTGATGGATGTATTGAAGTCACGAAATTTGCACGATCCTTCTATTTTTACAGTCTTTGCCTCTAAAGATGTCAAAGACCAGATAGAAAAGACTTCTTATGATAAACAATGCGCGGAGATTATTGTTTCTGATGAATATGTGACAATGAATGACTCTCTTTTAGCGGCGGTCCGTAAGAGGTCTTCCTCGATGGCTCTTGGTTTGGATTATTTGAGCCAAGATAAAATCGATGCTTTTGTTTCCACAGGAAATACTGCCGCACTGATTACTTTGTCTAGAGCAAGAATTCCTTTATTGCCTACTGTTTCTCGTCCGGCTTTGCTAGTGCGAGTTCCCACTATGCGTGGTTGTGCAGTGATTCTTGATGTAGGGGCTAATGTGTCTGTAAGACCTGAAGAAATGGTGGGTTTTGCTCGCATGGGAGTTGCGTATCGTCAATGTTTGGGCAAAGTCGATAGTAAGCTTACTATTGGTTTATTGAACATCGGGTCCGAAGAACGAAAAGGTACTGAAGCTCATCGGCAGACTTTTCGTATGTTGCGTGATCTATTTGGTTCTATGTTTGTAGGAAATATTGAAAGTGATGATGTTTTTAGTGGGCGTATTGACATCGTGGTGACCGATGGGTTTACAGGTAATATTTTTTTAAAGACCGCTGAGGGTGTATTTGATTTTCTTAGAAATATCCTAGGAGATAAATTAGAAATCGATATTAAGCGTCAACTGGATTATACAATCTATCCAGGATCTATGCTATGCGGTTTGTCTAAACTCGTTATTAAATGTCATGGCAAGGCATGTAGTCGCTCCTTGTTTTCTGGCATTTCTGGTTCTATAGACCTTGCTCAGGCGAGTGTTTGTAAACGTATTTTGTCTAGTCTCTCTTAGTTGGGATATTTGTCCTCCCTTCTGTCAATTCTTTCTTTGTTGACGGGATCTTGTTGATAGTGATAAACCTTTTTGGAAAGCAGTTCTCTAACATTTCTGGGTTAGGTTTACTATGATCACGAAAAAAGAAAATAAGTTGCAAAATTCAACATTTTCTCGTTCCGTAATGTTTTCCATACTAGTTGGCATAGGAGTTTCATCACATATTTGTGGGTTTGGTGGATCAGAACTGGTCTCAGAATCGTCTCCATATGCATTTTCTTCTCCTAAAGCCGGTTTTTTCTATGATAAGAAGAAGAAAGATACCGAATCTATTGTTCCCAAAGATATAAAGGATAAAAAGGAAGTATGCGATTTATCGAATAGTTTTGTATTGAAAGAAAATAATTCTTGCCAGATTGAAATAGTTTCTCAAGGAGGTGTGGGGAGCAGTAGTGATTTGTCAGGATATCAAAGTTTAGTACATAGAACTACATTATTTCAGATCTTAGGTAAATTGCTCTGGAAAGATATTGACGCAGCCCATGTTATGAATTTAGATGAAAATCTTCTAGGTAAGAAATATCCTTCTATTCAGAAAGGGGAACAGGGGCTTGCTTTTTGTTATATTCCTAAGGATGATCCTAAAAAAAATGAATCATCTAGTTGTTTTGTTGGTGTAGCATTATGGGGAGGCGAACCCAATGCTGAGTTATCTTTCCAAAATCTTAGTACTTCCCAATCTGGCTCGGCAGTGTATTCTTCCTCAGGTGTATTTTTTGAGAATTTTAAGAAAGGTTTGTCTTTTGAGAATTGTACTTCTGGTAAATCTGGTGGGGCTATTGCAGGTGCTGATATTACTATCAGGGAGTGTAGCAATTTAAATTTTTCGGGATCTAAAACTAATTTGGCACTTGAGAAAGTTAGTCAAGAGGATTTCTCTCAGGGAGGCGGAGCAATTGTCGGAGTATGTTCTATTGCTGAGAATGCTAAGGATGTACTTTCTGGCAGTGTTAAAATTATTGGAAACATAGGTGAAAATACTTTCCAGGGTAACCATGCCGACAAGGCAAATGGTGGGGCAATATCAGCAGAGAACGTTTCACTTTCTTCTAACTTAGGTTCATTATTATTTAAGTCCAATCAGGCTTTATCAGGGGGGGCAATATCTTCTCGGATGATCTCTATTGCTGAAAATACAGCGACTATTGAGTTTTCTAAGAACAGCTCTTTATTAGATTTTGATCCAGGCATGTTTGTTGGAGGAGGAGCATTAGCAGCTAGAGGAATTATCTCTTTAAGAAATAATTCTGATATGCATTTCTTGAATAACAGCTCTCAAGGATGTGGAGGTGCGATTCTTTGCAAAGATATTGTCATTTCTGAACAAGTTGGAGAACAGACTTTTAAGGAAAACACTTCTCAAAGTTATGGTGGGGCTGTATGCGCTAACAATAGTGCGACTATTAAAGATAATTTTGGATCTATCCTATTTAAGGATAATAAGTCTTCTCTTGGTGGTGGTGCCATTTATAGTGGAGATTTGTCCAAAGATGTTAGAAGTGATGATGATCATTCAGGAGTTGTGGAACTTGTAGGTAATTCTGGAACTATCTCCTTTATAAAGAATGCTTACACATCTATACCTTCTCCCACTGCAGATGAGGATATTGTTTTCGGTGGAGGTGCTATTTTTGGTAGGTCTATAGCAATTACTCGCAATACCGGTATTACTTCTCTAGAAGGTAATACAGCTACCTCCTATAACTGTGTTAATGTACTTGGAGGTGGAGGAATTTGTGGAAGCGACAATGTTACTATTGCAAATAACTTTGGAACAGTACGCTTTACTTATAATAAGTTAGAGCTATCGCCTGAAGCGTGTGTTCGTAACTCCGCAGAGGAGGAAATCTCCTTAGATAAATCTGATGCTGATCTTCTTCATTCTTCCGTTAATGCATGCACTCCTAAGACGGAGCCCACGCCAGTAACGCATCCTTCTTCTAATGAACTATCTGAACAAAGGCAATCTACTTTAGGCACGGTAATTTCTGGAACTTATGGAGGGGGAGCTATTTTTTCCAAAAATGTTGATATTTCGGGCAACATGGGAAAAGTTTACTTTTCGGATAATAGTGTAATTCTCGTGGAAGGTATCAAGAACAATTGTTTATCTTCTGGAGGAGGAGCACTATACGGATCAAACAATGTTAAAATATCAGATAACAAAGATATCGCCTTCACTAATAACTATGCTTCTGGAGAGAAGATGTGTGGAGGTGCGATTCTTGGATCTGAAGTAAACATATCCAGTAACCATAACACAGAATTTTCTCGTAACATTGCAAAACTATCTGGCGGGGCTGTGTGTGCTTCAGAGGCCCCCATCTCTGTCAGTAATAACATGGGTGATGTGCTGTTTTCCTTTAATAGTACGAATGGTGTAGGAGGAGCCCTATCGTCTCCTAAATCTTCTGTATATATTATCGATAATCATGCAGATGTCGTTTTCAAGGACAATTTAGCTGTTGGTGAATTATATTATAGTGATCGTTTAGAAGAGTCACATGATCGCATAGCATTTTCTTCTGGAGGAGGAGCAATTCTTGCAGGGAAAACGGTCTCTATTGAAGGAAATGAAAAAAATGTCCTTTTTATGAACAATTTTTCAGAAGGGTTCGGAGGTGCGATCCTTACTGGGTATCTAGTTGGCGATGACAATTCATCCCGTTCAATTTCTGATGAAGGGACTTTAGTTAGGATTGCTGGGAACAAAGGTAATGTGGTCTTCTCCGGTAATTCTGTTTCTATTTCTCAAGCTCCTATGAATAGTTCGTGTGGTGGAGGTGCGATTCATACACAGAATCTATTAGTTACTGATAACTTGGGTTCTGTGATGTTCTACAATAATGTTGCTAGAAATGGTGGAGCAATTAAGATCTCTGAACATGGAACTGTTTCAGTCCGGGCGAAGGGAGGAGATGTAGTTTTCTCAGGGAATACTAACGGTTTGAGAGAATCTGATGCTATTTATCTAGCTGGTACGTCTTCACTCATTCAAGAATTATCCGCAGAAAAAGGTCACAGTGTCCGAATCGAAGATGCGATTAACTATGAATCACTGACGTTGCGGTCTAGTGAAGCTCAGGGCACGAGTCTTCTGGACAATCCTACTCTAGTTTTCAATAGTAAAAGTTCTGGGAATCATCTTGGGTCAGTATGTTTTTCTGAACATACTTCTAAGATTCCTCAAGTTGCCGTTTTAGAGCAGGGGGTACTTTCTTTGTCTAATGGTGCCCAGCTTTGGCTAGCTGGTTTCAAGCAGCAAAGAGGAAGCGAATTACTATTATCCGCAGGTACTACTTTTCGGATTATGGACCTTAGGGACACACCTAAAGTTCATATTTCCTCTTCTAGTGTAGATAAAACCGGTTTACATGCTGTGACTATAGAACCTAAAAAAGATGGTTTTGATCCGGAATTACTTTTAGATATTAATACTGTGGAAATAGATCTTTCTTCATTTGTTGGAGATACTGAAAATAAGCAACCTTTGCCTCCTACTATTGTAGTTCCTAAGGGAACAAAAATAGGTTCTGGATCTTTAAATTTGGTTCTTGTTGATACAGGTGGTATAGGGTATGAGAATCATGAATTATTGAACTGTGAGCGTAATATCCCGTTAATATCTTTTCAATCTGTATCCGGTTCTAGTGAGATGCCGATGAATGATCCAGAGTTAGAGAAAATAGACGTACAGGTTTCTGTTCCTCCTATTACTTCGAATACCTATGGTCATTCAGGAGTATGGTCTGAGGCTGAGGTTGTTAATGGTCGACTTGTAATTGGTTGGAAGCCAACGGGTTATCATTTAAATCCAGAGAAAAGTGGCTCTTTGGTATTGAACACTCTATGGGGACAATGTGGGGATTTACGTTCTTTAAAACATCAGCAACTACTACATAATGTTACGGCTCAAAGGATGGAGTTTGATTACTCGACTAATCTTTGGGGGGCTGGAATAGGGTCCTTTATAAATTGTGCCAACATTTGTGATATAGATGGCTTTACTCATCGCTCTGGAGGCTATGCTGTTGGCTTAGACACTCAGTTAATAGAAGATTTTTTAATTGGTGGAAGCTTCTCGCAATTTTTCGGTTATACAGATAGTCAATCCTATACCTCTCGAAGTGACCAAATAGGGTATTTGGGATCCGGATATATCGGGATTCTAGCTGGTCGTTGGTTCTTGAAGGGTAGTTTGATCTATAGCAATGTGCAAAATAATCTCTCGACTAGGTATGAATCTTTAGGCAAATCTTCTGCGTCTTGGGAAAGTCATGGTGTTTTGGCTGATGCTCGTGTCGATTATCGCTATCTTCTTAACCCGCGTAAGTTTGTCTCTTCTATCGTTTCAGCATTTGTCCCGTTTGCTGAGGTGGAATATATATACGTGGATCTTCCAGAGATCAGAGAGGTAGGTAGCGAATCAAGATCTTTCTCTTCTGGTAGACTACAAAATATATCTGTACCTGTGGGAATTACTCTGGAGCATAGTTATGCTCGAGGACAACGTTCTGAAGTGAACAGTTTAAGTTTATCTTATGCTTTAGATGTATACCGTCGACAACCTCCCGTTGTTGTTAGTTTGCCTACAGCATCCTATTCATGGGCTGGTGTTGCTTCAGATGTATCTAGAAAGATATGTCGAGCACAGTTTAGTAATGACACCGAATGGAACTCTTACTTCAGTACGTACTTAGGATTTACATATGAATGGAGAGAACATTCTGTTTCCTATGATGTTAATGGTGGAATACGTTTAATTTTTTAATATCGTAAGGATTCTTTAAGATATTAGCGAGGAAGTGGACATATTCCTCGCTTTTTTCCCCTTGCATATATGCGTCGTTTTTTTAGGAAATTCTTCGCATGACATGTGTATCATTGGAAATAGTTAGATCATCTAATTGTCTATCTTCTAAGTTCCCGGATTTTCTATAAATTCTCTTTGCAGAAAATGTAGTAGTGTATGGAATACTAGCCGCGCACTATATTTATAGACCAATGTCGCTTGAGTGTATTGAAACGCTTTTGTTGTTTTGGTTTGTTACTGAAGATAGCCTTGTTAGGATCTCGTTAGACTATTGTTATCCATCTTTGTTTGTGTGGCGGTAGTCGTATTATCGTCACTCTTTTATTTTTGAAGTTTCCGTGTTAACTAAAGTAATTTATTTTGATATCACAAGAGAAATGTATACTTGTGACTTTCTCCATAGTAAGATTCGTTTAATTTCTAATGTCGTTGCATTAGTGACATCAGCGGTGGCTATGGTTCTGCTATTTTTGGAATTAATGATTTACAGTTCTCTATTGGGACCATTTAGTTACTGTCTTTTGAGTACATGTGTGTTATCTCTAATCTTGATGTCGATAGTTAATCTACTACAACATGGCAGAGTCGGTTATTTAGAGGGACTTGTGATGAATCCTCCTAGATCTATGATGATGGTATCAGATTGTACGAGTAGGGTAGATTCATCCACAGATTGTCCTATCACTACTTCTGGAGAGTCTACGATTGTGTCTGCACCAGCTATTGATATACAAAGAGATCTTCAAGAAGAGCTGTGTAAAAGCAATGAAGAGATAGTTAGGTTACGAAGTGTACTTGAAAGTTATGAAGAAGCAAATGAGTTCTCAGTGCAAAATATGAATAGGATGGCGTTTGTTAAGAAGTTAGAAAAGAATGCCCGAGAACATATCAAGTTAGAGAAACGCAGAGCGGAACGATTATCTCGTGTAGGGTATTTAAATACAGAGCTTTCTGATAAAATCGAGAGTACTCTGAATAAGATCGATAGTTGTGTTGATTCCCATCAGGTCTATTTGATGGAAAGTGAGGTGCTAGATTTTCTAATTCTTACGAACAATCTAAGAGTAGAGAGATTGAACAAATTGCGTATAGACGATCCCCTATTGAGGAAACAAGCAAAGAGTTTATATGAAGATAAGGCAAGAGATTTCACTATTCTAGACATTCACAATTTGGAAGACCAAATTCTTGAATCTGGAGAAGAGCTTGTGTTTTCTTTACGAGAGGAGCTCATACACGCTAATACTAAAATTACAGAACTTACTGAAGAAATAGAACGCTTATCTGAAGATACTGAGAGTACGCTGAAAGACGTTGACAGTATCTCTATGGATGATGTTTAAGATCGTCCTATCAAGGTGCAGAGGCCAATTGTTGTTTTAACTATCCTTAGTTTTGTCACTAATTCCCAGAAAGTAATCTGAGAATTTTAAAAGGGTGTTATTAGATACACTGCCTATTCTCGTAGTTTGCTCCACTTCTTTCTGTTGCGTGGTTAGAAATTAGATACTTCAAAATTTATTAACGAGTTTCTCTTCTTCTGCAGAGAGGGATTTTTATATAATTGGCACAAGTTCACCTATAATTTCCAAATTTTAAAAAATAGCATCTTATTTATTTTTAAGAACTAAAGTTTCTGTTGTTTTTTGTAGTCTATAATTAAAATCCGAAAACTTATACAATGTCTTGGATAAATATTTGTAACAGTTAATTTTCGTGAAGAGTGGCACTTTACAGATTATAATTAGACAATTGTTAAAAATATTTTTATTTTTCATTTGCTAAAATATATATGTTTCTAAGCAAGAAAAACTTCCTAAGTTTAACGAACTGCCTTGAAGTTAGCCTTGTTCAGTTATGTATTGACAAGGGATATTATGCGCGTTGACGAGAGTAGGAATGCATCTTTAGATTTAAATATATCAAAATATGCTGTCAATTACCGTACAGGTAGTCTGGGACACTGTATTGCAGAAGTATACTCTTCCATGGCCCTCTCTAATATTTTTGCTCGTCTTAGTTTAGTATTATGTTCTTTGGTTTCATGTTGCGGAACAATAAAAATTTGCTTGCTGTTACAGATGGTTATTATTTCCTTGTCTTTAGCTTTATCTGCAGTAATTTGTTTCTTATTACTCCCTGTTAAACTCCTATTTCTTGGTTTGAGTTTATTATGTTCTGTTAACAAAAGTGAAAAGCATCTGGAGCTTCTACAGTTGGGTAAGTTCAAAAACGAGCAGAATGCACTTACCTGGAATAAAAGCGCTATTCTTAACTTCCTTCTCAAATCAGAATTCGTGACTTGTATGTCACCATCGGCTTTGAGTTTAGCTCCCCAAGGAGCTGAATTTTTTAATTGTTTGACTAATGCTTCTGCGGAAACCGAATGCGATTTTCTTAGTTTAGAAAAGTGTATTTGTGATCTTGGTGCGTGGAATCCAGGATGGCAAAAAATTAAAGATTATTTTTCTGAATTAACATCTAAGTATGACAATTCTCATCCCGATAGAAATACTTTGCCAGTTTTTCTTAACTCCTTGCATATAGCTCTTTTAGATAGCAGCATTCCTCAGGATAAAAAACGACAAGGTCTAGATGAAATTTCTTCATATTCTGAAGTGTGTGTTCCTACTTGGGCAGAATCAATATTTCGAGTTACTCACAGATTTTATAGTAAAGGAAATTCGGCAGAAGAACAGCTTCTTATTTGGTTGCAGATGGTGAAGGAAGAGATCCTTTTGGGAAAACAGTTAAGCTTGGGTGAGTCACATGACTGGCATCAGATCAATGGGGTTAAGAAAGAGTACGGAAAGCAATTAGGCTTAAACACCGTACACATATCTGAAAACTTATCCTCTTTAACCCTGCGACAAACTTCTAGTTTGCCAAGGTATCTACGAGATTATTACACGCTTGCAAATCGTTTCCTTAAGGATTATAGTCGATCAAGGTCTGCGATTGTATATTTTGTTTATTCAGCATTCCTATCTGCAGAAGCAAGCATCCAAACAAGCATTCGCACTTATCTGAGCGAAATAGTTGCTCGTGAGACGGGCCTCTCAGGAGCATCTGTTGCTGAAATACTAACAGAGTGCTTCTATAATGAAAATTATGAGTTGAAAGAAGAAGCTATCACCTATCTTCTTTATAAGATGGGCGTGCTTCTTGCTTTTTAGTAATTGTAACGTGAGTTTGAATGTTTTATTCGTCTAATTATGATTGGGGCGCTTGTAGTTTCGGAATTTGTTTCATTTTTCCTGCGAATCTTCCTTCTTTTGTTCAAACTCTTTGATTTTTAAGTTAAGAGTATCGATAGTTTGCCGAGCTTGATCAAGCTCTAAACATTTTCCTGTCAATTCTGTTTGTAAAGATTGTAAGGTTTCTTGTAGGTATGCCCATTGTAGGGTTATTTCCTTTTTCTCTTCTTCACGCTTATGGTTGATTGTGTCAATAGATTGGGACAATTTTTCCAGCTGTATATTCGCAGACACCATTCTGATTTCTTGTTCCTCTACTACTTCATTCAATTGTAGGTTGATATGTTTTAGATAAGCATTGGTTTTTTCTAGCCAGCGAGCTCGGGCAAACCACTTTTCTTGTGCTGTTTCATGTAGTTTTGTCGTCTTTTTCAAAGTTTGGAGTTCATTTTCTTTACCAATCAGCTGTTGCTGACATTCTTTTTGCTGAGAGAGAATAGTTGATAATTGTGACTGTAGATTTGTATTTCCCTGGCCATTCTCGAGCATGGCAAGTTGGCAGGCTATCTTGGTTTTATATGCACCAAGATAGTAGGCAGTTAGTGTAAAAATGATGATGCTTAAAATAATGGAGCTCGCAAACAGCGCAATCAATGGGCTAGAAAGAACTTCGGAAAATCCTAAAAAAAAAAGTAAGTATTTGTAACGCCGAGATAATTCCACAGGCCAGGAGAGACAAAGAAAGAGGTGATGAATGCGCAATTATCGGAGATGTAGTGACGGATTCTAGAGGAGAGATTTTCATAAGATACCTAGACAATTTAGTAAGGAATGTAAAAGTCAAAAATACTTCTTGGTATGTTAGTGATTTAGAATATGCAGAGATTAGAGCAAATTTTTACATCTATTTGTGTGCCATTAGGGAACGAAAAGAGATCCCAAACTATATTTGGGAGGATATATTATCAGAAAAATAACAGCTTTGGGAATATTTTTGTAATATTCGATCCTCCTTCATGAAATGATAGTTTATATCATATATTGGTTTATGGATATTGCCTGCAAGTGTCTCTACTTTAAGGATAAAAGATCTTGTTGTTAACAGGGAATATACGCACAATACTTCAGGTATTTTGCATCATCTGGTATATCTATGACCCTTTCATCAATTACCTCTTCTGGAGCGCGTGTTGACAATGTAGTGTACTTTCCTTGTCTCAATCCTCCTTATATTTTCTTGCGCAGGATTGGTGTAATGATAAACATAGTTTTTGCAGGCGTGGCCATAGCGTCTACAGTAATGTTTGCATCTTCTATTCCTACAGCTTTAGTGTTAGTAATGAGTGGATTGATTATCTCTTCCATAACTTCTTTATTAATATCATTCCTACTCATTCATTACGCCGAGGAGAGTAAAAAGTTATGTGAGCAAGATAGCTTAGTGAAGAAAGAACTTTTATCTGAAATTAACACATTGAGATTGGATAATTCTTCTTTTAAGTCAGAGAACGTAAAATTACTGACTGATAATCAACACCTAGAAAAAAGACTTTCTGTTCTTATGGAGGAGTTAGAAGATGCCAGTAGCGAATTGGAAGAACTTATGCATAAGAGTACGAAAGATATACAGGCATATGAAAGTTACATCGAAGAAATAAGTGAAATGATTCTATCTTATAAGATTGATCTAGACCTAAGTAGTCGAGAAAAATCTAGGTTATCTAGAAAAGTACAAGCAATGCAAGAAGAAATCGATTTGTTGAGGCAACAAGTAGAGCAGAGTCGAGTTTCTCATAACTAGTTGGGGAGGTAAAACGGATCGGATTTATGGCCTACTCGTTTTTTGATATTTACGTAATCGGCAGTTTGTACAAAGTTTCCAGTTGGCAAGGTGCGTAATCAGCATAAGATACTGAATTTCAACCTAGAATATATTAAAATTTTTTCTATTATTCTTGCATAAAAGCACGACAAATTTTTAATATCTTTCAGTTTTTAGATACTGTTAGTGAGAAAGTTATGTTTTTGTCATGTTCTGCATGTTGTTCTACAAGTATTCAAGAAGGGAAAAAATCTAATGTTATTTTAGAATCGATAAGTTCAAAGGTGCGGCGTGTTGCTAATTTAATTGCATCAATAGTTTGCGTCGTAGTTTTAGCTGCAGGTATTTCTGGAATAGTTCTTTTTTCTGGGGTGGGTTGCCCATTATATACTTGTGCACTTGCAAGCGCAGTAATTGCTCTAGGTTTGTTGTTATCTTTGATAATTTCTAGATCCTTGCAAGCTATTGGTAATGCTTATTTATCTGCCATACATGGAAACATACAACGCGAGATTGCATCAATTTGTAGTGAAAATAAGCTCTTAGAGCTTGATCAACAGATAGCTGAATGCGAAGCAGAAATTACAGAGACACAACGGCAACTGGACATGGCTTTGCAGGAGTATCATCAATCATGTGATAAACATGCTGCCTTGGCAAAACAAAAGAAAGAAGCACGTGAGAAACTCCAAAAGGAGAGCCAGGAATATTTCACACAACGCAGCTTATTGAGTACAGTTACGGAAAAGATTCGTTTGCAAACACAGATAGAGTCAGAAGCACGTGTCACTGGTGTTTCGATAGATGTTGCAGCATGGGCACGTTTACAAACTGAGTTAGTCACTTGTCGTAATGCTCTAGAAGATAAAGCAGGAAAATATCAGGAAGCATTTTTGGAATTTAATTCTGTTGATACTAACCTTTCCAAAGAGGAAAATAGTATAAGTTTTCGAAATGTGTTGCCTGCTTACAAATTAGTCATTGATGCATTAAAGAAACAGATTTCTATTTATAAAGCTAAAATTCAATTTTTAGAGTTATATCTGTTAGAAATAAATACAAAATTAAAACAGATTGCCGAGAAGGAAATAGAGTTAAAAAAAGAAATTCAAGATTTACAAACACAAGGATCTTCTAATCAAGCTACTATTCTAGAGCTAACCGCTCAATTAGAAGCTTTACTTCTTTCTAAGAAGGATTTGGAAACGTCCCATGCAGCTACAATCCTCGAAATAGAAAAATCTCGTGATCATATAGCTGCTAAATTAAATGCAGATATTCAAAAGCTCAAAGAAGAGAAACAACGTCGTGTTCTTGAATGTAGAATTCTTAATTTAGAAGAAGAGAAGAAAGCCCTTGCGCAGACTCTTCAGGAACGTGCCAGTAAGATAGCACAATTAGAAAAGGAACTGGCAAATTCTAAGCAGTTAAGTTCTTCAGATAAAGCAGAACTAGAAGCGATAATTACTAGGTCGCAATCAGATTTTAACAAAGCAAGCTTGAAAATTAAGGATTTAACAAAAGAAGTACAAGTTGCTCGTAATCTGCATTATGAAATAGATATCTTGCGTCAACGAGTAAAAGAACTTGAAGAAATTCGGTTACTAGAAGAACAGTCTTATATGTCTGCTAAGAAAAAAGTAGAGGAGAATTTTGCAAGAAGATTAGATCTTGCCCGTTCGGCATTTCAGGCTGGTTTAGATGATCTAGGAAAGAAAGCTAAATTAGTCGAACAGACACAACAAAGTCAACAGGCTGAGTTAACTACAAAACTAACAGAGTTTCTAAAAGATGTTGAAAAACAGTCCAAGACAGCAGAATCTCGGATGGAAAAGAAGATCGACGAGAATAAGCAAGCTTATGAAAATATAGCTGCTAAGAATCAAGCTTTACAAAAAGAACTCTCTGATAAACTTGTTGCTGCTGAATCAAAAGCTAATGATCTACAGCAACAGGTGGATGAGGCTAGAAGAGAAAGCATGTTATTAAAGAATCAATTAGCAACTCAAACGGATATGGCCACACGTTCTAGCGCAGATAAGGTATCTTTAGAGCGTCAAATTCATTCTTCTGAACAAAGAAATGCCTCTATTCAAAAACAACTAGATGATGCTTCTCAAGAAGTAACCAAGTTGAAATTTACGCTATCTCTTTATGAAGACGTTCTCGGTAGCTTTGAATCTAAGTTGAAAAAACAAGCTGGTTCTGATTTAGAAAAGCTTGTAAAAGATAAAGAGAAATTAGAGGCTATTAAGCGAGGTACTTCGCATTATTCCAGAACCGATGTGTCTGGGTTCAGAAGTACTCTAGCCGAAGCAGAATTAGTACAAGCTAATAATGAGTTGGCATCATTGAAAGATCAGCTTAAACAATCACAAGAAGAGCTTGGCAAATTACAACTAGAGTTGCAGCAGAAAATAGAACAACTAGAGTTAGAATGTCAGAAGGATACAGCTACTATTCATTCTCAAGCTCAAGTAATCGAATCTCAAAGTAGACAGTTAGAAGCATTGAGCTTACAAATACAGCAAACTAGAGGATCTCTTGGAGCAATAGCAGCACAACCGTCTATTTTGGAAACCCCATCGTCTAGAGGCAGATTATTGGCTTTGTCTGAAGAAGAAGAATTAGAAACATCCTCTAAAGATAAAAAGTAAAAACAACTTATTTCTATCTTATAAGTTAAATGAAGGTTCCTTATTTTGCTTTCTGAAAATAAGGGACTTTTTATTTGCAATTAATATCTTTTTGGAAAGACCTATGAAATGTGAACCTACAGATAGTTTTAATAACGTTTTGAAATCTGCTGATGAACGCATAACCTCTATTGAGCAGATGAGAATTTCAGCCATAAGAATAACTACATATTTTTCTTATATGTTTTTAATAGTTGGTTGTCTTATGTTTTCTACTGGCCTTGCTTTCGTTATCATGTGGGCAGGAGCATTGGGGATTGTTTTATCGACGTTGGTTGTATCTTTAGTTTTGTGTAGTTCGATACTTTTGTTGAGTTTATCTTGTTCTTGCCTTCTTGGAAAGCTGGTTATTTCTAGAGTATAAATATATTAAGATAGGGATAAGGTGTATATTTATGAGGTGTGAGTCAGGGGTGAGATTGGATTCTCAAGCATCTGGAAGTCGTTCGGAACCTAATATTGAACAAGTTAAGAGTATGGCGACAACGTGCACAAAGATTTTCTCTGGATTATTTGGAGCTGCAGCAGCCCTCTCCCTACTTACAGGAGTTCTCAGTGTTATCTTTTTTAGTAGCCAGTTGGGGGTACTATTATCTATTCTGGTAATTTCCCTGGTTATCTTATCCACTATATTGTTAGTAAGTGCGTCTATATCTTGTTTCCTAGGCAAATTTTACGTAGATAGGTTAGACCTAAAATCTATAGATCGCCTTTCTAAGTCGGTTTAAGATTTTAGGTTTACGATAGCCCCTAATGTCTCCTGAGACTCTCTAAGAGAAGTCTCAGGGTCACCGTTATTGGCAGAGGGCTGTGATGTTGGTTCAACCAATTTTTGAATAGTTCGATCCAACGGATCTATACCTCTATGCATCATTTGGTATAATTGGGAGCATTTCTGTTTTTGCTTTTCTATTTGATTGGGATTAGCCAAAATATCTAATGCAGAAGCAACTTCATCAAAAGAAAAATCATTTTTTCCTCCTATAAACTCGGGGAAAATGACAGACTTAGTAATAATATTTGGTAAGGAATATGCAGGAATGAATATTTTAAAGATGTATTTAGCTAAGAGAATATCGAATGGTCGTAATAAACACGTTACTATTGTTGGTGTATAATTGAGAGCTGTTTCTAAAACAATAGTTCCGCATTTTGCCAACGCACAGTCACAGTCTTTCATAAGTTCGTAACGAAATTGTACCGGGACAATATTAGCCTGAAGGCACCCTTCTTTTGCTAATACATCTTGTATCATTTTATCAAATTTTGGGCTCGATGATGACACAAGAAGTTGGTGAGAATCTTTAAAACTAGAGGCGAGGAAAGCACGTACTTGTATTTCTAAGTTACGTACAATATCGCCTCGACGACTTCCTGGAAATGCAGCAATAATGGGAGATTCGGATATATTAAGTTCTTTTTTCCAGTTTTTACGATATTGATGGTTTTCAATAGCCTCTACCAAAGGGTGACCTACATATGAGGTTGGCAAAGACGAGGTAGAAAAAATATCTTTCTCGAAAGGTAAAATGAGCAGGAGTGCGTCAAGATATTTTTCTAAGAATTTTTTTCTCTGCGGACGCCAAGCCCAGATACTTGGACAAACATAGTGTATAATCTTCCCTTGATACCCTCGTTTTCTTAGTCCTTTGATTAAAAGAAAGTGAAAATCAGGGAAATCTATACAAATCACCATCTTCGGGTTTGTTTTTATAATTTCTTTCAGGAGAAATCTATATGCTCGAAAGAGTCTAAAAATAGAACCAAAGATTTCTAAGAATCCCGATACTTGAAACTCTTCCATAGGGATGACGGTCCTTAGTTTTTTTGCTCTCATTAAAGGACCACCCACTCCAAATATTTCCATATCGGGATATGAAGACGATAGGGTGTCTATGATGCGTTCTCCCAGGTTATCTCCGCTCGGTTCACCGCAAGACAAAAAGCATGAATGATTATGAGGAATACTCTTGTTTGCTTTCTTATAAACAATCCTTAGGTTTGCTAGTGGAGGTATAAGACCACAGCCATAACTGAGGACGTTAACAGGATCTCCTGTACGTAGAAAGTAGAGAAAGGAAAGAAAGGCTCCACAAAGGCCTACTTGCCAAAACAGTTGAGGTAGAGCAGAGCGATTATGTAGTTCTAGGTAACACCATTGAATAAAAAACCTTGATGAGTAGATACATAGGCCTGTGCATCCTAAGAGATGCCAGTAAATATTTGGTGGTGGCAAGGGGAGGTGGAAAAGATCTGGGGATGACATCCATGATGTTTCTGGGAAAAAATAGGCTACTAAAACAAATGGAAAAGTCGTCAGTAAAAGAGCAATTATGAGAGTTATAATTGTAGTCCTTAAAGATAAAGGACGCCTGGATCCCAAATTTAAGTTCCTGAAATAAATCACAACATTAGCTGTATGTAAAAGCGAAATCGGAAATTGGCTCTGTATAAATCCGTGAATCACCATCATGGAAGATCCTATGGAAGACAAAATCCAAAAGGCTTTGGGGACGTATCCTTGGTGGTGTTTTTGACTTATGAGCCATTGTACAGTAAAGGCTAAACCAAAAAAAACATTAGCAACTAGCCCTAAAGGATACAAGGATTGGACAAAACATGAAGAAAACATTCCCACTCGATTTTACTAAGACAATTCCTTATTACGCTGCTTGAGCTCTTCATAATGGCGCAACCAAGCTTTAGTGAGCTTATCCAACTTAGGGAAGACTTGGCTACGAATTTCTAACAAAGAAATAGCTTCTAAGAACCGTCCATGGTTTAGGAGACGACGATTAAAAAAATGTATCTTCTTTGTAGGCATTAGAGGAGTCAATCTATACTGCATTTGTAGGATGAGCACTGTAAGGATAAAGTTTTTTTTAGAGCAACTAGTAAATGAATCTGCAAAGAATTTCTCTAAAAAATCTTTGATGTATTCAAAAATCGATGTTATCGAAAGATTAGAGTGTTGGTGATATTTATACTGTACATTGAAGTTGAGTATTGGAAATAGAAGTACTGCCATCAACTGATGACGTTCATAAACACATTCTTTCTTTTGGATTTTCTTGTCTAGAGCCTCTAGACAAGAAAAAGTTTGCATTTCTAGGGTTTTATTTATTTTGAATGCCTTATCCATATAAGGGAATAGGATCTCCAATAACTCATGCTCTACAAGCAACTTAAAGAAGGGAGCAGCAACCCCAGAACTTAGCATTTTTATAAGCTCTTCAAATACTCGTGCTTTAGAACTTTTCGTGAGTTCATGACGGCATTCCTTCAAAGCTGTTAGAGTTTCCGTATCTACAGTGAAAGGAAACCGGGATAAAATTTTCAGCAAACGTAGCATACGTACGGGGTCTTGTTTAAACCTTACGTAGGGATCGCCAATTGTGCGTAAGTAACGGTTTTGTAGATCACTAATACCATCGGTGTAGTCTATAATTGCCTCTTCACTTGGATCATAAAAGAGCCCATTAATCGTAAAGTCACGACGTAAAACGTCCTCTTCAGGAGTTCCCCATAGATTGTCCTTAGTAATCAGAACATCTTCTTCGATACCCCCAGAGCGGAATGTGGAGACCTCGATAATTTGATTGGTAAAACGAATATGAGCTAAACGGAACCGTTTGCCAACTAATATGCAGTTCTTAAAGGCAGCTTTGATCTCCTCGGGCTTCGCAGAAGTAGATATGTCAAAATCTTTGGGCGTAATATTTAAAATGAGATCCCTAATACAACCGCCGACAATATATGCTATGTGCCCAGCTTTCTTTAAAGTCTTGACTACTGCAAGTGCGTTGGGGGAGAAATCTTTTAGTCGGATGTTGTGGTCAGTGGCAGAATAAACTTTTGGAATGGGAGCAGATTGAGACGTTTTTTTAAACAATTCTATGCCTTTGCAGAAGAGAGTTTTGTTTTCACAGACCATGTATTATAGACAACAAAAGTTAAAAAGTCTTGGAAGAAAAAGTACTTCCTAAACGAAGGATTAGTTTTGAGAGATTTTTTACCATAACAAAAAAAATTAAGTTTTCAAGGACAAAAGTTCTATCCTTCATGAATTACTTCGCTACCACCAGTTCTGTAATTAATTCGGTATTTCTATAGTTTTGAAAAATATGGCCGGAGGTTTGAATGTCTTCCTTCCTTGATGAGAATGTCTACTCCATGTCTGTAGTTGAGATAGAGTGATTTAAGTTCGTCTTATTGTTAATATATGTATTAATAAGGATTTTTGGGAGTTATGTTTCAAGATATTTTTTTTGTGTAGTAAAAAAATTCTAGATATCAATTTCCTGTATAAAAAATATGAGACAACCTGTGTATAGTTTTTATATAACCCGTGGTTTGTGTTTTAGGCGGTTAAGGATGTTGTATCTTTATTAGGTGGATTGATGACGCGTGAAGTAAGAAAGCTATTCGGTACAGATGGAATTCGGGGAAAAGCTAATTATGAACCTATGACAGTTGAAACATCGGTTTTGCTAGGTAAAGCTGTTGCTGGAGTCCTAATAGAAAACCGTCCCGGTAAGCATAGGGTTGTTGTTGGTAAGGATACTCGGTTATCTGGGTATATGTTTGAGAATGCCCTTATTGCAGGACTAAATTCCATGGGTATAGAGACCCTAGTTCTGGGGCCTCTACCTACTCCTGGAGTCGCCTTTATTACTCGAGCTTATCGTGCAGACGCAGGGATTATGATTTCAGCGTCACATAATCCTTATTGGGATAATGGGATTAAAATTTTTTCTTCTTCGGGATTTAAGGTTTGTGACGCCATAGAAAGACGTATTGAAGAAATGGTTTCTAGTAAGAATTTCGGAGATCTTCCCGATAACTATTCTATTGGGAAAAATAAGCGTGTGATTGATGCCATGGGACGTTATATAGAATGTGCTAAAGCAACTTTTCCCAAGGGCAGAACATTAAAGGGATTGAAGATCGTGCTAGATTGCGCTAATGGAGCAGCCTATAAAGTGGCGCCGTCTGTGTTTGAAGAACTTGATGCAGAAGTAATTTGCTATAGTTGTGAGCCCATGGGGAACAATATAAACGATAACTGTGGAGCTCTTTTCCCTTCGGTGATTCAGAAAGCTGTTATTGAACATGGAGCTGATGTTGGTATTGCCTTGGATGGTGATGGTGATCGTTTGATTATGGTAGATGAAAAAGGGCATATAGTCGACGGAGATATGATCCTAGGAATATGTGCTAATGATCTTCAAAAACGAGGCCAGTTAAGTGGAAATCTTGTTGTTGCTACAGTGATGACAAATTTTGGGGTTTTGAAATATTTTGAGACATTAGGTATCGAAGTTCTGCTTTCACCTGTTGGGGATCGTCATGTTTTGCAGAAGATGCTAGAACACAAGGCCAATCTTGGAGGGGAACAAAGTGGGCATATGATTTTCTTAGATTACAATACTACAGGTGATGGCATTGTTTCTGCTTTACAAGTCCTTAGAATCATGATAGAGAGTGCTTCTACTTTGTCAGATCTTACCGCACCTATCGTGAAAAGCCCGCAAACTCTCATTAATGTTTCTGTGGGTAAGAAGGTCCCTTTAGATACACTACCCATAGTTCAGGAAACTTTAAGAGATGTCCGGTCTTCCCTGGGGGATTCTGGTAGAGTTTTGCTAAGATATTCTGGAACAGAAAATATATGCAGGGTTATGGTGGAGGGTTTGAAGAAACATCAGGTAGATAGTTTAGCTAGGATAATAGCTGATGTAATCGATGCAGAGTTGGGCGTTGCAGATTAAAAGGATAATCTATGTGCGGAATTTTTGGTTATTTGGGTGCTAGACTATCTGTACCCCTAGTATTAGAGGGTCTATCTAAGTTAGAATATCGTGGTTATGATTCCTCAGGTTTAGCTACGGTCCTTGAAAATGGAATAATGGTAAAAAAAACCATTGGAGGAGTTGACAAGCTAGTACAGCACATAAAATCTGATACTTTCGTTTCGTTTAATGCCATAGGCCATACTCGATGGGCTACTCATGGTGTGCCTACGGAAAAAAATGCTCACCCTCACATAGACCAGAACCATACTTGTGCCGTCGTACATAATGGAATAATAGAGAATTTTAAAGTTTTAAAAGCAAATCTTCTCTCGGTAGGAGTAGAGTTCTCTTCGGATACAGACTCTGAAATTATTGTACAACTGTTTGCCGCTCGTTATCAGGAAACTGGGGATATAGTGCAAAGTTTTTCCTGGACTTTAGCACAACTACAGGGCAGTTTTGCATGTGCTCTGATTCATAAGGATTATCCTGACCTTTTGCTTTGTGCCTCTCAAGAAAGCCCTCTTTTAATAGGCGCTGGTGAGGGAGAGCATTTCATTTCTTCGGATTCTCGTGCTTTTTTGAAATATACAAAAAATGTGCAAGCTTTAGCTTCGGGAGAATTGGCAGTTTTACGATTAGGTAAAGAAATAGAGGCTTATAATTTTTCGCTAAAACGTATCCACAAAGAGATACGACATGTCATTTACCATGATGATTTTTCTGACAAACAGGGCTATAGCTACTATATGTTGAAAGAAATTCATGAACAACCTGACGTGCTTGAGCGTCTCTTAAAAAAATACGTGTCTAGTTCCGGAAAATTAAAACCTAGTTTTCTTGAAGGGTTTATTTTAGACGATTTCGATGCTATTTCTATTGTAGCTTGTGGTTCTTCATATCATGCTGGATTCTTGGCAAAGTATCTTATAGAGTCAATGGTATCTATCCCTGTTCATGTAGAAATTGCCTCAGAGTTTCGTTATCGTCAGCCGTATATTGGGACAAAAACATTAGCAATCCTAATTAGTCAGTCTGGAGAAACTGCGGATACTCTAGCTGCGTTAAAAGAATTTCGTTCCAGGAATGTTTCTAGGGTTTTAGGCATCTGCAATGTAGAAGAGTCTGCTTTAGCCTCGCGTGTTGATTATTGTCTATTTTTAGAAGCTGGTATTGAAGTCGGAGTTGCCTCTACTAAAGCATTTACTGCCCAGTTATTGCTTCTTAAATTATTAGCACTGAAATTAGCCTCAGATCGTTCTACTTTGAACGAAGATAAGCTACTCGCATATGGTAAAGGGCTTTTAGAGTTGCCAAACTTATGCCAAAAAATTCTGGATAATCATGATCTAAATATGCTTGCTGACAGCTATTTTTTAGAAGATAAGTTTATCTTTTTAGGTCGACGTTTAATGTATCCTGTTTGTTTGGAATCGGCTCTGAAGCTAAAGGAAATAGCTTACGTCGAGGCTAACGCTTATCCTGGAGGAGAAATGAAACACGGACCTCTGGCTTTAATCAGTGATGGGAGTTTAGTAGTTGCTTTTTGTGGAGACTTAGCTGTCTATGAAAAAATGATCGGGTGTGTTATCGAAGTAAAAACACGTAATGCTCACGTTATTGCAATTGCACCAGAGACGTGTTCTGATATATCCGCGGTTTCTGATAAACAGATTTTTATCCCTGAGTGTCATCCTATGGCAACACCAATCTTATACACAATAGTAGGCCAAATAATGGCCTATACTATTGCCTTAAAACGGGGAGAGACGATAGATTGTCCTAGGAATCTTGCAAAGTCGGTAACCGTAGAGTAGCCTATAATCTTATTATACTGGTTATTACACGTGTTATCGTTTTTTATTTCGATTAAATTATTTGGAATAAATCATCTTCTTTAGTTAGATTGACCTCAAGGCTTGGGTGTGTGGTGTCCCTTGTTGCTTAAACAGTATTTTTGCAATAGTTGAGCAATCCTAAGAGTGGTTAAGAGTATCTTGATAAGACCTGAGTCTCCCACTTTTAGAAGCCTCTTTTTGCTTTAATAGTGCAACTTTCGGTTATTTGTTTTCTGTACAAGTTTCCTTTCCTTAAAAATTATGCAATGGTTTGCTTATGTCTAACTCTAACAAAGTCTTTGGAGGAGCGCTGCTCGTTGCTGGGACAGCGATTGGTGCTGGGGTATTAGCGGTTCCCGTACTAACTGCAGTCGGTGGGTTTATACCTACTCTAATCCTCTATTTGATTTCATGGTTATTTTCTATAGCATCTGGTTTTTGTTTTTTAGAAGTTATGACATGGTTCAAAGATAGGCAGCAAATAAATATGTTGTCTATGGCTCGGTATACACTGGGAGATGTATGCAAAGTCCTCATTTCATTGCTCTATCTTTTTCTATTTTATTCTTTACTTGTTGCGTACTTTTGTGAAGGGGGTAATATCTTATTCCGGATTTTTGGCCCTAATGTTCATTGGATAAGAAATTTGTCCCCGTTATCTTTTGCTGTAATCATTTGCCCCATACTAATGTTGAAAACAAGAGTGATTGATTATAGTAATAGGGTGTGTGTCTTAGGAATGGGATTAGCATTCCTGTGTTTTTGTATAATGGGCTTTACACGTATAGACGTTTGTCTCCTTTCTCGATCTTCTTGGATGTCATCCATAGACGGGCTACCTATCCTGTTCCTTTCTTTTGGTTTTCAAAACGTTGTGCCCACTCTTTATTACTACATGGATAAGAAAGTCGCTGACGTGAAGAAAGCAATTGTACTAGGAAGTGTTACTGCTCTTATTTTCTATATAGTGTGGGAAATTATTGTGCTGGGGACCGTACCTTTATCTTATCTCATAGAGGCAAATTCTCTAGGTTATACGGCAGTAGGCGCATTGAAAAATACTTTGCAAAATCCCCTAGTGTATCTAGCTGGCGAATTCTTTGGATTTTTTGCTCTTGTTTCATCATTTATAGGAGTTGCTTTGGGGATGATGGACTTTTTAGCAGATGCTTTTGGATGGTGTAAGCGTAAGCATAAGTTTTCTATTTTCTTTCTTGCAATTATCATTCCTCTTGCGTGGTCGATGTGTTATCCCGAGATAGTGGTTAAATGTTTAAATTACGCTGGTGGTATCGGAGTAGCGTTAATTACGGGAATTTTTCCAGTAATTATGATTTGGAAAGGAAGATATTCTAAAAAACATTACAATGCAAAACACCTGGTTCCGGGTGGAAAGGTAGTTTTATTATTTATGTTTATAATAGCATTAACTAATATTGTTACTCTTTGTTTTTAGGTTTATTTTAATTAAAACAGTGGATTGAGGAAAAGGGTATGGGATTGTATGAGCGAGATTATATAAAAGACTCTCAGCTACCGGGAACATTTACTTCTAGAGTATATGGTTGGATGACTGCGGGGCTTAGCGTTACTGCTTTAGTATCCATATATCTTTATTATTCTGGTTTGTATAAATTTCTTGGTGCTTTTTGGATGCTGTATTTGTTAGGAAATATGGGAATCTCTTTGTTCATACGAACAAAATTCCATACTTTATCCACTCATACAACCATGGGCTTGTTTATTGCCTATTCCGTTCTGGAAGGGTTGTTTTTTGGTACTTTGATACCTTCCTATATCCAATTTGCAGGAGGAGGGGTAGTGTGGGCAGCATTTATAGGTGCTGCTGTAACTTTTGGTATAGCGTCACTCTATGGAGCTTTCACTAAACATGATTTAACAGCCGTTCGTAATATTTTATGGGCTGGTTTATCTGGTTTTTTAGTTTTGAGTTTAGTGTTTGTAGTGCTTTCCCTGTTTATGCAGCTGCCGTTTGTTTATTTAGGCATTAGTTATATTGGTTTAGCCCTATTTTTGGGTTTATCTGTTGTCGATGCTCAAGAAATTCGTAAAATGGCAAGGAGTGTAGGTAACGACTCGGTGATAAGCTATAAGCTCTCACTTATTATGGCATTGAGAATGTACTGCAATGTCACAGCTATTTTCATATATCTGTTATCTATTTTCTCTTCTTCAGCCAGACGTGATTAGTAGATGCTAATTTTGGGAGAAAAGCTTCTGTAGGAATTTCTCAATATCAAAATCTTGAAGATCCTCAACTGATTCCCCGTTACCTAAGAATTTAGTAGGGATCTTCAGTTCTTTAGCAATTCGAAATAGAGTGCCGCCTTTCGCTGACCCATCAACTTTTGTAAGTATGAGACCACTTACAGGTACGACATTATTAAACACACGTACCTGTTCTACAGCGTTGCCCCCCAATGTGGCATCGAGGGTCATAAGAGTTTCTTGAGGACTACCTGGATGCGATTTATTGCAAACGGATACAATCTTTGACAGTTCTTTCAGTAAATTAGTATGAGTATGTAAGCGACCGGAAGTATCAATAATTACATGATCATAATTACGCGCAATGGCTGCCTGAATGCCATCATAAGCGATAGCAGCAGCATCTCCTCCGGGTTTGCCAGAAACGAAACCACAATCCAATTGTTCCGCCCAATACCGCATTTGATCCATCCCTGCAGAACGGAATGTATCAGTGGCCACGATCATGACTTTTTTGGATTTCAATTGGTAGTAGTGTGCTAATTTTGCAACAGTAGTTGTTTTTCCTGAGCCATTGGTTCCTAATATTAAAGTAACATAAGGAGGAGATGTTTCCGGAAGGGAGCCTGTTATTTCAGGTAAGCCAGAAAGAGTTTCACGCAGCAATTCAGAAATCAAGATGCGAAGAGAGGACTCATCAGGATTACGAGACTTACGTAACCTTGAACACAACTCCTCAGTCAAGTTAGAGCCAAAATCAGCTTCGTAAAATAAACCCTCTGCGAATTCCAGCAGATCAACAGAAACACTTCTTCTAAATAAAGACTGTATTTTACTGCTAAAAAATTTAAACACTGCGGAAACAAAGTTAGTTGAAGTAAAAACAAGGATACAAGATAAGAAGGAAAATGCAAAGGCTTATTTATGCATCTTCATGAATACCAAGCTAAAGATCTCTTAGCATCTTATGATATTCCTGTTCCTCCTTATCGTGTGATTTCTTCACTATCTGAAGTAGGAAGTGCTATGCAGGAGTTGGGTATAGATTCTGCTGTTGTTAAAGTACAAGTACATGCCGGTGGTAGGGGAAAGAGTGGAGGAGTTATTATTGCAAAATCTATCTTGGAGGTAGAAAAAGCTGTTGATAAATTATTAAACATGCGTTTTGTAAGTGTCCAAACTTCTGGTTCGTCATTGCCAGTAGATAAAGTATTGCTGACTCCTTTGATTGATATCTTTTCTGAATACTATGTTGCAGTAATTATAGATAGGAAACACTGTTGTCCAGCAATTATGCTTTCTAAAGCAGGGGGAATGGATATTGAAGAAGTTGCTAAACAGTCCCCAGAACAAATACTAACTATTCCCGTTACCGCTTTTGGACACATATACAGTTACCAGTTGCGACATATTGTGAAGTTTATGGAATGGGAGGGGAGTTTAGCTCAACAAGGCATACAGATTTTAAAGAAATTAGTTTCCTGTTTCTATCAGAACGATATGTCATTATTGGAGATTAATCCCTTAATTCTTACACAATCTCAGCAATTAGTAGTGCTTGATGCTAAAGTTACCCTTGATGATAACGCTTTATATCGTCATCCAGATCTCGCAACTCTCTATGATCCTGCACAAGAAAATGTTCGCGATGTGCTAGCCAAGCAGATAGGGCTTTCATATATCGCGTTGGAGGGTAATATTGGTTGTCTAGTCAATGGAGCGGGCTTAGCTATGAGTACTTTAGATATTTTGAAACTACACGGGGGATCTGCTGCTAATTTTCTTGATGTGGGGGGAAGTGCTTCCGAAAAACAGATTGCAGAGGCAGTTTCCCTAGTTCTATCTGATAATAGTGTTAAGGTGCTTTTTATTAATATATTTGGGGGAATTATGGACTGTTCTGTAGTTGCTTCTGGTTTAGTTTCGGTTGTTGCAGAAAAAGATGAACCAATTCCTACAGTTATTCGTTTAGAAGGTACTAATGTGGAATTAGGTAAAGAGATTATAGAGAGTTCAGGAGTCCCCTGCTATTTTACAGAGTCTATAGACGAAGGAGCACGTTTAGCTGTTGAACTTAGCAGACAAATTTAGAGAGATTCAATGTTTCGGTTACTAAGTAAAAGTCTTCCTATTATTACCCAGGGTATTACCGGGAAATCAGGATCATTCCATACAGAGCAGTGTCTTACTTATGGATCCAATTTTGTCGGGGGCGTTACTCCAGGTAAAGGGGGATCAGAATATTTAGGGTTGCCTGTTTATGATTCTGTTCTAGAAGCTAAAAAAGATACAGAATGTCGTGCAACAATGATTTTTGTGCCCCCAGCTTATGCTGCAGAAGCTATCATAGAAGCAGAAGATGCAGGTATAGAGCTTATAGTTTGCATAACAGAGGGTATCCCAGTTAGGGATATGCTGGAAGTGTCACGTATTATGAAACATAGTAGGTCACACCTTATTGGCCCTAATTGCCCTGGAATCATTAAGCCGGGTGTATGCAAAATAGGAATTATGCCAGGCTATATTCATTTGCCAGGAAATGTAGGGGTAGTCTCTCGATCCGGCACCCTAACTTATGAAGCAGTTTGGCAATTAACTCAAAGGGGTATTGGCCAAAGTATTTGTGTAGGTATTGGAGGAGACTCTTTGAATGGCACTTCGTTTATAGATGCTTTTGAGTCTTTTGAAAGAGATCCAGATACAGAATTAATTCTGTTAATAGGAGAAATTGGAGGGACTGCTGAGGAAGAGGCCGCTAGTTGGATTAAGCAACACTCCACTAAACCTGTTGTTGCTTTCATAGCTGGAACTACAGCTCCGAAAGGAAAACGTATGGGCCATGCTGGAGCTATTATTTCTGGGAATTCTGGAGATGCTAAAAGTAAGCAAATCGCTTTAAAAGACGCGGGAGTATATGTTGTAACGTCTCCAGCATTGATTGGTGAAAGCGTAGAAAAAACTCTTAGAGAAAGATAAGGATATTGTTCTAGTATCTTCAGGTAATATCTTCTTAAAGCTTAGAACTTCTTTATTCTGCAGGTTCAGTTTATTTATTAGGGGAACGTTGATTTCGAGATAGAGGGTAAGAGAAAAAGTTTGGTAGTAATATCTTACTGAAATATAATTGACCTTTCGTAGTTCTGTTCGAGAGTGGACTTTACTCATCTTACGCCAATATATGGATTGTGGTAAAGACTCTGGAGAGCCCCGTTTAAGGAAAAGGTGTTATGAAGAAGCCCATAAGTCTTTTATTATCCGTAGCGGTTTTTTTTAGTGTTTCTTTGAGTTCTTCTTATGGATTTTCGTCTCCTAAAAAAGAAAATCGGGTTGCCGATTTGCCTCAAGAAGTGCTGTTAAAAGAGATTTCTGGTGGATTTTCTAAGGTCGCTGAGCAGGCTACTCCGGGTGTAGTCTATATCGAAAGTTTCCCTAAAACAAGCCGTTCTATAAATCCTGGCTCTCCAGGGAAGAAAGGTCCCTATGACAATCCTTTTGATTATTTCAATGACGAGTTTTTCAATCGTTTTTTTGGATTGCCTTCCCCGAAAGAGAGACCGCAATCTAAGGAAGCCGTTAGGGGGACAGGTTTTATTGTCTCTTCGGATGGTTATGTTGTTACTAATCACCATGTTGTTGAAGATGCGGGTAAGATTCATGTTACCTTGCATGACGGGAAGAAGTATACGGCTAAGGTGATAGGTCTTGATCCTAAGACAGATCTTGCTGTTATTAAAATTAACGCTGATAACTTGCCCTATCTCAGCTTTGGTAATTCCGATAAGCTTAAAGTAGGAGATTGGGCGATTGCTATTGGTAATCCTTTTGGATTACAAGCAACAGTAACTGTAGGTGTAATTAGTGCAAAGGGAAGGAACCAATTGCATATTGCTGATTTTGAAGACTTTATTCAGACAGATGCAGCAATTAATCCGGGGAATTCTGGAGGACCGTTACTCAACATTGATGGTAAAGTGATAGGAGTAAATACTGCGATTGTTAGTGGTAGCGGTGGCTACATTGGCATAGGTTTCGCTATTCCTAGTCTTATGGCTAAGCGTATTATTGATCAGTTAATTACTGATGGACAAGTGACTAGAGGGTTTTTAGGCGTTACATTGCAACCTATTGATGCTGAGTTGGCATCTTGTTATAAGCTTGGCAAGGTATATGGTGCTCTTGTAACAGATGTAGTGAAGGGGTCTCCTGCTGACAAGGCTGGTTTGAAGCAAGAGGATGTCATTATTGCTTATAATGGTAAGGAAGTGGATTCTTTAAGTGCTTTCCGTAATGCCATTTCTTTGATGAGTCCCGATACGCGTGTCTTACTTAAAGTAGTACGTGAAGGTAAGGTTATAGAGATTCCTGTTGTGGTTTCTCAAGCTCCCAAAGATGACGGTATGTCCGCTTTACAGCGTGTGGGAATTCGTGTTCAGAATTTAAATTCTGAGTCAGCTAAAAAACTGGGCTTAGCTCCTGATACAAAAGGAGTCCTCATTGTCTCTGTTGATCCCGGATCGGCAGCCGCATCTTCAGGCATAGCCCCGGGACAAATTATTCTCGCTGTGAATCGTCAAAGGGTATCTTCCATAGAAGAGCTCAACACCGTTCTTAAGGACAACAAGCAAGAAAGTATTCTTCTTATGGTGTCCCAAGGGGAAGTTATTCGTTTTGTCGCCCTTAAGCCTGAAGATTAAATAAGCTGGAATCATAAGACTCCAGCTTCTACTGTTTTGCCAGCTTGTCTAGGATCAAATAAACTGAAAGAAAACCCTTTCTCATTTGATCAATGGAAAAATTCTCTTCGGCTGCGTGTATGTTATCAGTCAAATATGAAGTTCCGCAAATGATTGGCTCTGCTTGAGAAGCTTCCCTCAATAAAGTGGCGATTGGAATTGTTCCTTCCATGAATGCTTCGTGACAAGAAATGCCATACAATTCGGAGTAAACTTCTCTTAGAATATTAGCAATTGGTAGATTACCAGAACTTCTCCATCCTGGGTTTCCTTGACAGAATTCATAAGATAGCTGTACTTGCTTTGGCGTATGCTGTATTAAGTGTTCAGTAATCGCTTTGGTAATTTTTTCCGGATTTTGATTGGGGACAAGGCGACAAGATAGAAAGGCAGTAGCTTGACAAGGTATAACAGTTTTAAACCCAGGCCCAGTATATCCTCCTGAAATTCCGTTGATCTCTATAGTTGGATAGATGGTAGATGCTTCTTTAGGAGTCTTAGCCGGTGGATATAATACAGGAGCAAATCCCCAAGTATGATCGGTGTAATTTTGGTTAGTGATTTTATAATTCTCAGGTAGACTTACATCATCATAGAAATGGTTTACTGAGATCTCGTTGTTTTCATTGTGAAAAGAGGCAAGTAGTTCAACCAAAGCTCGATTGACATTATAGGCTATCCCTCCAAACGTGCCAGAATGCATGTCAGACTCGCCTTCTTTTAAAGTAATTTTCAATGTGAGAAGGCCACGGGCTCCTATGCTAATACTTGGGCATTGTGCTGAAGTAAATCCGCCATCTACAATCAGAACATAATCTGATCTGAGCACTGGGTTTTTATCTTCAATGAAATAGCGTAGAGCTTCGCTTCCACTTTCTTCCTCTCCTTCAATAATCCATGTAATGTTTACTGGAAAGCCTCCTCTAGACTGATAATAATATTGTAAAGCTTTCCATGTGTAAAAACATTGCCCCTTGTTGTCAGAAACACCTCGTGCAAATAATTTACCATCTTTTTCTCGTAAACTGAAGGGATCATCTTCCCAACCATCTTCTAAATTAGCAGGCTGTACATCGTAATGATTATATATTAGTAATGTTGGTGACGATGGGTTTTTGTTTTTATATTGTGCGAATATTATCGGAGGATGATTAGGTTTTTCCCATAATTCTATAGAGAAAATAGTTTTTAGTTTTTCTATGAGGAATAAAGCACATAGATTGCAGTCTTTTAAGTTTTCAGGATTTGCAGATATAGATGGAAAGTTAATGAAATCTGAGAATTCTTGTAGAAATGAGTTTAATTCTTTATCAAAGTGACTTAACTTTGGCATAGCTTTAATGAAATTTGGTTTAAATATCAGTTTAGTTTATCGAAATTTTTATTCTGAGAAGTAACAGGTCTTGTGAACCAATCTCTATTTTCGTTTGGTTATAGTCTCCTCTGTAATCTAGGATCTTAAGTTGGCATATATTACCCATAACTTCTATTAAAAGTTTGGAAGTTTATAGCTTATTCATCTTGTTGGTTTACTTGTAATGTTTTGCTTCTGTCGTAAATAAAATAGAAATCAGGTAAAAGATTATCCTAAAGCTCGCCCTTGCTGGTATAGATATGTCGATGTAATCTTGCATTGCTGATTGGGGTTTGAAGCTTTTGAATTGTGATACATTGTTTTATTCTGAATGAGTGAAGGTTGGTATCGTTAGTCAGGTTAGGTAGCTGCAGTAAAATGGAGACTATCTAGTATGATCGCATTAGAAAATTAGGCAGAGTATGAAAGCTGGGGATACTTATAGAAATTTCATTATCAAGTCGTCTCAAGATTTACCCGAGATAGAGAGTAAACTTTTGGAAGCAGAACATAAACCTTCTGGCGCTTCTATTATGATGATTGTTAATGATGATGATGAAAATGTTTTTAATATATGTTTTCGTACATGTCCTCAGACATCTAACGGAGTTGCTCATGTTTTGGAGCACATGGTGCTATGTGGATCAGAGAACTATCCGATTAGGGACCCCTTTTTCTCAATGACACGTCGTAGTCTTAATACATTTATGAATGCTTTTACTGGAGCTGATTTCACTTGCTACCCAGCTTCTTCTCAGATTCCTGAGGATTTTTATAATCTTCTTAGCGTCTATATAGATGCTGTTTTTCATCCTTTGTTGACCGAAAGTAGTTTTTTACAGGAAGGATGGAGATATGAATTTAATTCAGAAGGTCAACTTACTTATACCGGTATTGTTTTTAATGAGATGAAAGGAGCCATGATGTCTGGAGAAGCGCGATTACACGAAGCGCTGAATTCAGCTCTTTTCCCCTCTGTAACCTATGGAGTGAATTCCGGTGGAGACCCTAGAGAAATTACTACATTAACTCAAGAAACTATAAAAAATTTTCACCAAAATCAGTATACTCTTAGTCGTTGTCTGTTTTACTTTTATGGTAATATAAAGCCCTCGCGTCATCTAGATTTTTTAGAAGAAAAGCTATTACGTCATATTAAGTCAGAAAAACAATCTGTTTCTGTCCCTTTACAAAAACGATTTAAAGATCCTGTACGCAATATTTTAAAATATCCTTGCGATAGTTGCGATGAAGATAAGGTGCTCTTTGGTTTATCTTGGCTAACATGTTCTATACTGGAACAACAGGATTTACTGGCTCTTCATGTATTAGAACTTGTTCTCATGGGGACAGATGCTGCTCCTCTAAAATCTCGCTTGTTAAAATCAGGTTTATGCAAACAAGCAGATATGAGTATTGATAGTGAAATTCGAGAGATCCCTGTAACTCTTATTTGTAAAGGATGCTCCCATAATAGTGCACAAAAACTGGAGTCATTAATTTTTGCTTGCTTAGAGGAAATCCTTAGAGAGGGTATTCCCTATAATCTTATAGAAGGTGCTTTACATCAGCTAGAACTTTCTAGGAAAGAGATTACGGGATACTCTTTGCCGTATGGTTTAAGTTTGTTTTTCCGTTCAGGATTACTTAAACAGCATGGTGGGCATGCTGCGGATGGCTTGCGTATACATACCTTATTTGCGGATTTAAGAGGAAAATTACGACAGCCGGAATATCTTGAAAAATTGATTAAAAAATATTTCTTAGATAATCCACATTTCGCCCGTGTTATACTTTTACCTGATACTGATTTGATCAACTTAGAAAATCAGGAAGAGAAAATGCTTCTTGAGAGAATTCAAGGCAAGTTAACTGAAGAGAATAGACAAGAGATTATCCATACAGCTAAATTACTTGAAGCTTATCAGAATCAAAGTGAGGATTTGGATAAAATCTTACCGAATTTTTCTTTGGATAAGGTCCCATCATCAGGCAAAGAATTTAATTTAATTAAGCAAAGTTTTGGCAATGGTGAAGTGTTCTATCATGACTGTTTCACGAATGACTTGCTATTTGCAGATCTCGTTATGGATCTTCCTCCTCTATCTCCGGAAGAGCTTCCTTGGTTACGTTTGTTAGTATTTTTAATGTTACAGCTAGGTTGTGGAGGAAGGAATTATAGAGATAATTTAGAGTTTCTCCTAGAACATACAGGTGGAATGGATGTCTCTTATGAATTTTCTCCTCATGCCAATAATTACAATATTTTATCTCCTTCCGTGTCAATTAGGGGAAAATCTTTATCAGCTAAGTCTTCTAAATTATTCCAGATGATTGGAGATGTTCTTACTAGCATAGACTTCACCGATATTTCTAGAATAAAAGAGTTACTAATTCAACATAGTGAAGCATTAACTAATAGTGTTCGCAATAGTCCTATGGGTTATGCAATTAGTATAGCATGTTTGGGTAAGTCAATATCTTCTTCTATGTCTTATTTAGCTTCTGGATTGTCTTACGTAGAATACATTCGTGATCTGACTAACCATTTTGACAGTCGGGTAGATGAAATCGTCAATAAATTAGAAACACTTTATCAGAAATGTTTCTTTGGTAAGCGTCAACTTGTTATCAGTGGCAGCGCTGCAAACTATCAGCATCTTGCTCAGGATAATTTCTACGGGGTGCTAGACAGTGCAGTTAAGTCAGTGGCTCCTTGGGTGAATCCAGACTCTAATACGTCAGGAATGTCGCAGGGATTGATTATTCCTGCTCGTGCTGCATTTAATGCATTAGCTTTCCCTATCGGTCATCTATCCTATGATGATCCCTGTGCTGCTGCTTTAACTGTGGCTGCTGAAATTCTAGATAATGTGATTTTGCACAAAAAAATTCGTGAACACGGAGGGGCATATGGTTCAGGAGCATCTCTTAACTTAGGTAGGGGAAGCTTCTATTGTTATAGCTATCGTGATCCGGAAATTCATGAAAGTTATCTCGCTTTTCTGCAAGGAATTAAAGAAATTTCTGAAGGACGATTTACACAAGAGGACATTCATGAAGGTGTACTTGGAGTTATTCAAAACTTAGATTCTCCTATTGCTCCAGGAGCTCGAGCATCTACTGGGTACTATAGGCTTAAATGTGGCCGTATACCTTCTGTCCGACAAGCTTTTCGAAGGTCTGTGCTTAACATTAACAAAGATCAGATAGTAGATTCTGTACGAAAATATTTTGAAGAGGCTGTTATTCAAAAAGCTACTTTTGTAACATTTGCCGGGGAAGAAATGTTCCGTAATAACCCTTCTGAATTTATTGACCGTTTCCCAGTTCGTCCTGCTTTATAGTTGTAGGTTATAGTAGATTGTCTTCACTACTGTTTGTAGGCCAAGCGTCTGCAAAGTCTTCTACTGGAATATTAGGCAATCTGCTGATCTCATCTCGAGATACGTCTAGGGTTTCTAGTTTACGAATAGTAGGAAGAACCCTGCTGTTTATACTGGATAGCATGCTATTGTAGCTTTTTGCTGCATCGTGAAGATGCTTCCCAGTTTTTTGCATATGCTCCCATACTTTTTGTAGACGCTTATGTAGTTCTTTACCCAGATCAGAAATTTTTTGAATTTGCTTCCCTAAATTTTCTTGCTGCCAAATATGTGCAAGTGTTTTTAACAGAGCTAATAAGGTTAGGGGACCCGAAAGAATTACATTAGATGAGGATGCGAAATCTACAAGATGAGGATCGAGATTAATGGCATCCTTGTAAATGTTCTCTCCAGGAATAAAAAGGATAACAAATTCAGGAGCATTATCATATTTTTCCCAATATGCTTTTGATTTGAGAGAACGAATATGTTCTTTTAATTTTTTTACTAGGTCATTTTTATCTAAAGATTGAGAAAAATAACTTTCAGATAAAGGAGCTTTGGAATCAATGATTAAACATCTTTCTTTTGGGAGGCGAACAATCACATCTGCTCGGGCTGGGCTATCATCACCACTGGTCTGTGTTTCATAATCGCAATATTTCAGCATTCCAGAAAGCTCTAATATACGCTCGAGTTGTATTTCTCCCCAGCGGCCTCGAGAACCAGGATTTTTTAATATGTTAGTTAGTGTTTGCGTTTCTTTTTCTAGTTGTTTTTCAACACTAAGTAAGTGAGTTAGCTGTTGTTTTAAAGTTCCACGATCTTCTGCATTCTGAGTTTCGAAGATTTCAAGTTGTCGTTTAAAGTTGGTTAATGTTGTTTGTACTGGAGAAAGTATAGATTCAATATGCTGAGATTTTTCTGAAAAGAAATTTTGAGATTCTTCCTTCATCTCCTTGATTAGAGCTTGTGAAGATACAGCTAAACGATTACTGAAATCTTCTATAAGTTGCTCCTGACCTCGAGATAGCTCCAAAGATTGTCTAAGAAGCTCGTTGTCATGGATACTTTTCTGCAAGGATTCTTGGTATCTAAAGCATCTCTTCCTGTAATAAAAGGAAGTAAAAAAACCTCCTAAAAGGAAACTTATAATGCCAACGAAGATGATTGGGAAAGATATCATGGTAATTTTTTTATTCTATTTTTGCGATGAGTGATTGCAAAGATAGGGAAGACGATGAAAACGTACAACCATGAAGCTAAAAAAAACACTTCGGTAAAGTGGTCCACGAGTCCTAGGAAAAACAAGCACGCAACTAAACCGATCGAAACAACCAAAAGAAAAGAAGAAACTCTAAAACGAAAATTTTTTAAACTAGGAAATTTCCAAGGGGAAATCATCAAGCTGCCGATAAAAAGTAAACCTAAGGATAAAAGAATAACTCTAACCTCTATCGGCAATATTGTTGAAAAATCAGAAGCCAGTAATAGCGCCAGTGAAACTACGGCCGCTGCTCCAGAAGGAATAGGCAATCCGATGAAACAAGTCGATCGTGAGGCGTCACTTGGATCTTTAGAGAATAAGTTGTATCGTACTAAACGTAACACTCCGCATAGAGAATAGATGATCGATGCTACGAGAAGAAGAGAGGAGAGGAATCCCCCTCCGTATACGCCGTCTAAACTTTTGATGACGATCAATGGAGGCGCGATGCCAAATGTCACTGCATCAGACAATGAATCAAAATGAGCTCCGAAAGCACTCTCTGCTTTCATGATTCGTGCAACTGCTCCATCTGAAAAATCAGCAATCATTGCGCTAATCAGAAGTAAAGACAAGCCTTGTAAACGATGCAAAAGCTCAATGGAAGAGTTTGTTTTAAGTACGCTCTTAAAAATAATAAACAAACCACAACACAAACCAAATGCAGTGATAGCATTGGGTGTTACAACACGACGTTTCCCTCGGAATTCCGTTTCTGATCCTGTCATATTTATGCCGAAGTTGTTTGATACCTCAGCATAATATATTTGGCTAAAATCAACAAGTTTTTGGATATGGTGAGCGCATCAAAAAATGTCAGAAATTCAAACAGACATTTGGTTTTGAATTGTTAGTCGTAAGTCAAAAAAAAGCCTCTTAGAATACGATTTTTTTCCGGAGAAAGAGCCCACTTTTCAATTGCAGAAAACGCTACCAATTCCTATATATGGTATACAAGCGCAAAATGTTTCACTACATGTTGGGTTTTCTTGAGGAAGTCTTCTAATCACGGGATGGTCTTCGTTCGTATTTTTTTGTCTAGAAATCAAGCAGCATCGTTTTGCTATTTTTAAGCAGATCAATATGTCGTTTCTCGGGGTTTAAGAGCATTTAAATTGGAAAGTGAATAGAGCTATTGGGGAATAGATATGGTTGAGGTAAAAGAGGGTCATTATACTATCGTGAAGCGTAACGGAATGTTTGTTCCTTTTAGTCGGGACAGAATATTTCAAGCTTTGGAAGCAGCGTTTCGTGATACTCGTAATCTAGAAAATAATTCCCCCTTGCCTAAAGACCTCGAAGAAACCATCTCCGCAGTTACTCAGAAAGTTGTCAAAGAGGTTATAGAAAAAATTTCTGCGGGCCAAATTGTCACAGTGGAAAGAATACAAGATCTTGTAGAAAGCCAATTATATGTGAATGGGTTGCAAGATGTAGCTAGAGATTATGTCGTCTATAGAGACCGACGTAAGGAACAACGAGAAAATTCTTGGGAAAGCATCTCTATAATTCGCAGAGATGGTAGTTTAGCTAAATGTAATCCCATGAAGATTTCTTCTGCTCTTGAGAAGGCTTTCCGTGCAACTCATAATATTGAAGGAATTACTCCAGGATCTATTCTACTAGAGATCAATCAGTTAACTAATAAAATAGTAGACGAGATTTTTCGTGAATGTTCAAGTTCTGAACATAAAATTGATATCGAGTTAGTTCAAGATATTGTTGAAAAGCAGCTAATGATCGTAGGTTATTACGAAGTTGCTAAGAATTATATCTTGTATAGAGAAGCTAGAGCGAGGATCCGGGATAGCAAGGAGCCCAATCGGGGCCTTGAGGAAAAAGTTGAGCATGATGAAGTGTATGAAGTTCTTAAAGGCGATGGGACCACTTATCAGCTAGACAAAGCAGAATTGGTAAGTAGGTTTAATTATGCTTGTGCCCGTTTCCCAACTACTACCAATCCAAGCATATTAGCTGATATGGCTTTCGCGAATTTCTATTCTGGAATTAAGGAGTCTGAAATTGTCCTCGCCTGTATTATGGCAGCTCGTGCTAATATAGAAAGGGAACCTGATTACGCTTTTGTTGCTGCTGAGCTCCTTACTGATGCCTTGTATCGTGAGACCATGGGAGTTTCTGGGACATCTCCAGATATTGTTAACCTACAAAAGGAGTATTTCAAGAGCTATATTTTAAATGGTGAGAATTATCGATTGAATCCTCGTTTGCAGGAGTATGATCTTGATAAACTTGCAGATGCTCTAGATATATCTCGTGACAAACAATTTTCTTACATGGGCATCCAGAATCTTTATGACCGTTACTTTAATCAGGAGGGTGGCAGAAGACTGGAAACCCCACAAATTTTCTGGATGCGTGTAGCTATGGGCCTTGCCCTTAATGAGTCAGAAAATAAAACAGATTGGGCTATTACATTTTATGATCTTATATCCCGGTTCTTATATATCCCAGCTACACCCACTTTGTTTAATTCCGGAACTTCTCACTCACAATTGAGTTCTTGTTATGTTTCTACTATTAGGGATGACCTTGCACATATCTATAAGGTTATCGCAGATAATGCTATGCTTTCTAAATGGGCTGGTGGTGTTGGCAATGATTGGACAAGTGTTCGCGCTACAGGGGCTTTGATTAAAGGGACTAATGGCAAGAGTCAGGGAGTCATTCCTTTCATTAAAGTTGCTAATGACACAGCAATCGCTGTGAATCAAGGAGGGAAACGTAAAGGTGCTTTGTGCGTTTATTTGGAAACATGGCACCTAGATTATGAGGATTTCCTGGAGTTGCGAAAAAATACAGGTGATGATCGACGTCGTGCTCATGATATCAATACAGCTAGTTGGATTCCTGATTTGTTTTTCAAAAGACTACAGCAAAAAGGGGTCTGGACTTTATTTAGCCCCGATGATGTTCCAGGTTTGCATGAAGCTTATGGAAAAGAATTTGAAGAACTATACGAAGCTTATGAACGTAAGATAGAATCCGGAGAGATTAAGTTGTATAAACAGATACAAGCAGAGGATCTCTGGCGTAAGATGCTTAGTATGGTATATGAAACAGGTCATCCATGGTTAACCTTTAAAGATTCGTTTAATATTCGTTCAAATCAAGCCCATTGTGGGGTTGTGCGAGCTTCTAATTTATGCACTGAGATCGCTTTAAATTCTTCAGAGACAGAGACGGCTGTTTGTAATTTAGGATCTGTAAATTTAGTTGAACATATTGAGAATGGTAAAATTGATGAAGCCAAGCTTGCTAGAACTATCAACATTGCTATTCGTATGTTAGATAACGTAATTGATTTAAACTTTTATCCAACTAAGGAAGCTTCTACAGCTAACCTAAAGCATAGAGCTGTTGGGTTAGGAGTTATGGGGTTCCAAGATGCGTTATATAAGTTGAACATTAGCTATGCTTCTCAAGAAGCGGTTGAATTTGCAGATGAAAGTATGGAGATGATTTCTTACCATGCCATTTTGTCTTCTAGTTTATTAGCGAAAGAGCGTGGGACTTATAGTTCTTATAAGGGGTCCAAATGGGACTCTGGTTTATTGCCTATAGACACTATTCGGCTATTGCAAGAGGCACGTGACGAAGGCGATTGTCTTATGGATGATTCTTCCAAGAAGGATTGGACGCCAGTACGTGAGGCAATAAAAAATTATGGGATGAGAAATAGTTTTGTCATGGCTATTGCTCCTACAGCGACTATTTCTAATATTGTTGGAATCACCCAGTCAATAGAACCTACATATAAACATCTTTTTGTGAAATCTAATTTATCAGGAGAGTTCACTGTTCCTAATGTTTATCTTATTAATAAACTTAAAGAACTAAATCTCTGGGATGAAGATATGTTAGATGATCTCAAGTATTTTGATGGGTCGTTACTGGAGATCGAACGTATACCAGATGAAATTAAAAAAGTATTTCTTACAGCATTTGAAATAGAACCAGAATGGATTATCGAATGTGGAGCAAGAAGACAAAAATGGATAGATATGTCTCAATCATTGAACCTATACCTTGCTAAACCAGATGGTAAAAAGCTTTCTAATATGTATCTTACAGCTTGGAAAAAGGGACTTAAATCTACCTATTATTTGCGGTCTTTAGCAGCTACATCGGTTGAAAAGTCTTTTACTGATATCAATAAGAGAGGAATTCAGCCTAGATGGATGAAAAATAAGTCTGCCTCTACCGGAATCGTAGTCGATAGAGCAAAGAAGGCACCCACTTGCTCTCTTGAGGAAGGTTGCGAATCTTGTCAGTAATGGTTTCAATGGAAGGGAGGAATTATGGAAGCAGATATTTTTGACGGTAAGTTAAAGCGCGTGGATATTAATAGGAAACGCTTAGTCAATTGTAATCAGATTGATGTGAATCAGCTTGTTCCTATTAAGTATAAGTGGGCCTGGGAACATTACATTAACGGGTGCGCAAATAACTGGTTGCCTACAGAAGTGCCTATGGCACGTGATATTGAGTTGTGGAAATCGAAGGACCTTTCAGAAGATGAGCGTAGGGTCATCCTGCTTAATTTAGGTTTTTTTAGTACGGCAGAAAGTTTGGTTGGAAATAACATTGTTCTGGCCATTTTTAAACATATTACTAATCCTGAAGCACGTCAGTATCTCCTGAGGCAAGCATATGAAGAAGCCGTACATACTCATACTTTTCTGTATATTTGCGAATCTTTGGGGCTTGATGAGAAAGAAATTTTTAATGCCTATAATGAACGTGCTACTATCAAGGCAAAAGATGATTTTCAAATGAGTCTGACAGGAAATATATTAGATCCTAATTTCCATACAGATTCTGTAGAGGGGCTTCAGCAATTTATTAAGAATCTGGTTGGCTATTATATCATTATGGAAGGTATTTTCTTCTATAGTGGTTTTGTAATGATCCTTTCGTTCCATCGCCAAAATAAAATGACAGGTATTGGAGAACAGTACCAATATATCTTACGAGATGAGACCATTCATTTGAATTTTGGTATTGATCTTATTAACGGTATTAAAGAAGAAAATCCTGAAATATGGACAGAAGAACTTCAAAATGAAATTGTTGCTTTGATAGAAAAAGCGGTAGATCTGGAAATTGAATATGCTAGAGATTGTCTGCCTAGAGGTATCTTAGGTTTGAAGGCGCCTATGTTTATCGACTATGTGCGTCATATCGCAGATCGTCGTCTAGAAAGAATAGGTCTGAAGCCGCTGTACCATTCTAAAAATCCATTCCCGTGGATGAGCGAGACTATCGACCTCAATAAAGAAAAGAATTTCTTTGAGACCAGGGTCATGGAGTACCAGACTGCAGGTAATTTAAGCTGGTAAGTTGGTTTTATTTCTTATAAGGCGGGCATTATATTTTAATGCTCGCTTTTTTTAATTTTTCTTAGAAAACTCTTATATAAAACTTCGGATGTTTCTATAATCTTTTGATTGTTAAGTCCTTAGTTTAGTTTTCTCATGAAGCCCCAAGCTTTGAAAGTTCCCTATTTTTGGGAAGAACGTCGTCCCTATCTCAAAGAGAATGTCCTACATATTCCTAGATATTATTTTGATCATCAAAAATTTTCTATGCCTAGTTGGGAAGAACTATTTGGGAATACCTCTCCCATTTTCTGTGAGCTCTGTTCTGGAAATGGAGATTGGATAGTAGCTCAAGCCTTAGAGAATCCTAATAGTAACTGGATTGCTGTTGAGAAACGTTTTGATCGTGTACGGAAGATTTGGTCTAAAATGTGTAATTCTGGAGTTAATAATCTTAAGATCGTCAACGGTGAGGCTCAAACGTTTTTTAGATATTACGTTGGTTCTGAAGCTTTTCAGAAGATTATTGTGAATTTTCCAGATCCTTGGCCGAAACTACGTCATCGTAAGCATCGTTTGTTTCAAGCTCCCTTTATGGAGGATGTTATTCGTGTGTTGCAAGCCTCTGGCATGTTAGTACTTGTTACTGATGACATTCACTATTTGGGAGAAGCAATAGAGACCATAAAAAAGTCAATGTCCCCCACGATAGAGGCACCACATTACTACAAAATGTCAGAGAATTACGGAAACTCTTGGTTTGAGAAATTGTGGAGATCTAAAGGACAAGAAATTCTCTACACGGAATTTAAAAAGAATTGGGATATAGCTGACTTGAACAGCTGACCTTCACGATGTCAACGTGACGCTCTAACCAACTGAGCTAATACCCCAAAACCTGGGACGCATTTTACAATGAAAAGAGTATCTTTGCAATAGGCATATTGATGTTTAAGGAAATAGGATCTTCTCTAGGTAATGTAGTTAAGTTATCGCATGCAATTTTTCGTGATATTGTTCGACCTGGGGATTTAGTTGTGGATGCAACGTGTGGTAATGGACGGGATAGTCTGGTTTTAGCTCGTATATTACAGGGAGTTGGACGACTTGTTGTTTACGATATTCAAGACTATGCTTTGGAAAACGCTAGAAAGTTGTTTGCATCGACTCTTTCTATGCAGGAGAGCTCCATTATACAACTTAAGAAAATGTCTCATGAATTTGTTGAAGAGAAAGGAGCTAAATTATTCCATTATAATCTAGGTTATCTGCCATCTGGTGATAAAAGTATTACTACTTTAGTTGCTAGCACTATAGCCAGTATTAGACGGGCTCTAGATTTCGTATCCGATGACGGAGCGATCACTGTTGTCTGTTATCCAGGCCACGAAGAAGGTGAAAAAGAAACTAGGGAGATAATTGCTTTTGGAGAAACCCTAAGCCCAAAGATTTGGCAAGTGAATTTATTCCGTTTGATAAACAGAACTAAGGCTCCTCAGTTAATTTTATTTCGTCGGGTTAGTCGTTCAATTGATAAGGAATAATACGAATTTCTTGTCGTAAATCTACACCCGTTGCTCTCAGTTTATCACGAATTATTTCAATTAGTTCCTTTACTTCTGCAGAAGTTGCCTTCCCATCATTTATAATAAAATTAGCGTGTTTGCGTGAAACCTGAGCGCCTCCGATCGAGAAGCCTTTGAGTCCCATCTCTTCTATCAGTTTACCTGCAGACTGGCCAGGAGGATTTTGGAAAATGCATCCAGCAGAGGGTTCTTGATAAGGTTGGGTTAACAATCTTCGATGTAAAAGATCTTTTGCTGTTTGAGAAGCCAACGAACTTCTTGTTAAATTAAAAGTAGCTGATAAGATAAATTCTCTGCGATTTTGGAAACAGGAAGTCCTGTAACCTAGTTCCAGAGTTTGGGAAGAGTAGGAACGAATTTCTCCCGATTCGTCAATAACTTCTACACTATCAAGAACAGAAGCTACATCATGCATTCCAGTTCCTGCATTCATAAAAACAGCTCCACCAACTGACCCTGGGATCCCTATAGCAAATTCTAAACCAGAATATCCAGAATCAGATAAAGCTTTTCCTAGTAAAGAAAAAGAAACCCCGGAGTATACTTTAATGCGATCGTTGTCGAGTAGTTCTTTACCTTGGATGTTGTTATATAATACAAAGCCATCTACTCCACGGTCATCAAACAAACAATTTGATCCTTTACCTATGATAACGAAGGGATAGTTTTCTTTTCTAAGGTAGCGAATAACTTGTTTAGCTTCTTCAACAGATCGAATTTCCTTAAAGTAATTGGCAGGGCCTCCAAGACGAAAGGTAGAATACCTGCTTAACCAGACGCCTCGGCGCACAGAAAAAGGAAAATGCGGGATAATAGACTGTTGCACGTTGGAAATTCCGCTTGAAACAATTCAAAGTTGTATTAACAACACATGAGAGAGTGTTCAGGTTCTGCTATTGGCGTATCTAAACAAAAAACATCATTCAAGACAGCGTGTACAAAAGAGCAAGCTTCTTTGTAACTAAATTTTTTCACTAAACGTGTAGCTTCTGCAATTAATACTGATGTACTAATCGGTTGGAGGTAAAGATACTCAAACAGAACAAGGCGCAAAACATTCTTCTCCATAAGATTTAATCTATCAAAGGAGGTATTTTTTATCGTCTTACTAATTAAACTATCTAATTCGGGAGATTTATTCAGTATTTCCCTGGACATATCTAGTGCAGAAAAAGCATGCTTATGAGTGACAGAATTCTGTGCCATGAGGAGAGAGACAAGACCCTGATCCCCACTCATATCCATATTGAGCGCGTAAAGCATTTGCAAAACAATTTCGCGCGTCTTTTGCTTAGGCAGAGGACGAGGAAAACCAATACAAGACTCCGCGGGAGTCTCAGAAGCCAGCGCAGACATGATGACACCAAATTAAATGTTTACAATCAAGCAAGGATTCAGCGGTCGCTAAAGAAAACCCCAGTATGAAAGAGTTCAGAAAATATCAGATAAAGAAGGTTATATGTTGGAAAGTTTTAATTGCAACTAAAAAACTTGGTGGTCGCGGATATAACAAAATCCCCAGCTAACCGAGGTTTAACAGGTGGATGTTCTAAAATAAAATTATACGATTATTTATTTAATCTAGGCATTATCGATGCAATTGTCCATGGATTGGCGTTAATTAAAATATTATTTAATTTAGTTTTTGGTTTGGACTGATAGGAGCTCTAAATTTGGCATTCTACTACTTAGTAGAACATACTCTTTTAGAAGATCTTGGCGGGAAAGTAGTGAATACGTAAAATGTGTGGAAGCTGTAACTAGATAGTTAGATGGTTGATGGTGGTAGATCAAGGCTATCTCTCAATTATTGATGATCTAAGTCAGATTGATTTCCTAAATTGTCAAGGGATTTCAATTGCTTTTCTTTTAAGAATGCTCTAAGATCTTGTGCTTCTTGTCTACTTGTGTGAGAAGTCTCCATTGAATCTTCTTACTAGGACAAAAGGTAGCTCTGATCATTATACAAACCGTGATAACGAGAAATCGGGATAGAGTGTGGCGTTAAATTTAAAAATTAATAGACAGATACGAGCTCCTAAAGTCCGCGTGATAGGGTCTGGAGGTGAGCAGTTAGGCATATTAAACATAAAAGATGCCTTAGATTTAGCCAGAGAGGCTAATCTGGATCTTGTGGAAGTAGCCTCTAATAGCGAGCCTCCTGTCTGTAAGATCATGGATTATGGAAAGTATCGTTATGATCTGACAAAGAAGGAAAAAGATAGCAAGAAGGCTCAGCATCAAGTTCGCATCAAAGAAGTTAAGTTGAAGCCTAATATTGACGACAACGATTTTTCCACAAAACTGAAGCAAGCACGTTCTTTTATTGAGAAAGGTAGCAAGGTAAAAATTACGTGTATGTTCCGAGGTCGGGAACTTGCTTATCCTGAGCATGGTCATAAGGTTGTTCAGAAGATGAGCCAAGGCCTCGAAGATGTGGGGTTCATAGAATCTGAACCTAAATTAAACGGTCGTTCCTTAATTTGCGTTGTAGCTCCGGGAACACTCAAAACTAAGAAAAAACAGGAAAAGTTCCATGCCCAAGATGAAAAGCAATAAGTCCGTTGCGGCTCGTTTTAAGTTGACAGGCTCTGGCCAATTAAAGAGAACCCGTCCGGGAAGAAGGCATAAGTTGTCAAAGAAGTCTTCACAACAAAAGCTCAGTCTATCTAAGCGGCCTCTCGTAGATAAGGGGCAAGTAGGTATGTATAAGCGTATGATGCTTGTTTAAAGATAAAGGATTTTATTATGGTAAGAGCAACAGGTTCAGTAGCTTCTAGACGTCGTCGTAAGCGTATATTAAGACAAGCGAAGGGTTTTTGGGGGGATAGGAAAGGTCATATTCGCCAGAGTCGTTCTGCTGTCATGAGAGCCATGGCTTTTAATTATATGCATAGAAAGGATCGCAAAGGAGATTTTCGTAGCCTTTGGATCGCCCGTCTTAATGTGGCTTCGAGAATTCATGGTTTGTCCTACAGCCGTCTAATTAATGGCTTGAAATGTGCTGGTGTAAATTTAAATAGAAAGATGCTTTCGGAGATGGCGATTCATAATCCGCAAGGGTTTGCTGAGGTCGCTAATCAAGCAAAGAAGGCACTAGAGGCAGCTGTTTAGGAAAAGATATCTTATGACGATCCAAGAAGAACTTGAAGCTACAAAGCAGCAATTTCTTATCGATTTGCGTCGAGTTAGTTCTTCTAAGGAGCTTTTCGACCTCAAGGTACGTTACCTAGGGAAGAAAGGTGTTTTTCGTTTTTTCGCGGATAAGTTAAGGGAGTGCCTTCCAGAGGAGAAAGCTCTGTTTGGTGCTTCTATTAATGAATGTAAGTCTTATGTTGAGGGGCTTATAAGGGAACATGGTCACTCTATTTTAGCCTCAGAGCAGGCTGCGGAATTTTTTAAAGAAAAAGTAGATGTTTCTCTTCCCGGAGAACCCTTTCCTTTAGGAGGCAGGCATGTTATCAAGAAGGTCCTTGATGACATCGTTGATGCTTTTGTTTGTATGGGCTTCTGTGTTAGAGAGGCTCCTCATATTGAAAGTGAAGAAAATAATTTTTCTCTACTAAATTTCGAGGAAGATCATCCAGCCCGTCAGATGCATGATACCTTTTATTTAGATCCCTCTACAGTATTACGTACACACACTTCTAATGTACAAGCAAGGGAAATTAGCGGGTGTCGACCTCCCGTAAAAATAGTTGCTCCTGGCTTATGTTTTAGAAACGAGGACATTTCTGCCCGTTCCCATGTTATCTTCCATCAAGTAGAGGCTTTTTATATAGATCGTGATGTTACTTTTTTTGATCTAACCTCAGTTCTCAGAGAATTTTATCACGGTTTTTTTGGCAGAAAAGTAGAGTTGCGTTTACGTCATAGCTATTTTCCGTTTGTTGAGCCGGGTATTGAAGTAGATGTTTCTTGTGAATGTCAGGGAGATGGATGTGTATTATGCAAATATTCTGGTTGGCTAGAAGTCGCTGGAGCTGGTATGATACACCCTCAGGTACTTCGTAACGGTGGTATCGATCCGGAGTTGTATACGGGTTATGCTCTTGGTATGGGTATCGAGAGATTAGCCATGCTGAAGCATCGTATTTCGGACATTCGTCTTTTTAGTGAAAACGATGTAAGGTTTTTACGTCAGTTTGTTTGATGTTTTTAAGGAAGAATGGCAGAGCGGTTTAATGCACCTGTCTTGAAAACAGGAGATCTGAAAGGGTCCGGGGGTTCGAATCCCTCTTCTTCCGATTCTCAGCTTCTCAAAGTTCTTTAGGTCATTGTTGCGCTACGTGTCTCACATAACACAACAACAATTTCCTTTACGCTGATGCGTTTATGAAGGCTAACATACGGATGGCTTGATCCGTTCCCGGATTTTTTTCGTTACTTTGTGATAGCCATATTTTCCATGTGAATGTGTCATGTGTTAACGTGCTTTTAGATTGTACAGCTTGCATAACTATGCAATATTCTCTTTCTCGATCCTTAATAATATAGATAGCTCCAATTATATCTTTTGGAATGTCAGTAACTAAGGGGATATCCATGATGTTGTCATGTAGCTTCTCTTTCTCCCATATACTTACTTGTTCTTGACTTCCTATATCTGTGCAAGATTTGAGTAAATGATAAGTGTCTAAGGAATACGCAATAATGAGTTTTCCTCCTGCATCCCTTAATTGCCTAATAGTGATTTCCCGTAAATCTAGGGTGAATTGACAAGAACGTTCGAAAATACGATCAGATAGATTTGTAGTTGCCCCATGTTTTCTTAGTGGTGTAATTGGCAAGGGAGTTAAAAATATAGCATCTACTGACTCTAATTGTCCTAAGGATAACATTTTTGCTAGAGAAGATTCTAAAATGCCCTGCAAACTAACACAAATAGACCGACATAATTGATCGTTCCCAAATTGTTCCTCATATCCATAAGTACATAGATTGATGATCATAGCTTTAACGCGATTTACATTTATTCCTTCCGACGACAATTTATCTTCGTTAGAGTCCATGTATTTTAAAGATACATGTTCAAGATTTTGTATTGTGGGGGGTGACATAGTTTTTAAATCTTGATCAGAGGCTATTATCGATGTAACGTGAGCCACACTTAATGTTAATAACAATATGAATTTCATAGTATTTCACTTATTTTGAATTTTCCGACGCACATTCTAACCATGTATTAGATTTATTAGAGAGAAACTCTTTTTATTTTGTAGTGTTTATTATCTATGTATTTGTGTATCAAAGAGTTTTATAAGAAAAAAATATTTCCATATTTTTAAAATAGTTTCTGTTTTTTATTTTTGTTTAATTTTTAATTTTTAATTTCTGCAATTTAGTTACTTGTTATCTGTTAATTATTTTTTCTTATAAAAATTAATTGATATATAATTATTTCTTCTAATAAATTAGAAAGACGATCTCGCGATAATAATTTAAGTTTTTTTGATTACTTGGGGGAAGTATGAGAAAATCTTGCTATAATTTTGAAAAGGCCTTAGAACACCTGGAAAATCTTAAAAAGATGTCCTACGGATCTTCAGAAGCAGGTTTTCTTAACAATCCATGCACCGTCTCGAATGTATCTAGAGGTAACCATTCTCTTGCCGAAATGAAAAATTCTCTTAAAAGTTTAGAGGATTATCTAAAACAAGCCGCGACTTTACCAACAAGTAAAGCTAATAAAGCATTGCAGGAATCTCATTTTTTGATATCTGGGGTTCAAAATATCTCATCTTTTTTAGAAAGCAGAGAAAGAGATTTGTACCACTCTCTTGCTAATGATTTTTTAGAAATTAATAAAATTTATTCTCAAATCCAGGAGGATCTGAGTAGGAAAATAGTAAAAGAAGATCATAGTGAACCTTTAGCTAGAGAACTTACGGGAAGACCCGAAGATGATATCAATTTCTTAAATAATTTGGTCGAAGTAAAAAGAGACCGCTCTTATGAACTTTTTTATATATTAGACGAAAGGAATAAACGATTCTATACGGATGCGTTAGCACAAATTATTTATAAGCAGGGGAAGATTCATGAAACAGCTCATGAAAATGATCCTCTCACTAAAACCTTATTATGGAACAGTGAAGAGGTTAAGAAATTAGCTTCCTACTTAGTATTTACTAACGACATGCCGATACGCCTTTTCTATGAGGAGGCATTGCAAAACTTAGATATTGAGTCCACAGTAAAAGTCCATAATTCCGTAATGGCCCTATTTTTCTCAAGGTATGATGCTACAGCTTTACGTAACAATCCTAAGAAAAATAATACCCACTATTTTAATGATTTTATTCTTTTTCTAAGAGAAGCATGGAAGGCTTTCTTTTCTGAGAGTGTTAAAGACTCTAATCATGTAAAGCAATCGCAAACATTGCTAAATGCTTTGAGTATAGGATTATTTGAAAGTCGGCTAGTGTTTGAAGATGCTGCTCACTATTTGTACTTCCACATCACTAAAAAGTTACAAAGAACGGGAGATAAAAAAGAGTTATCTCCGGGACATTATATTTCAGAAATATATGATGAACTTTATAGATTTTTTGCCCAATATCCTAATGGACCCTTATTTAAAGCAATAGATAGGCTCTTAGAGCCAAGTTCTATCGTTTTCGATCCCATTATTTTGGGGGTGCTACCTTCACTAGAAGGCAAACTACAACTAGGTGACAAATCAATAAATGTTATCCGTACTGCTAATCCTATCACACAAAGTTCTATACTCTATGCTAATTGTAATGACGAATTTTTAGGTTTCTTGAAAGCAAAGGGTGTATTGAATGAGAAAATTCTTGTTCTTAACATTCAAGATAGACAGTCAAAGAAGGATCGTGCTCGCAGTCGTGTTTTAGAAGAAAATCTAGGGCAAGTTGAATATAGAGACTATGTAATTAGTTTCTCTTTTCCAGAACCGGAAGACACTTTAAAACTTCTAGAAAAAGAGCATGGAGAACAGGAGACATTCTCAGGATTTTTCGATGTATTAAAACAAGAGTTTCTGAAGCCTGATGCGCAGTCATCGTTTTTCTTATCTAAAGATATTAAGAAAGAAATCTTAGAATTTTTGAATGACAGCTTGAAGGAGTTAAAAGAGATTTTCTTTTCTAAGAAAAAAATTCTTTTTAAAAACGACAAATTTTTGTTACTTCATATAATTTACTACCTTATAGTTTTTAAGTTAGTTGAAATAACTGACCCGGATAATATCATCGTTACTTCTAAAGATGGGTTAGATTACGCTGCTGTGTTCGTTTCTGGGTTTATCTTCTTTTCAAAAGAGAAAGATTGGGATGAACATCAATTAAAGTTATTTATGACAAAGTTGTTGTCCCCTACCTTAATTGCTAGAGATCGATTGATATTTTCTCAACATATCGATCTTTTGAGTAAATTTGTAAATTGCTTGAGAAAAAACAGACATCATATTTGCAATTTGCAACCTTTTTTCAAATATAATTTGGAACGATGGGATTTTTCAAACTATCTTAATGAAATTATAGAAGTTTCGCATAAGCATAGTTTGTAAATATTATCAAAGCAACCAAAGGAAATAGCATTGCTGGTAAAGTTGGGACAACACTACTGTTTGCTAATACTATGCCGGCTTTTAGAAGTACAAAAAAGATATTGATGGTCCCCAAAGGAACCAAGTAAGCCAAAGTGACAACAGGAACACGACTAAAGCGTAGACATAGATATGCTGATAGTATCATTGCAGAAATACATGCCAAAGGCGATATCAACATATAGTAGAATTTAGATAACAAAGATAGAATGCGTTGAGGAATGGTTGTTGATAGTCCCAGTCCTGTTGCATTCCATGGGATGGCTTGAAAGGATTCAGAAAGTCTATTTTTCCCACCGGCTGTAAATATTTTCGAAAAGGGGTTGTCGTAAAATCCAAACTCAATTTCTGGAAATTCTTTCATGTCAAAAAAATTAGAAATTTCTATCTTCCCAGGACTGGTTTCAGAAAAACAAATAACATCCAAACCAATAGGTAGAGAGCGTGTTGTACACGATAACTTTTCTATGGTGTAAATTGTTTTAGAGTTTTTTATCCAAAAACAATTGTTTAGAGCCAAATTCTTATGATCAATAGAAGAGTATAGTAGTACACTTTGGTCTTTGAGATACAATGCAGGAACCTTATCGTGTACCTTGTTCAAAGTTCCTCGGTCCATGTGTTCTTTAGTAATGGAAATTTTCTCACAAATAGGATGTAGCCATTGAAAATTGGCGTATAAAAAAAGAGTTATCACAAAACTGGAGAAGATTAAAGGAGAAGTTAACGATTTTAGAGACAGCCCAGAAGACTGTAACAGAAGAACCTCCCTTCTATTTTGCATAGAAAATAAAGTGATAGTTGTTGCCACAGCGACAAGTTGGGGCATTAGAAACTCTGCTTTTAGAGCAATTTGTGAGAGGTAGTATAGAACCGAGAGTCTTAATGATGCAGTAGCAGCGATATGTGTAGTATTGCCTTTAATTGCATGTAAAGAGTGGTGTATTGACGCATAGAAAATAAAAGCTAACAATACTAGAGAACCTAAAGCTAGCCAAAACCTTGTAAGTAAATAACGTTTCCAAATTAGCATTTATGCATAACCTTTATTTTCTCGATACGAACGACAAGCAAGTACGCCCCAAGTAATTAATTGGGGAAGAATGAATAACACAATCGCTGAAGGTATTTTTGCAGTATTTTTTCCCACAATCAATAGAATAAGGTTCATTACCGGGAAACTATAGTAAAGAACATTGGCTTTACGGAATCTTGGTTTGTAGGTCCCCAATATCATGCCCGCATAGGTGAGAGTAATACATAAAAGACCTAGAGCAATTCTTCTAAGAATTTCTGGTAAATTGACATAATTATTAAAAGATTGTTTAAACAGCTGTTTCCAAGGTAGGTAATCTGTTCTTGTTTTCATATACGATCTTCCAGCAAATAATGTTGATGTAACCTTGGGAATCAACATTTCTTCTAAAGATTCAATATAATATTCTTTGTGATTGATTGTATCTCGATTGGATAAAGAAGGAGGCAGTTTAGAAATCATTAGGACGTTTTTTGCTTTCACGGAATCTTTTGTGGTATCGGGAATAATCGTTTCTATAATACCAACATTTGAAATTAGATTGTCTCTTTTAAAGGCAATAATTACATTGTCAAATTTGCTTTTTGCACAATGGTCAACAGCAATAAATATCCTGTTATTTTCTTTCTTTTGAAGAGTTTGTAACAGAAGGGCGGGCGAGTTCATTGCCATATTGGCGATTTCTTTGCAGGTTTGAAAACGGCAAATGGAAGCGAGTTCAGAACATGTATAAAAATTAAAACAGCAAATTGCTGAAGAAATCATTAAAATCGGGAAAGATATAATTCCTTTAGATGCTCCAGATGCTCTGAGAAAAGTAATCTGATTGTTTTCAGACAATCCTCGGAAGAGGGTTAGCGCAGATATAAAACAAGATATTGGTAAAATAAATGGTAAAAGATAAGGGATCTGATATGCTGTTAATCGTAAAACTATCGAATAAGGCACAGCTTTGGCAATATAGCTCACAATCTCTTGTAGAGAGCTGATAATTGAAATACAAATTAAGCTGAGTGTACAAAATATAACAGTTTTTAAATAACGGAAAATTAATACTTTCCATAGAATAGGCATGACTTACCCAATTTATGCAGTTACTACTAGAAAACGGGTGTTATGACAATAGTTGTTTTTTCGAAAACAAACACTTATTGACAATTACGTTTGTAAAGGCTTTGTAATTATGGCGCCCTTTTCTTTACTTGAGGATGATAAGCGATTAGAAGTTTTTTTTTCTTCTTTAGATCGCAAAAAAAAGTACCTATTAGGTCTATCGGGGGGAAGTGATTCTCTGTTTCTTTTTTACCTCTTGAAATCTCGAGGAGTTTCTTTTACTGCAGTTCACGTAGACCATGGATGGAGAGAGACTTCCAAGCAAGAAGCTGATAACCTAGTTTCTTTATGTGCTCGTGAAAACGTTCCTTGTGTTGTAGAACGTATCCCTGATGATGTAGATCATACTAGGGATCAGGAGAATACAGCTAGGCAGTATCGTTACAATTTTTTCGAGCGTTTGTGTCGTGATGATGGTTTCGTAGGTGTGTTTCTAGCACATCATGCTAATGATCAAGCAGAAACTATTTTGAAACGTATATTAGAAGGAGCACATCTTCCTAACCTTAAAGGAATGTCTGAGGTTAGTAATTACCAAGGTATTTTGCTTCTTCGTCCTCTATTACATCTTACTAAAAATATATTAGTTGATACTCTAGAATCATATGATATTAGATATGTTCACGATGTATCTAATACCGACGAGAAGTATCTTCGTGCTCGTATGCGTAACAAGTTGTTCCCTTGGCTAGAAGAAGTTTTCGGTAAAAATGTTTCACATCCTTTGATAACATTAGCCGAGGAATCGCAAGAACTCTCACAGTATTTACGGAAACAATCTATGCCGTTTTTATCGTTAATCCAAAATAAAGATGGCATTTGGTATATCGAAATCCCTGATATTTTGTTGGATGAGATTTTTTTAACTAAATGGGTCTGCAAGGAATTTTTCAATCGTGCGGGAGCTAGTGCTTCAAGGTATTTTCTGCAAACGATTTACGAACATTTACAACGTCGGCATACTATAAAAGTTCGTCTCAAGAATAAAACAGTGACCGTAAAAGCTGGGGTGGTAATGATAGAATAGAACATATATAATGATTTCATCCATCTGGTTGGAAGATGATGAATAGTAGTTCATTGTAAGTATTATGTTTTATCTTTTTTGTTTTTAAAACAAGGTTTTTAAACAAAATAATAAAAAATATGATATATTTAATAATTACCTGTCTGATTGATTAGCTTAGTTGTGAAATTTATGTCTAAAGATAAAAAGATGAAGCCCGAATCGAAAAAAAATTTCCCTTCTGTATTTTTTTTCTTTTATTTGGCGTGATTTTTGGTGTGATCGCCGTTCAAAATTTTCTTGTTGTTAGGAAGGCTCGGGTTAGTTTTAGCCATCAGTTGGAACATTTAGTTAACTTGAAGTTAATTGTTCCTGAAGACAGTCGTAAGATGGCTTTGAATGATAATTTAGTTTCTTTTAGTGGACGTTTTCGTGAATCTCCTACACCAGAGGGTCAGTTACGATACCGTTACTTGGAACTTATTGATGAGAAGCATCACTTAGACTTTGATGGTCAAGAGATTAGCAAGAATTTAGTATCTCTTTCCAAAGAAGTGGAAAACTCTATTTTATGGTTTTCTTCAATATCGGGTTCCCCGATACCTGAGACAGGCTATGTCATCAGCAGTGATACAGAAATATCTTCTTCGTCTTTGGATGGTTTGGTTATTTATGGTCCCAGTAAGCACCAGATTATCAACTTAGATGCTCTGGAAAAAAGATTTGTTACGCTGACCAAGTCAATCGAAAGTTTCCGAACTTTTGGATCAGATCTCTACGAATTATTGGGGAAATACTTATCTCCTGTTCTAGGAATAGGTTCTGAGAATTTAAAACGAGAGTTGAAGAGTCTTTATCAGCAAGTAGAAACTTCTCTTACACAGCCGATGAATTTGGTAGAGCTAGAGGTTTTATATAAACAAGTTCTTGTCTCTCTAGGGAACATTTCTTCTTCTCTATCCCTATCTCAGAGTGGGGAACGTTTCGAGCAGCTGCGTTCTGTACGTTTATACAGAGAAGAACGTAGTAAATACATAAAAGTTTTGGAAGCTATTCAGGTTAATCAGGCACAATTAGAGAAGGTTCGAGGAGAGTTGAACCAGGCTGTATGGTATTTTAACAATCAGGAATTATCTTCTCGTGCCCTTGAAAAACAAGATCCAGAGGTGTTTGCACACTGGTTTTCTGGTGCCAAACAGGAATGGTCAGAATTTTCTCACAATCGTTCCTTATCTTTTAAAGCCCCGGATCAACCTCGTAACCTGGTTTTAGAGAAAACCTTTAAGAGCGAAGAACCTGCTCCTCATTATATTGGGTATGTTTTTACTTTCATGCCTATTCTATTTGTTCTTGCTTTTGTGTATTTCATTTTCTCTCGTCAAGTGAAGGGAATGAATGGCTCGGCCATGTCATTTGGCAAATCACCAGCACGTTTATTAATGAAAGGACAGAATAAGATAACGTTTGCAGATGTCGCTGGTATTGAGGAAGCAAAGGAAGAGTTAATCGAGATAGTTGATTTTCTTAAAAATCCTACGAAATTTACTAGTTTGGGTGGTAGGATTCCTAAAGGCGTTTTGCTGATTGGTCCTCCTGGGACTGGGAAAACTTTAATTGCTAAAGCTGTTTCCGGAGAGGCTGATCGTCCTTTCTTCTCCATTGCGGGTTCTGATTTTGTTGAAATGTTTGTCGGAGTCGGGGCCAGCCGAATTCGTGATATGTTCGAACAAGCAAAAAGGAACGCTCCTTGTATTATTTTCATTGATGAAATTGATGCTGTTGGTCGTCATCGTGGTGCTGGTATTGGAGGAGGACACGATGAAAGAGAGCAAACGCTCAATCAGCTATTAGTAGAGATGGACGGTTTTGGTACAAACGAAGGCGTTATTTTGATGGCTGCAACCAACCGGCCTGATGTTTTGGACAAAGCATTGTTACGTCCAGGACGTTTTGATCGTCGTGTTGTTATGAATCTTCCTGATATTAAAGGAAGACAAGAAATTTTAGCTGTTCATGCTAAAAGAATTAAGTTAGATCCTACCGTAGATCTAGCGGCTGTGGCTCGTAGTACTCCAGGTGCTTCTGGAGCTGATCTCGAAAACCTTTTAAACGAAGCAGCTTTATTAGCAGCACGTAAAGATCGTACTGCAGTTACCGCTGTTGATGTCGCTGAGGCCAGGGATAAGGTGCTGTATGGTAAAGAACGACGCAGTTTAGAAATGGATGCTGAAGAACGCAAAACAACAGCTTATCATGAATCTGGTCATGCTATTGTGGGGTTGTGCGTACAGCATAGCGACCCTGTTGATAAAGTTACTATTATCCCTCGAGGTCTGTCTTTAGGAGCAACTCATTTTTTACCAAAGAAAAATAAGTTGAGTTATTGGAAGAAAGAACTTTTTGATCAGCTTGCTGTGCTAATGGGAGGACGTGCTGCTGAAGAAATTTTCTTAGGAGATATTTCAAGCGGTGCCCAACAGGATATTTCTCAGGCTACTAAACTGGTTCGTAGTATGGTTTGTGAGTGGGGCATGAGTGATCAGTTGGGTAAGGTTACCTATGATGAGCGTTCCGATATGTCTACCGGCTATGGTGCTTATCATGAAAAGAATTACTCAGAAGAAACAGCTAAGGCTATTGATAGTGAGTTAAAAACTTTATTAGATTCTGCGTATCAAAGGGCTTTGGACATTATCAATGAACATCGAGCTGAAGTTGAGTTGATGACTCAAATGTTAATAGAGTTTGAGACTTTAGATGCCAAAGATGTCAAAGACATTATGGATCATACTTGGGATCCAGAGAAGAAAAGGGCTCGGTTGAAAGAAGAAGGTATGTTATTTAAAAAACCTTCTGATGATCTTCCTCCGCCACCTCCTCAAGAAGACTCCATGACAGATGGCACTGGTCTAAAACTGAACGCGACGTAGTCGTGCTACCAAAAAGGAAAAGGTAGCCGAAGATTTATCTCCGGCTACCTTTTTATCACAATTTAGTAAAAGAAAGAGCATTTTATAGATTACTCAGACAGAACTGCCTTATGGCTGAGCTTAAACTGTCCTTTTTCATTCACGCTAAGAAGTTTGACGTCCAACATATCACCTTCCTTAACAACATCACGAACATTTTCGATTCGTTGCTTTGAAAACTCTGAAATATGACAAAGTCCTTCTTTCCCAGGGAGAATCTCAACAAAAGCTCCAAACGGTACGACAGAAGTCACGCGTCCTTTGTAAATTTTACCCACTTCTACTTCACCAACTAAGCCATCTATAATTTCCTTAGCTCGATTAATAGCTTCCAGTGAAGATGCGGTAATGCTGACTAAACCCAAGTCATTAATATCAATTTGCACGCCAGTCGTCTCGATAATCTGGCGAATTTGTTTCCCTCCAGGGCCAATGACAGTTGCAATTTTTGCAGGCTTAATCTGCATTGTCTCAATACGAGGAGCATATTTTGAAAGATCATCCTTAGGTTTAGATAAAGCTTGGTACATTGTTTGAAGAATATCTTGACGCCCGTATTTTGCTTGAGCTAAGGCAGCACGCATAATTTCCGGAGTTATACCTTCAACTTTGATATCCATCTGAAACGCGGTTATACCCTCCACATCACCAGCGACTTTAAAATCCATATCTCCAAGATGATCTTCTATTCCGGAGATATCTGAAAGGATGGTAACACTATCTTCATCTAAAATTAATCCCATAGCAATACCAGCTATGGGAGTCTTTATTGGAACACCAGCATCCATTAGAGCTAAGCAACCACCGCAGACAGATGCCATTGAAGAAGAACCGTTGGATTCTGTGATATTAGACTCTATACGTATAGTGTACGGAAACTTATCAGATAAAGGAAGGATATGACTTAATGCTTTTTCAGCTAATTTACCATGTCCAATCTCTCTACGTCCTGGTGATCCAATTCTGCCAACTTCTCCCACGGAAAAAGGAGGGAAGAAATACTGAAGATAAAACCTAGAAGTACCTTCTCCATTTAGATCCTCATAACGTTGGGCCATAGTTTCACTGCCTAACGTACAAACCGCCATGGTTTGAGTTTCACCTCTAGTAAACAGAGCACTACCATGTGTCCTAGGAAGAAAAGCTGTGTGGATAGAAATAGGACGGATTGTAGTCACGGAGCGCCCATCGATACGCACACCTTCTTTGCGTATCATAGAGCGCATGTAATCGGACTTTGCTGTTTTGAAAGCTGTTTTAATATTCAAAGATGAAAAGATCTCATCATTTTCTACCTCTAAAGCAGAAAGGACTTCTTTCTCCAAACTTAAAGAAGCAGACTCAAGGGCTTTTTTTTCTTTGATCTTCAGAAGAGAAGAAAATTTATCTTTTAAAAAGTCATCTACCGCACTTCGAACCTCACTTGGCAATGGAATAATGGCCGAAGTATTCTTTGGCTTCCCAGATTGTTGCTGCCAAGCTAGTAACGCAGAGCATATGGTTTTAATATGCTTGTGGCCGTAATCAATCGCTTCAAGTACTTGCTCTTCTGTGAAGAAGTCACAATGACCTTCGATCATTAATATGGCATTCTCACTGCCTGCTAACACCAAGTCTAGACGCGAATTCTCCATTTCCGATCTGGTTGGGTTTACTACCCACTTTCCATCGATATAACCCACGCGCACCCCAGCAACAATGCTTAGCTGAGGAATGTTTGAGATTGTTAGAGCTGCTGAAACACCGCAAATAGCGAGAGGATCGGGTAAGGTTTGACCATCATACGACCAAACATAAGACAATGCCTGAACATCTTGCATCAAGCGATTTGGGAAAGAGGGGCGAAGCGACCTGTCTATGAGGCGAGAAACGAGAATTTCTTTTTCAGTAGGGCGGCCTTCCCGTTTTACAAATCCACCGAGAGTCTTACCTGTTGAAGAGAACTTCTCTTGGTAATCTACTCGAAAAGGCAGGAAATCCACAAAATTTTCTAAATCAGAGGAGCATACTGAAGAAAATACCCAAGTTTCCTGGCACTTTGTGAGAACAGCTCCATTAGCTTGTCGAGCTATCTGTCCCGATTCAAATACTAGAGTTTTACCCTCTTCAAGGGTGACAGAGATACTTTCAAGCGTCATAGAGCTCTCCTAGGGCATGGCAAAATGTCAATTTAAAACTATTTTCTTAAGTTGAGGCGTGTAATCAAATTTTTATATCTCTCGGTGTCGGTAGAATTTAGGTATTCTAAAAGTTTTCTTCTTTGACCTACAAGTTTCAATAATGCTAAACGAGAGTTTTGATCTTTAGGAGATCTTTTAAGGTGCTCTTTAAGCTCAGTGATGTGTTCTGTCAAAATGGCAATTTGCACATCTGCAGAACCAGTATCTTTCTCGTGTAATTGAAACTTTTTTGTGATTTCTTCTTTAGTTCCCTTATCCAAAGACATCGGATGTCTCCTTAAAATAAAATAATTGCCACAAAGGCCAATTATACTTGAGAGGTTTGTTAATGTACACCTTTTGGTATATGGTAGGGCATTTTTTGGTTGGTGAATAAAAAATATAATCCACATGACTCTATTCTTATCTGCCTAGATATAGATAAGAATATTTTTATTGTTTACTAGTTACTATCCCTTCTAGATATATTGTGAGAGGCAAATTCTTAAATTATATTTCGTGTGTTAACTATTTTCAGGGGGATGATAGATGGATATTGTTAGAGATATGTTTTTTATGAAGGAGGCTATAAAAGAAGCAAGAAAGGCTTATACAAAAGATGAGGTTCCTGTAGGCTGTGTAATTGTGAAAGACGATAAAATAATAGCCAGGGGACATAATGCTGTCGAAGGATTAAGAGATCCTACTGCCCATGCTGAGATTTTATGTATAGGCGCAGCATCAGAATATTTAGAAAATTGGCGTTTGATAGATACCACGCTCTATTGTACCTTGGAGCCGTGTTTAATGTGTGCTGGTGCCATACAACTAGCTCGCATTCGAAGAATTGTTTGGGGAGCACCAGATTTACGTTTAGGCGCAGCGGGAAGTTGGATTAATGTTTTTACGCAAAAACACCCATTTCATGCTGTTGAATGCACCTCAGGCATATGTTGTGAAGAGTCGGAAAGAATTATGAAGGATTTTTTCTTAGGAAAGCGTAAAGGAAAGCATGAAAAATAAAATTAAAAATTTATTGGATGACTTATACAACAATCAACAAGAAAAGTTACACAATCTTGGACAAGAAATTATTCCAAATTTAACAACAGATGACGCCCTACAACCTATGGATTTCTCTATATTAGAAGAAAATTCGTTTTTTCGTTTTGAAGAGGGCGTGCTGATGGGACTGGGGGAGGCCAGAGCAGCGGTTCTTGCTTTTTTTGCCGAAGAAAACTCAGAAACGCGATAATCGGTAAGGATTAGGAATTTTTTCTTTGTGACAAAAGATTATGCCAATAAGTATGGAGATGACCGAACCAAGAAAAACGGCAAAAGCACCAGAAACAAGTAGTATGAAAAAGTAAAAGCCTAGCAAACCAATAAAGCCCCATTTCCTAGATAGGCTGGTTGGCAGAGGATACATTGCTAGACGTTTTTCTGGATCAAGAAAAACCCAAACTAATACAAGAGTGGCGATTAAACATTCAGGACCAAAGAATGCTTGCGAGCTGTGAAGAAGGTGTAGTGCAGCCCATACGATTGTCCCGGTGATAAGAATTTGTGAACTAATTAGGGCTAAATAAGGCAAAGAGCCTAACTTTCTCACAATATGGTCTGTAGCTTTGTAGAATAAAACAAAATCTAAACAATTTCTGATTAGAAGGCGCTGCGTAACTTCTAAGCATCTCTCATTTGAAATTGATAAGCAATCCGATGTCACTAAAGGATATGTTAAGAACTGCCAGAACTTATGTTCGCACACCCCTTTTGTGGATAACGCTAGAGTTTCAATAACGCCCGGACATCCGAAGACCTTCTTCATGACATAGGACACGAAGGGAGCCGTACAAGAAATAATGAGCACAAAGAGGGGCACTCGTTTTAGCAACCGTCCGAAAAAAGGTGTTTTCTTGTGTTTGTCAGGGAAAATTATCCTCATTGAGGCCTTTACCTTTTAATATTCTCTCGTCACTATATGACAGATTTTCGATATAGAAACACCATCATATTCGGGGAGTTGTCAATCTCACAACGTAGTTAGGTCATCATTTTTTGCTTCTTGGACTGAATGGAACGTTTCCTTTAACGCTTGTGTCATCGAAAAAGATTCAAACACCCAAACAGGACGTGAGACCAAGGTTACGCTTAGGTGATAAATTTTTCTATATTAAAATTTTCCTTTCCTGGTTCAGGTTGGAAGAAATTTTTATAACTAAATTTTTGTTTTTTAACATGTTATACATAATTTACTCATCTCCCTCTTAGACTTTAAAATATAATAGAGGGAGATATATTGCTAGTTAGATGCCGATGTAGTTAAATTTGCTTTAATAGTGAGCTCGTTTAAAGTGCTGAGCAAAGCATTAGCTGCTTGAAGTAACTTCATAGATTGTGTTGAAGTAGCATTTACTGCTTTTTGATTTGCTTGAGCTCTTTGTTGTGCAGCTGATAATTCTTGTTGGATCAATTGTCTGTTTGCTGTTATTTGTTGGTTGGATGTTTGAAATGCTTGTACTTCAGTCTGGTTAGAGTATTCTTCTTTTTCTTCGTTAGCTTTAGTTTTCTTTTTCAGATCGGGAACTTTGAGTAATGGTAGGTTAATTAGTTCTTTAGTTTTCTTTTGTTGTTCTGTCGTGTTGTCTTGTAATACAGCCATGATAGACTTAGCAAATTCTGTTGTTGCTACTGATAGTTGTAACATTACTTTGATGCAGAAATAAATAGCTGAACTTTTGTTTTCTGTAATGTTTTCTGAGACTACTGTCGTTGATGGAGGAATAACAGTAGGGACTTGATTATCTATAGTGAGTTTAGATGTGCCGCTCATGATAATTTGTTCCTAGAAAGTGATCATTAAATATTTGCAATTAAGCTAAAGATTTGTGAAAACGTTTGGATTAGAGCTTGTCCTACTTGTAGTGATTGTTGAATAATATTGTTATTAGTATTTAGGTTGCTGGAAATAACTTGAGAGGCATTTCCTAAGCCAGAAATCTGGTTTTGTAGTGCTTGTCTAGAAGCTCCTACAGCTTGGTTTGTGGCTTGAATGTTTTGTAAAAAGCTTGAAGAATTGTCATTTAGCTTATTTTTTGGGATCGTTATGTATTGATACAAGGCTTCTTGATTGTTTAAGAATGTTTGAGCAGCAGCATTAGCTTGAACTTCTTCGGCAATGATGGCCAGATTGTCTTGCGCAACTAGTACAGATTGGTATACGTAATAGACAGTGACAATCAGAGGATTAGAGTCTTTAGCAAACTTTGCAATAATTTCATCGGCTGTTGCCGTGTTAGGGCCACCAGAAATAATTGTGGGCGCATTTGGAGTTTGGATTTGACCATTAGTTGATGTTACAGTATTTGATAACCACATAGTTTTCTACTTACATTTGTATTTAAATTTTTATTTTGTTTTATGATAAAGGCTTATTCAGTTGGTTTACTGTGCTTCCGATAGTGTTGGTGGTCTTTAAAAAAGTAGAATCCTGTGAAGCTAGTTGCTGAATAATGTTGATATTTGTAGATGCGTGCGAGAGGATGATCTGTCCATTTTGTCGAGCTGTTACCAATTCGTCCTGGATATTTGATCTTTGTGCAGAGTAGTTTTGGTTTTGGTTTTGTACTCTGGTAATTTCATCTTCTTTTGCTCCAGAACTTACTACTGCAAACTTGATTTGATTAGTTTCTTGGTTTAATTGTTGTTGAATATTAGTATTGTCATTTAATTGTTGTGATTGAGTCAGAACTGTTTGTTGGCGAATTTCAATTGCTTGTAAAAGAAGCTTATAAATACTAAAAAGCAGGGCACCTATTGGAGGTGTGTTTAGGGGGTCTAGAGGAGGTATCTCTTTGGATGGTATGGTCTGTGGTGATACTAAATTAAAACTAAGGATATTTTTTCTCATAATCAAAAAAATAATTTATTTTAGTCTTATTTTATCAATAAAACCCAGAGTTGCGTAAATAAAAATTAATTGAAATTGTTTGTTGTTACTTTTTAAGTTTTTTAACTTCAGAAAAAAAGGTTTAATCTTTGCTAAATTTATCAGAAATTTTTAGTTTCTGTTATTTAAAGCTTCTAAAGAAAAAAAGGAACTTGTTATCAACCAATAGCAGAGGTTCTATTGAACATTCTAGCTTGTTAGCTAGTGAGGAGAAGAAGGTGTCTGGAAACGAATGTAGTGACAGTACGGGAACTTTCAAAGAGGAAAGCGTAAGCGCTTACGTTTTGGTTACTTGTGGCCATGCTTCTATGGATGGCACTATGGAAGTAGAAATGACCTATGAAGGAGATCCAGCTGTTATCAGCTATTTATTAACTAAAGCTCAAGATTCTTTAGAAAATTCTTAAGAGTATTTGTTTATTGGATTTAAAGTCATGTGGTTGTTTAGGAAACGTCTTTTTTATACAGTCTATCGTAAAGGCGCGCTAGATGGCTTGCTAGATAGGTGTCGGTCTTTTTCTGTAAAGTGGGCGTTTTTATTTTCTACGATTCTCTCCCTTTTCGGCATAAGTTGTGCAACTATTTTTGAAGTATCATTGGTTTCGTTAATATCTTTGTGTTCTGTTCTAGCTCTTTTGGCTATAGGGTTACTCCGATCTACAGGTTATTTGATTATTTCTTCAGGTTTTCTTTTACTGTATTATTTTAAACAACCAGCTCATTTTTCTCTGTTTTCTAGTTTCTGGTCGTTAGGTTTAGCTATATCATTGGTCCTATCTTGGGCTATTTTCCTTGGATGTATATCTCTAGTTGAAAAAGAGGACCTTGAAAAAAATCAAGATTTATCTCAGCTTACTCGGGACTATTCTGATTTACAAGTTGCTTATGACAAACTGCTTAGTGAAAAAGCAACTGCTTGTGATTTTCTGGAAAAACGTGCTGAATCCTTAGAATGTGAACTGCAACAGTGTCGTGTTCAGTTAAAAGAAGCATTACGTAAACAAGATTATTTATCTTCGGATTTGAAAGTATTGTCTGATCAAAAAACGGCATGGCTAGAGGATTATGCGTCTCTTCATAACGAATATCTCAGATTGGTATCCGGTGACGAAACAACGTCCCTATTTTCTTGGGTTTCTGCGTCTCCTGTAGTTACAAGTAGTAAAGATAATAGCGATATGCAGTTATGGGTTTGTGCTGTACAGGAAAAAGATGAGAAACTTCGCCTTCTTGAAAATGAACTAAATCAAGAAAGACAAAAGAATAAGTCTTTAGAAGAAAGCTGCTGTAATTTGAAAATTCGTATACAAGAAGTAGACTCTTTGAAAAGTCGTTTAGTCGATTTACAGTTATTAATTAGTGAAAAAGATAATAAGATTGCCCAGTTACGTGACGAAATAAAGAATATGTCGCCTCATTTTCTAAATGATGGTCTTTCTAGTAAAGGAAAGTCTTATAAGGATATGTATTTACAACTAAAGGAGCAATTTGCTGAAAAAAATAAAACTCTATCTTTAGTTCGTAAAGAACTATTTACAGTTCAGGAAGAATACTTGACTCTACGTAAATACGAGGAAGTTGAAGGTGCGATTATAGATATGCAAGACATACAAATAGTTCATCAATTACTGGCATATGCAGAATCTTTGGAACAAGAGATAGCTAATCTAGAAGAGTTAGTATCTCGTAGCCTGTTTCAGTGATTAGTAGAGTATGTTCCCATTGGGCGCTAGGAAGATTATCTATAGTTTTTGCTTCCCACATATTTCGTGAATCAATGATGCCTTCTTTCCTGCCCACATTAATCATAGGTTCAATTGTGAAAGTCATTCCTGGGGCTAACGGAATGCGGCAGTCATTTCTATGGTGAGGGATATAAGGATTTTCATGGAACTCAACTCCAACACCATGCCCTACAAATTGATCCACAACAGAGAATCCATACTGTGAGGCGCAATCTTCGATAACTTCTCCGATCATATATACAGGGAGATCAGGTTTAAGAATAGCAATCGCAGCGTTCAAACAATCTCGCGACGCTTGGCATATCTTTTGTTTAATTTCCGATACATTCCCGATCATAACCATTCTACTACAATCACCATAATAACCGTCCACAATACAGGAGACATCAATATTCATAATATCGCCATTTTTTAAAGGAATGTCATTCGGAATGCCATGACAAATTACTTCATTTAATGAAGTACAAATAGTTTTCGGAAAAGGTGGGGTCCCATAATTTAGAGGAGCAGGAATGGCACCATACTCCTTATGTAGTTTGCGTGATAAATGATCTAGCTCTTCAGTGGTGACTCCTTCTTGTGCAGCTTGACATAAAGCATCAAGAATGCGTGCTGTAACCTGGCAAGCAGTGCGAATTTTCCTAATTTGCTGCGGTGTTTTTAAAATAATATCATATTGTGAAAGATAGGCCTTCTTCTGCATTTCCCAGGATATTTTCGGGTAGTGACAGTGTTTCCATTTACGTTTACTACCGCACCAGCAAAGATCATTTCTTCTCACAATACTTACCTGACGTAAAAACCTATATTAAAGGCGACAGAAATACCTTTTAGCATCAAATTAGCAGACATTAGTAATAACACGATACCGAAGAGTCGTTCTAGGGCTAATAGTCCTGCAGTACCTAGAATACGATTGAAAAAACTAGAACTTAGTAAAGTAAATAACGAACAAGCCCAAGCGATCACTAATGCACCAAGAATCATTTCTTTAGGGTATAAACCCTCTTCCATATAGCTAAGTAATGAAGTAATTACTGCTGGCCCGGTAATAATAGGGAAGGCTAGAGGAAAGAATATGGGTTCCGAATCATCATCTGCGGAGTCATCAACACTCGGTGAGGATAGCATCATTTGTAAGGAAACAGAGAATAGCAGTACCCCCCCAATAAATTGAAAAGCATATAAAGAAATATCTAGGAAATGAAAAAACTTTCTTCCGAATGTTATGAATAACATCAATGTAACAAGAGCGAGTAAACATTCCCGAAATATGATGTGCTGTTGCTTCCTTCTACAGTAACGTTTGAGTAAAGACACAAAAACAGGAATAGACCCTGGGGCATCGAAAAGCATGTAAAATAGGAGACTGAGGTTTATCAATGTCAACATAATGGTACTCTTATAAGAAGGCTTTCTGTAATCCCGATATCAGGAATTGGGTGCCTACAATAGTAACAAATAAACCTAGTACTGTTTGTATAGCGAGTAGGACCTTACCCTTACCGCGGTTCCCAATCGACACTTGTAGAATAATTGTGGCAATCGTAACAAGCAGCCAAGATGAGAACAGGATACAAGAAGTAACTAAAACACTATAATTTTTCCCAACGAGAATACAACAACCGGCTAACCAGGAAGGGCCTATAATTAGGGGCACAGCTATTGGTGTAAAAGAGGATAGGGATGAAGGGTTGCGTTTTACGCATGCAACCCATCCCTTATCATTAGAAAGACGAAGAATAGCACGCATACCTGTAAGTGTAACAGCAATACCAGCAACCACAAAAATCGCACACAATGGTGTCCTTAGGACAGAAATCGTTCCTCTAGCTAAGCCATATAGACAAAACATGGACAGGAGAGCAAACAAACTCTCCCTAATTAATAATTGCAAACGTTTTTTAGGAGAATAATCTCCAAGAATTTGGCTTAACAAAGAAGAGTTTGTCAAAGCATCCGTAGAGAGTAACAGTGTGCACGCTTGAGGCAATAGAAAATAAAACCAGTCCATGAAAAAAATTCGTACATGTAAAGACCATTATTTTTCAAGCAGACACATTCTTCGATCTGCGTGGCTGTAGTGAATATAATCACACAAAGCGCTATGAAAATGTAGAACTAAGCTCAATTTGGTCCGTTTAGGTTAGCCGCATACTAAACACTCGAATAGCACGTCGGAGAGAGTAAGGTTACCTTTAATCGATAAATTTTTCCTAGCATAAAAAGAAATTATTAGTTTCTGATCTCTAAGAAAGATAATCTCTTAGAGATCATTTCAAGAGATTTGAAAATCGATAACTCGAATTTTTTCTGCAAGATCAGGGTATCTTAGGGCTATTGCATGGCGTAGCTCACTTACTAAAGAATCACTTAGAGGATCTTGATTTTTAGCTAGAAGAGGCAGGGTAGCCTTCCACTGTTTTTTTTCGTCTTCTATCAGCTTAGGAATGTCTTTTGTAGCTTCTAGGTAAATTTGGAAAGCAAGTTCTGGTTCTTGAAGACAAAAATCTATGCTATTTTGCAATGCTCTACGAATAGAGGAAATTATTTTTTTCGACGTAGCTTTAGTATTGGATTTACCGCATAGTAAAAGTTGAGGACCAGTTGGTAGACCATAAGCATCGGATAAAAAATGCCCGACAGGAACTCCTAGATTACTAATTTTTACTCCCTCGATGTTATAAAAAGCTCCATAGAGAAAGTCTATTTTCTTTAAAATCATTGGAGAAATTAAATCGCAACTTACGTTTCTAACTTTTGAAGGCGTGACACCATGTCGGCTTAGGGTTTCAAGCAAAGAGGTCAGGTCTCTAGAGCTATTTAGACAAAATCCTAAGATTTTATTATTAAGGTCTCGGAAATTAGATATGTTATCTTCTTGTCTATAGATAAAGCCTTGTAGGCTAGTATCAATTAGTCTACCAACTATTTGGATTGGTGCTCCTTTCGCTATAGTTTTCATAATGCCTAGAGCGTGGTATAGGGTGAGATCAACCTGCTCAAAGAGTACATGAGGAATTACAGATCCAGTGTCCGTGTTCTTTTTTATGTATAAATCAATTCCTTCTTGTTCAAAAAAATGTTGATGAATTCCTACATATAGAGGCACGTGATTAGGATTCGGACTCCAGTCTAATAAAAGAGATAAGGAAGTTAGATTTTGACTATCAACTTGATGCGTAGCACCCCGTTTTCCTATTTTTCCTATAGGTATTAGACACAAGAAAATTATTGGAAGTAGGATGCTAATATATTTTTTTTTGTGTTTTTTGATTCTATATATTTTTTTCTCGATACGAAAAAGAGTAAATACTAATTTTTCAATAAGAAGAACACTTTGAAATAATAATAACGTTACTATAGTAAGAGTTGCTAATCCAGCAAATGTAAGTTCCATATCATAGTTTCTTCGACTCTCGAGTATAAGTATACCAAGTCCGGACTGAGACGCTACCCACTCTCCAGCTATAGCTGCAAATCCTGCGGATCCTATTGCTATTTTTAGTCCTGAAAAAATATGAGGAAGAGCGTAGGGTACACGTAGCTTCAGAAATATTTGTAACTTCGTAGCTCCGTGAAGGACAAATTGCTCGATCAGATTCTGAGGGGTTGATTTTATGCCCTGATACATTGTTAAGGTTAGAGGAAAAAACACTGTAAGGGCTGTGGGAATAATCACCGCATTTAATCCCCAACCAAACCAGAGAACAATTAGAGGTGCTAGGGTAAACATGGGAATGCACTGTAAGACAACGAACAATGGCTGTAAAAAGCTTCTAGCTGGTTTGTAAGACAGCATGGTGGTTGCTAGGGAAATAGAAAGTATAAATGCTAAAAAAAAACCGCCTAAAATTCCTTTAACAGTATACCAAGAATGGTGAAGAAGAAGAGGCAGGGAGTGAGTCGCACTGCAAACTATCCTAGAGGGAGGAGGAAAAACAAATGTCCAGGAGGGACAATTAAGAGAAGTAATTTCCCAAACGAAGAGTAAAAAAGAGATAGTTAATATGTAATAAAAAAAACTTCTCTTCATTGTTTTAAACAGAATTCCAAAGAATAGATAAATATCATAGAGGAATAAACTATATGCGGCAAGAGAATGATAGTTTTGGTCCTATAGAGGTCCCAGAAGATATGTTGTATGGGGCACAAACAGCTAGATCCCAAAAATTTTTTTCTTGGGGGTCAGAAGTTATGCCGAAGGAAATAATTCATGCATTGGTATGTATTAAAAAATGCGCTGCTAAGGCTAATAGAGATCTAGGTATTTTAGATTCTAAATATTGTGATATGATTGTTGCCTCTGCTGATGAAATATTGAACGGTAAATATGATGATCACTTTCCTTTAAAAGTTTGGCAAACTGGAAGTGGCACCCAAACTAATATGAATGTTAATGAGGTGATTTCTAATTTAGCTATACAAAGACATGGGGGACAAGTAGGTAGTAAACAACCGATCCATCCCAATGATCATGTCAATAAGTCTCAGTCATCAAATGATGTTTTTCCCACGGCTATGCATATAGCATTAGTCATAAGCATAAAAAATAGGTTAATTCCCTCCATAGAATATTTTATGAGCTCTATTCATCGTAAGGAGGAGGAGTTTCGTAATTGTGTGAAGGTTGGTAGAACGCATCTTATGGATGCAACTCCTATCACTTTGGGACAAGAGTTCTCAGGATATTATCACCAAATGCGACAGAATTTAGAAAGGATCGGATTTTGTTTAACTCATTTATATGAGTTGGCAATTGGCGCTACTGCTGTTGGCACGGGATTGAATGCCCCTAAAGGATTTGTTGATAAAATGATTCATTATCTCAGAGAGGAGACTGGAGAGCCTTTTATGAAATCATCTAACTATTTTGCTTCTCTTGCATGTCATGATCCAATCGTATTTGCGCATGGTGCCCTTGCTACGTTAGCATGTTCTTTGACTAAAATTGCTACTGATTTAAGTCTTTTAGGTTCTGGTCCTAGATGCGGGTTAGGGGAGTTGTTTTTCCCGGAAAATGAGCCGGGATCTTCTATTATGCCTGGTAAGATTAATCCAACGCAATGCGAAGCTTTACAGATGGTTTGTGCGCAAATTTTGGGTAATAACCAAACAATTATTATTTCAGGTAGTAGAGGGAATTTTGAACTTAATGTGATGAAACCGGTAATGGTTTATAATTTTCTACAATCTATTGATCTATTATCGGGGGGTATGCGTGCCTTTTCTGATTATTTTTTGTTAGGCCTTAGAGTAAACAAAACGCGTCTGGAAGACAATCTTAGGAATTCGCTGATGCTAGTGACAGTTTTAGCACCGATCATAGGATATGATAAATGTTCTAAAATTGCTTTAAAGGCGTTTCATGACAATATTAGCTTGAAAGAAGCTTGCAACCAGCTTGGATATTTGTCAGAAAAGGAGTTTGATCGTCTTGTTGTTCCAGAAAACATGACAGGAAATGTCTAGATTTGTACCCATGGCTGTTTTCAGTCATGGGAAGATGACCGATTTTCTAGATTAATCAGAGCCTGAGCAAAGAGAAGAGCTCCTTTAATATTCGAGAAAATATGATCAACTCCAATCAGCTCATCTAAGTGATAACGCTTCAGATCGTTTAAAGGAGTTTTTTTAACTCCAGCTAAAAGAAGCAGAGTCCCCTGGCGATTACATTCGAGGAAAAATTCCTCTAAAGCATGCATTGCGGACGCATCAATGGTAGGTACGCGATTCATGCATAAAATAAAAATTTTTGGTGGGCGTTCTATTTCATTAAGAAGATTTTTTAATCTATCAGCAATTCCAAAGAAGAAAGGACCGTTAATTTCATAAATCTCTGTATGTGCGGGAACTTCTGATTTTGAGAATAGATCTCTATCTTTCTGTTGATTATCCTCGTCAAAGTAGGTTGCTGTTGATATCACATCGGAAAGATCGCTCATTTGCTTCATAAATAAGAAGGCTGCCAGCATCATGCCTACTTGTACAGCAGAAGTGATCGTAGTCATGACAGTAAGAATAAACACAGTGAGTAAAACAACCACATCTTTTTTAGGAGCGGTGAATAGGTGGATGAAGTGATGAATTTCGCTCATGTTCCAAGCGATTAAAATCAAGACTGCTGCTAAACATGTTAAGGGAATTTTTACAGTCAAGGGGGCAAGTAATAGGAGGATAAGGCATATAAAAACAGAGTGAATTAGTCCTGCTACTGGGGTTACTGCTCCAGATTTAATACTTGCTGCAGTTCGTGATAATGAGCCCGTTACAGGCATACCGGCAAAAAGAGAAGTACCTATATTTGCAATTCCTTGGGCTACGAGTTGGCAATTTGATTGATGACGCCAACCAGTCATTCCGTCGGCAACAACCGCGGCAAGTAGTGTCTCTATTCCGGAAAGCACTGCAATAGTCAGAGCATCAGGCATTAGTTGTAGTATTTTTGTTAAACTCAAGTGGGGAAGGGAGGGCATTGGAATAGATTGTGGGAGAGTTCCATATCGGCTGCCAATAGTAGGAATATCAATTTTTAGTGCCCACACAAGGGTAGATGCAACGATAATTGCAATCATTACTCCAGGGTAACGTGGCTTGTAGTTTCGGAAATAGATCATTAACAATAATGTGAACAAACCAACAGCAAATGCCTTACTATCCCAAGTCCAAAGATAATCCCAATAGGCAATCCATTTAGCAATGAAGTCGGTAGGGATAGTGTCTCCCATTTGTAGACCTAGGAAATCTTTGATTTGAGAAGAAAAGATAATAACAGCTAACCCTGTAGTTAATCCTGTTACCACGGGGTAGGGCATGTACTTAATGAAGGTACCCAAACCTGTAAGTCCGAAAGCAACAAGGAATATACCTCCCATGAGAGTAACAGTAAAAAGCCCCTCTAGTCCGTATTTTGCTGAGATGCAGTAGAGTATAGAGATAAAAGCACTTGTTGGCCCCGATATCAGTACCTGGCTGCCTCCTAATGCAGACGCTATGAAACCACCGATAATTGATGCTAATAGACCTTGTATGGGGGAGATGCCTATACCTATGGCAATAGCAATAGCGAAAGGAAAGGCTAGTACACCTACCGTAATCCCTGCTAAGAAATCTTTTTTAAACATACTAAATGTATACCCATCCTTTATGCATGTATAAAGTTTGGGGATTAGTTTTTTGAAAGACAACGAGAGCTTCACTAGACACCTAAATTGGCTCAGAACTAGAGACTACATCATTGTTCGATACTCCAGTATCTTTGTCAAATGGTTCGTTAATTTTATAGTTCTTGACGTCGGAAAACTTAAATGTTTATCCTTGACCACAGAAGCTGTGTCCTGTCTGGGGTTTTGTTGTATTAGGCACGTAGTCGAAATCAGGGGGATTTCAACTTACATCCGCATCATTTGGGGGAGTCTGCCTCAATTGAGGTCTTTAAGTTTACTCTTTGTGCTGGCTTATTCGTTTTTTAAGTTGGACAGCAATGCTAATGACAAGTCAAATAGGGGGCTAGTTTCGTAAAATTATCCGAGGTCATTTATGTTGAAGTTTCAATTATGTGCTCTTTTTCTTTTCGGGTATGTAGCGATTGTTTTTGAGCATATTGTCCGCGTGAATAAGTCGGCAGTAGCTTTGGCGATGGGAGGCTTAATGTGGCTGGTGTGTTTTTCTCACATCCCAGAGGCCGACCACATGTTGCTTGCCGAAGAAATTGCAGATATGTCTCAGGTAATTTTCTTTTTGTTTGCTGCTATGGCGATAGTTGAGCTTATAGATGCGCATAAGGGCTTTTCGATTATAGTTCGGTGTTGTTATATTCAGTCAGGACCTTTGTTGCTCTGGACTCTCATAGGGTTGTCTTTTTTCTTGTCAGCAGCTTTAGATAATCTAACTTCTATCATTATTATTATTTCTATTTTAAAGCGTTTAGTTAAATCGCGCGAAGATCGACTTTTGCTTGGAGCAATTTGTGTAATTGCTGTCAATGCTGGTGGTGCTTGGACTCCCCTAGGAGACGTAACCACTACAATGTTATGGATTAATAACAAGGTTTCTTCTTCCGGTATTATCAAGTCATTGTTCGTCCCTAGCTTGGTATGTGTGACTATTGCTGGAATTTGTGGTCAGCTATTGCTGAAAAAGCGAGCTGTTTCAATGATTGCTAAAGATACTGAGATTCAAAGTTCTCCCCCTAAGAGTAGTCTAATTATTTGTGTAGGATTAGGTTCTCTACTTATGGTGCCCATCTGGAAAGCGTGTTTGGGGGTGCCTCCATTTATAGGTGCTCTATTAGGCTTAGGATTAGTATGGTTGGCGAGTGATTGGATACACTCACCACATGGTGAGGATAGATATCATTTGCGCATACCTCATATTCTTACAAAAATAGATATATCTTCTATTACGTTCTTTATAGGCATCTTGTTGGCGGTCAATGCGTTAACTTTTTCTAGCGTTCTTTCTGATATTTCTTTGTGTATGGATAAGCTGTTTTCTAGAAGTACTGTGGCTATTCTAATAGGTCTTATTTCTAGTGTATTAGATAACGTTCCACTTGTTGCAGCTACCATGGGAATGTATCATTTGCCTATAGATGATTCACTTTGGAAACTCATTGCTTATGCTGCAGGAACTGGAGGTAGTATTTTAATAATTGGTTCTGCGGCTGGTGTTGCTTTCATGGGCATCGAAAAAGTCGATTTTCTCTGGTACTTCAAGAAAATTTCTTGGATCGCCTTAGCTAGTTATTTTGGAGGTTTAATTTCTTATTTCCTCATAGAGCGCTTATATATTTTAGTTTAACCGTTTTGGTTTTTCTAAAAATACTGTCACCTAATTTTTAAAACTCTGTTTTAAAAAAATGTTTTCACATCTATCATGCTGGGTCCTTTAAAAGCATTCTTTGGGTTCAGAGAGAGGAGAGGTTAATATGAGAGTAAAAAGGTTAGCAGCGTTTGTTTGCGCTTTGTATGTGTTTTTTCAGGTGCCCGCATTTTCCAAAAATTTGGTCCGTGATAATGCGTGTGCGGATTTGCAATTTATAGAGCACCTACTACAAGTGAAGTATGCTCCACGTGTTTGGAAGCAAGATTTATTGAGTTGGAATCTTGAAGAAGAGACAAGACGTGCTCGTCTTCAATTCTTTTTAGAAGAAGAACCCTCGACTAAGTACTGTCAACAGGTTTTAGCGAATTATTTTGTCTCTTTGAACGATTACCACGCAGGTATTGTATTTTTTGCAACCGAATCATCTTCTCTTCCTTACACTCTAAAATTGAGCGAAGATGGTAAGTGTTTCGTAGTCGATGTCCATACATATAATTCGGAAATTAGCAAGGGAGATGAAATATTAGAATTTGATAACATGGACATATCATCTGCGATAGAGAGTGTGCGTACAGGTAGAGGGACATCTTCCGATTATGCTACTGCAGTTCGCACCTTGGTATCACGTTCTGCCTCTTTGGGGCATACAGTACCGGTTGGTATTGTTAATTTGAAAATACGACGACCTAGTGGTTTAGTTCGTACAATCAAAGTTCGCTGGAGACATACTCCTGAGAGTATAGCAGATCTGTCATTGATCACTCCTTTGATTAAGGAGCCAAAGTTGTCTTTCAATTCTTGTATTGCAAAAAATCACAATACTTCTTGCTTGAAGAGCACTGATAGTTTGTTTACTACTTCTATGGTTCCTTATTTTTGGTCAGAATTGCGTAAGCAGTATCGTTCCGGATTATCAAGTGACTTTAACATAGGGAGTAAACGAGGTTTTTTACCAGATTTTGGTTTGCCTATTTGGAAGCAAAGTGATGGACCGTATCATGCTTATATTTTCCAATTAATGGGTAAAAATGGGCATATGTACAACATAGGATTTGTACGTATTTCTACATATGCTTGGGAGGAAATGGAGGATCGTGATCCAGACAATTTGGACGCACCTTGGAAGAATTTTGAGCAAATTATTTTGCATATGCAAGCAAATACTGATGCGTTGATAGTTGACCAAACTAACAATCCTGGAGGCAGTGTCTTCTATCTTTATGGTTTGATTTCCATGCTTACTGACCGCCCTTTATCCGTCCCTTTGCATAGAATGATACTTACTCAAGATGAGGTCAGTACTGCAGTTAACTGGTTGAATATGTTAGATGGTGTTGATAATGAAGAACAGGTTCATACTGCTTTAGGGGAAGATATGGAAGGGTACGTCATGGATATGAATGCCGTGGGGTATCTCCAATCATTTTCACATCGTGTTTTAGACTGTTGGGGCAAGGGAGATATTAATCTCTCATCACCCATTCCTTTGTTAGGATTTGCTAATGTGCATCCTCATCCTCGTGCTAGTTATGATAAGCCGATATGTGTGTTGATCAATGAGGACAATTACTCTTGTGCTGATTTGTTCGCGGCCATCATGAAAGATAATAATCGAGCCCTTCTGATTGGAAAGTGTACTGCTGGTGCGGGTGGGTTTGTATTCAATGTAGCATTCCCAAACCGTAGTGGAATCAAAAATTGTTCTTTAACAGGTTCTTTAGCTATCAGAAAAGATGGGTCCTTAATCGAAAATTTAGGGGTGTCACCACATGTTTCTCTTGATGTGACCTCCAGAGACGTACAAACAGGACGCTACAGTGACTATATCGGTAAAGTCAAAGAAACGTTGTTAACTTTTTTGGAAGAGGAGAAGGCTAAAGGGAACTCCTCAAACCAAGAAATGGAGAATATTTCTTAAGGAGACAACAAGATAATCGAATTGTGGTATCATTAGTGGCCTTTAAGAAGAGAGTATCTTTTTAAAGGCTTTTTGTTTTTAAATTATAAGGCTTCCTATGCGTAAGATTATACTATGTAATCCTAGAGGGTTTTGTGCTGGAGTGGTTAGGGCTGTCCAAATTGTAGAATCTGCTTTAGAAAGATGGGGAGCACCGATCTATGTGAAACATGAGATCGTCCATAACCGTCATGTGGTAGATAGTTTAAAAGAAAAGGGTGCTATTTTTGTAGAAAATTTAGAAGAAATTCCTTATGGCTCTAGAGTAATTTACTCCGCGCATGGTATTTCTCCGCGTGTTCGAGAAATAGCTAAAGAGCGTTGTCTTCTTGATATTGACGCAACATGTGTTTTAGTGACTAAAGTTCATTCTGCTGTTAAGCTATATGCTAGTAGAGGATATAAGATCATTTTAATAGGTAAAAAGAACCATGTTGAAGTGATAGGTATTCAAGGTGAAGCTCCTAATAGCGTTACAGTAGTTGAAAATGTGCAAGATGTAGAGAAACTAACGTTTAACAGCAATGATCCTTTGTTTTATATAACTCAAACAACTTTGAGCTTAGATGATGTGTCTGATATTTCTCAGGTGTTGAAAATGCGTTATCCTCAGATTATTACTTTGCCTAGTTCTTCGGTATGCTATGCTACTCAGAATCGCCAAGGGGCATTGCGTTCTGTATTGAGTAGAGTAAATTTTGTTTATGTTGTTGGTGATACGCAGAGCTCTAATTCTAATCGTTTGTGCGAGATCGCAAGAAGAAGGAACATCCCTTCTATTCTAATTAATAGTCCCGAGCATATTACTGATGAAATTCTACGCTATTCTGGAGATATTGCAGTAACAGCAGGAGCATCTACTCCGGAGGATGTTGTACAAGCATGCGTATCTAAACTAAAGATACTTTTAGGTGATGTGCAGGTTGAGGAGGATATATTCGTTACAGAAGATGTTGTATTCCAAGTTCCAAAAGAGATTTCCTGTTAAAAAGCGACTTTTACTGCTTACACGAGCATTTTGGTTGCGAGTTATCCGAGATACCTTCTTCATTAGAGAATTGTTCTATTCTTGTGTTATCTTATATCCAAGGTATCCTAAGTTATTATTTTTTGACTGTTTTAAGTTTTTATATTGTTTGCGTCATAATCCCTACGATTTACTCAAGCGTTCCGCATATTCTTCTCTTTTGATTCACGGTAATGTGTATGGAGAGACACCTTGGTCAGCCTTAAATAAAATTTGTAGAGAATTTGGAATAACTTCCAAAGAGACGATTTATGATCTCGGGTGTGGACTAGGGAAGGTTTGTTTTTGGTTTGGTCATGTTATTGGTGCTACAGCAGTAGGGATAGATAATCAAGAAGCATTTATAAACAAGGCAGCACAACTACAAAAGTTTTCAAAAAATCCAGCATTATGTATGCAGGGATCTTTTGACTCTATAGACTTAACCGAAGTTTCATATATTTATTTTTATGGTTCTTCTTATTCTTTAAGAATATTAGGTAATGTAATTAGAAATTTAAATAATTTACCTCTAGGCGCGGTAGTCATCAGTATATCTTTTCCACTGGATTCTTTATCTTATGGAAAGGAGACATTTTATACTGAGCAAAGCTGCAAGGTGTTTTTCCCTTGGGGACAAACTACGGCGTACAAAAATATACGAAAGAATATCTAATTCTTATTGGTATAAGTGGCGTATAGTGTCGTAATCATTTTGAATGATTTGCATTAACAAATGCTCCATATTCTTCCACTCATCTTTAATTTCTTCTATGGATCGGATCATTTCGTCATGCATCATTCTGGCATTCTCTTTCATTGCTTCATGAACTGAGCGGTAGGCAGATTCTTTCAGTTCGTATACTCGATAAATTTGCTCACAAATTTGTGACAAAGAAGAGAAGAGATTCGAAAACGAATCAAAAAATGTTTTAGGACTAGCGTTTTTGAATAACCCCAAACCACGTTGCAAAGAACTTAAAAGACCTTCTCCAAATATTTCTCCAAATACTTTGCCAAGCGAACCTACTATACTGCAGACCGCCATAGCTACCCCAGTAACCTGACACATTTTAGCCTGACGGATATAACTATCTGCAATTAGTAGGGACTCCTCTATAAATATTCGGCGCATTTCTAAACGCTCAAAATACGCATTTTTGCGACTTTTAAGCATGATTTTCATAATTTCTGCACACATTCTAAGAATATCAATATTTGCAATGCGTTTGCCTATAGCAACACTCAATTGCGACTCTGATAGAAGAAACTCTTTAAATTCTTTAGGAGCTACAGTGTCTTGATATTGAGTAGATAGAGAAGAAGTAGTGTTAGCAGAAAGGCTTTCTATTTCCTCATTTTCTTCCTGAGGGTTATCGGATGAATTTTCAGATTCTTCATGATCTGTACCTCCACCATAACCTTCGTCACGATCACCAGATTTATTTTTATTATTTAGATGAGTATTTGTTTGATGATTAGAGAACAACGACATCGGAGTAGATGTCGAAGTCCAGGATTTATTCGTAGAAGATTTTTGTGCATGAGAAGACTGTTTTGTTGTTTGCTCACGATTAGATAGAGAGTTACGTAAATTGAGTACCTTACTACGATAAGTAGGTATATGAAGTTGTGTAGTGAACCATGATAGCAACAGGAGGTTATCTTTACTCTCTTTAACTGTAGGTAGTTGGATAATTATTGTTGTTAACTTCTGTCCGTCTTTAGAATTTTTTAAAGATGAGGTAGAAAATGGTAAAGACAAACTTCTTATCTTACTACCATTTGGTAGGTAAGAGGGAGAGGAAGAACCAGGTTGCGTATATAACGTCGTCTTCCCTTCTTGAGAAGAAGAAGACAACATCGGAGCTTTTGGACAAGTCTTAGGTAAAGATGAGTTTCTAGCAAGTATTCCTTGTTTTGCTTGCAATAGCTCCTTTGGATTTGGTTTGTTTTTAGATTCATTTTCAGAAAATTTCTCGCTAAATCGTAAAAGAGCTGTCTGGCAGCACTCTGTCATCGGCTTTAATAAAGCAACCTGACAACTACTTGGCAAAGATATTTCAGCAAATACTTCTTCAGATGCTCCCTCTGAATTAGAACTTGTAGTGCCAGTATGTATCTCTTCTTCTGGCAAGGAGGAATTGCTTGTTATTGTGCAAGATAGTGTCATAAGTCCTTATCTAATACCTTCTACGAATGTACGCTCGATGTCTCTTTGTAAATGTAATACTTCAGATAGTTGTTCAAAATCGGAAGATAGCTGATCCAAGAGATCCTCCATACGTAATGTTAAAGCATCTCGTTCCATTGCTATATTACCTATTTTTGCATTAATCCTTTCTAGAATCCCTTTAAGATCTAAATTCTTAGATCTCTCTAAGTATTCTGCGCACTTTATAATATTTACTCCTAAAGTCATTTGAGTATTAATATTGGATATCGCTGACTGAAAGGCGGTGTTAAGAGCAGGTTTACTAAGAACAATAGAGACTGCCGAGAGTATAACAACAAGGATAAACAAAGCAAGTTTGATACAACGTAGTATTTTAGCCCGGGTTTCTTTATCACCCGGAAGTAGTTTGTCTATTTTCCCTGAATCAGAAAACATCTGCAATATTTCCAGGACAATCGAAATCAGAGCAGTAAACAAGAGACAGTATGGGACCACTCCAATGCCACTAGCTAGCCCAATAGTAACGCAACAAAAGCCTATCCAGCTACCTACCCAATAAACTAATCTTGCTAGAGCTCCCCAGGTTTCAGCTTTCCTTTCTTTCTCAATAGCTTTTTCAATTTTCTTGATTCTTTGATTGTGTAAAGCGTTCATCTCCTTTTCTGTGCTCTCTAAAGAATCTCGAAACGCACTATAAGATATAAAATCAGAAAGAATACCTTGTTTCGTAAGCAAGTAACAGAGAGAGAAGATTCCAATAGTAGGTGGACTAATTATGGGGACAATGGAGGAGGCATGTTTTTTTCTTTTTCGCTGAACTTTGTTAGTTTTTGTTTGTGCTTCCTTGTCTTTTTGATTTTGACGAGAATCTTTTTGAAAGAAAGATTGAAAATTGGATTTTGTATGGTGATCTTTTAATCTTTTCTGTTCTGGAAAAATGCTATGTTTATAGTTCTTGTGGTTATCTTGAGCTTTTTCTTCTCGTTGTATAGCTTCCTTCTGCAAATCGTATCGGGATTCGTCTGGCTTAAATTGTTTAGGCAGCTGACAAGAAGTCGAACTATTTGATTGTTTAATTGGTGCGTGTAGCTGACTAGAACACGGATTAGAATCCTTATGAGAAAATGGCATCTTTTGTTCAGAAGGCTGATATGTTTCTTTAGATTCTAACAAGCTTTTAAATAATGCTAACTTCTCTTGCTTAGAATGTGTAGTTGTAAACAAATGCCAAGGAGAAGAGGACGTGGTAGATTCTTGATTTTTAGGCAACTGAGACGATAACGAACTGCCGAAATATAGTATTTTCTCTTTAGGAGTCGCTACTGTAACAGACTTGCTGATAGTTTGACTACTGTTATCCTTGACCGAAGAGGTTTGTTTGTTGAAGAATCGAGAAAGAAGAGAAGAAAGAGGAGGAGTTTCGGGAGAATAGGTGATAGTATAATTAAAATTTTGCGACACCTCTGTACAGTTATCAGAGATATAGGGAGACTGTGTCAACATTATCTCTGTTGCTTGTGCTAGCCAAGACGACATTTAAATTTCTCCCATAGATTTAGTGCTCGCTACAATTCTTAATATTCAATATTTCTTCCTTAAGTTCCGCATAAGCAGGGTGGTGTTTAGAGCGTTCCCAAGCAGATTCTAGAGCTTTATCTGCTTCTTCTTTGTCGTCTATAAGAGTGTAGCAAATGTAGGCATAGTAATGTGGGTAAGGATCTTTGTCACGCAATAAAGCTGTTACACCGTACGCATGAAGGGCTTGAGAGTACTCACCGCTCATATGTAAAGAAGCGCCCAATGAAAACCAGAATTTAGATATGAAGGGATTAAAAAAAACTAACCAACGAAAAACTGAAATACTTTCTTCGTATTTTTTATCCAAATACAGATTATACCCCTCCTTATAAACTTTTTCTAGATCCTCAGATGGGATTTTGAATACCTTTTGATAGGTGTCTAAAGGAACACCCTTATCAGGGAAAAAACCTCGAAGATAGTTTTCTAGATCATCAGGAAAAGGAAAATCTTCCTGACTTTGATGAGCAATTCTTTCTAATAAGTAGGTTAAATAAGACATTAGGGGCGTAAGTTATAAACAAATGTGTCCATTACTTCTTTCATAAGCTTCAAAACATTTGATCGTGCTTGGTGACATTGGGAAACTTCTTGCAAATGTCTTTGCATATCTGTTCGCTCTAGTTGTGTGATTTTTTCTAAGTTTTCTTTGCGAATCTGAACATTCTCTTTGAAAAGTTTTTTAGATTCTTCTGACCATTTGGCAGGAGAATTTATTGTTATGCCATGCGCCTCTGCTGTTTTTAAAAGAGGAATGACTGTTTCGTTATTACTCCAGTCGATGTCGCCTGGGCAAGCATTAATTTGAGAGATTAATTCAGTCAACTGATCTACATCATCAGTACGTTGTTTGACTCTATTGTAGAGCTCATTAGCTTCAGCCTCGGCTTGTCCCAGAATTCTGGCCATTAGTTTCATAAAACGAATAAAAACATTCTCAATTTTTGGAGTTTTTATCAAAGAAGACTCGTGTTCGTTGCGGTTTGCAGAGAATAACGAAGTCTGACTATGAAATAAGCTCATAGGAGAGACAGGACGTTTTTTTAAAGCTCCTGATATAATACATGTATTAGCGCTAACTTGTTCCATCTGGCGCATTTCGTGTGCGTAACGTAGGTCGTTAATAGATAACACTTTATTTGTAGATGGTTTAACAATGCTTTGAAGCCTAATAGAAGATTTTTTTTGTTTTTTTCGTCTTTTTCTTCCTGTTGTTCTTGCTCTTGTTGATCCTGTTTCTGGTTTCTTTCTTGAGAATGATTATCCTTATTGCTTTGCTGCGACTTCAAAACTGAGAGAGGGCTCATTTTATGATCAGAAGATGCAAGCTTGTGGTGAGCAGATGCGAGAAGCTCATTATATTTTTCCTTTGATTTAGGTTGTTCCGGAATAGAACCTCCTTTACCAAAGGGAGCCGTGATTTGACTTTTCTCTGAACTGGCAACGGATGGACTTTGAGAAGATGTTCGAGTGGAAATAAGAGACTGGTTCTTAGAGGATTGATGCGCGCCATGCGTAGAATGATTAGAAGAAGAATAAGCAGGAGACTCTGTACGTACAAATTTGGGGAAGGAATCCGTGAGGAAATTGTCGTCTTTAGGTGGAAGGGCTTCCTTAGATGTTGAGGGATGTTTATGGCAAGGTTCTTCTGAATTCAAGGTTTCTGCTTGTCCTAGGGCAGATATTAACTCAGCAATCTGTATTTCTAATTCTATGGTTTCTGGAGAGAGAAATGCTATATTAAAGTTGTCAGGATTCTGTTGCATAAGAGATGTCCCAGAAGACGAGGAAAGGAAAATGGGCAGAGAAAGTTCTGATATGCAACAGGAAGAAGAGTTAGCAGTTTCGGATGCAGAAGTTGTAAGAACAATATCTCCAGAAGCTGTTTTTATTATTCCAGAGGATTGTGTTTGAGAGGAGGCACTAGCATCCTCTTTTAAGGTAGTGTTAGCTGTAGACGTTGCAACAGGCACGGGCGTATTCATAGTTTGGCAAGCACAAATTCAGAGGATATAGGGCGATGAAACTTATAAAAAAGGATATTTTCCTGCAAGTTTGATTGTGAATGGTTTAAACGATTATGACTAATCCTGAGGGAGACGCGAATTTTTATTTACAAAAAGGAAGTAAGAAGACAAAATCACTGTATTCCCAAGTTGGGGATCTCTCCCAGCTTTTTCTGTGCCCAGGTGGTGAAATTGGTAGACACGCTGGATTTAGGATCCAGTGCTTCGCGGCATGTAGGTTCAAGTCCTATCCTGGGCATTTCTTCATTCGTCATAAAATTGTTAATTCGTAGTAAAATAAAGACTAGAGTTTTAGTTTTTTTTGGTGATTTTATGAGGAAGATGCGGAGAGTTTTGTCTTGTCTTGCTCTGATGGGTTGTTTGTTTACCTCTACGGCTGCGCAATCTGCCAGTTCTGTAAAGAAACCTTATGCTTTGCCTAGGAAAATCCAGGTTATAGGGTTGGAGTTTCAGGAAGATGCTCAGCAGGTCCCCTATAGTTTCTACTATCCTTACGATTATCGCTACTACTATCCTGAAACTTCAGGTACTGTTAACGCTGCTCAAGATAAGGAGGATTGTCGTTTGCAAAGAGAGAATGGAGTATGGTTTTATTATTGCGATTAGATATTTCTAGGATGATGAGATAGAAATTTTTCTACTACAGTTTCTGATGCTACATGCGTGTAAATCTCGGTAGAAGAAATGCGTGCATGCCCCAGCATTTCTTGGATGATTCGTAGGTCTGCTTTATTATTTAAAAGGTGTGTAGCGAACGCATGTCTTAAGGAATGAGGGGAGATGCGCTTGGTAGTGATATGACTGGCATAGATTTGAATCCTTCTCCACACGCATGAACGGTCAATTTTTTTGCCTTTGGATGTTAGAAAAAGGTGATTTTCTTCGGAGTTATTTTTCTGAAGTTGTTCTCGAAATGGAAAAAGGTAACGGTCAATAGCATCCATTGCCAAGCGACCTAAAGGTACAAGGCGAGTTTTAGACCCTTTACCCGTCACGCGGATAAATTCGTCGTTAACATCACTAATGCACAGTCCGCAGAGTTCTGAAACACGAATGCCTGTAGAGTAAAGAGTGTTGAGGATTGCTGAATCTCTGAATCTAAGCATGGGGGATATATTCCGCAGTTTTGTAGGTACGGATAATAGAGCATTAACTTCTTCTATCGATAAAACAGAAGGTAAGCGTTTCCAAATTTTGGGATGCTCTATAATGGGAGTAACCGAAAGATACTTAGCGTCTTTCAAGAAATGAAAGAACACTTTTAAAGAAATTAGTCGTCGGGCTAAGGTGGTCTCAGCTTCTTTTCTTTGATGTAACTCCTCTACGAAGTGAAGAACAGTTTCTTGTGAAATATGATCGCAAGATTCTAAGGCATTGATTTTTAGAAACAACGTGATATCTTGGCAATAAGCAGATATAGAATTCCTACTCAATCCTCGATCTACAGAAAGAAATAATATAAATTGTTCTAAGATAGAATCACAAAATTGTTTAGAGATCATTGCAAGGAACTTGGTTATGTGTACTATGAGGATTATAGCTTAACAAGTTTTTTAGACTAGATATGGATGAAGTATGAATAAGACTAGTTTTTGGAATACCCCATCAGCAAAAATACTAAGAGAATTAGCTCAACAACCTATTGATCTTACTTCTCCGGCAATCTTATCTAGAGAACGTATAGAACAATTTGCAGTAAATCGTTTAGGCATCACCTTAAGTTATGCTACGGAACAAGTAGATGATGTAGTTATGTCAACCTTAGCCACGTTATCACAAGAACGTGATCTTATTGGGCAGATGCAAGCTATGCAGGAGGGACAAACTGTTAATTATATTGAGGGGTTCCCTTCTGAATCTCGACCCGCTTTACATACAGCAACACGTGTATGGGTGCGAGGTATGGAAGGTATTGGACCTAATGCTAAAGATATCGCTATAAAATCAAAAATAGAAAATGAGAAACTTAGAAAGTTTTTAAGTACTATAGACCACTTTGATACTATAGTGCAGATTGGTATAGGAGGTTCTGAATTAGGTCCTAAAGCCTTGTATTTTGCCCTTAAAGGATTTTGTAGTTCGAACAAGACTGTCCATTTTATTTCTAATATAGATCCTGATAATACAGCAGAAGTTCTACGCACTATAAATTGTGCTAAAACTCTTGTTGTAACTGTTTCAAAATCAGGAACTACTTTAGAAACAGCTGTTAATGAAGCATTATTAGCTAAGCACTTTTCTAAACAGGGTTTAAAGTTTCAAGATCACTTCATTGCAGTTACTTGTGAAGGAAGTCCTATGGATGATACAAACAGATATCGTGAAGTTTTTCATATTTGGGAGAGTATTGGGGGACGTTTTTCTTCAACTTCTATGGTCGGAGGAGTGGTCCTAGGTTTTGCTTTTGGTCACGATGTGTTTCAAACTATTCTTGAAGGAGCAGCAGCTATGGATGACCACGCACTCACACCTATAGTACAAGAAAACCTTCCTATGCTGTCAGCTCTCTTAGGTATCTGGAACAGGAATTTTCTTCAATACCCAACTACTGCGATTGTACCCTACTCAACGGGCTTAACATATCTCCCAGCGCACTTACAGCAATGTACTATGGAGTCAAATGGGAAGAGTATTGCTAAAGATGGTGAACGTGTGGGTTACAAAACTAGCCCGATTATTTGGGGAGAGGTGGGGACTAATAGTCAGCATTCATTTTTTCAGTGTTTACATCAAGGTACGGATATAGTCCCAATAGAGTTTATAGGTTTCTTGAATAGTCAGAGTGGGCTGGACATAACTCTTGATGGTTGCACATCTTCACAAAAATTGTTTGCTAATATGGTTGCGCAGTCGATAGCTTTAGCTAAGGGAAAATTTAGTGATAATCCGAATAAGAATTTTGATGGTAATAGACCATCATCTTTGCTTGTGGCTAAGCAATTAGACCCATATACTTTAGGGTTGCTTTTAGCTTTTTATGAACACAAAATTGTCTTTCAAGGATTCTGCTGGGGCATTAATTCTTTTGATCAAGAGGGTGTTACCTTAGGGAAAGAAATCGCTAATCAAGTTCTTAACATTATGCAAGGAAAAATAACCAACAGCGCTCTTCCCGAAGCCGAAGCATTGTTAAGGTTATTTGACAAAATTACTTGACCTCTCTAAACATTATTCTCTTCCCTACATTTTTAGTAGATATGGTATAATTGTCTCCTAATTTTTTCTGGATTAGTCTGGGGAGGAAGAGGAAGATGTTTTTCATTCGTGTAAGATCTGTTGGATTTCTAGATATCCACGGAGTTTTGTCTAAGAGGAAGGGAGAACAAGTGCTTAAATCTTCAGCTAGTATTTGGTGTGGGGCTCGAGGAGCGATCTTTTATCGTCTGGCTTTCTAGCTGCTTTATTTCCTTTGGGTTATATCTAGAAAGTTCTCAAACCCTGCCTTTATCCTCTCCTTTTCTTGAATTATGCGGACGGGAGTCTATATCTAACTACCGTTTGACATAAACTTTCATAAAGCATAAGTCTTGTTATTAAATTCGATACTTGTGCATGTTGAGTCGGAACTTGCACGCTCAATGTCCATCTTGTGTTGAGGTTAAATTGCTACCTAAGGATACAGATTATTTCTTACTTAGAGAATACAGGTGATTGTCTTCCACACTATATTAGGGAAGGAAGCGGCGTTTGTAATGACGTACTTGATTTTGTTGTTATTAAGAGATTATAGTGATTTTTTTTAGGAGGCGCGGTTATGCAGCTCAAACGGACTATCAGTGTTGCGGTTACTGGAGGAACTGGACAAATAGCCTATAGTTTTTTATTTTCCCTCTCTCGTGGTGATGTCTTTGGAGATGATTGCGGCATAGATCTGCGTATCTATGATCTTCCCGGGACTGAAAGAGTGCTCTCTGGGGTCCGTATGGAATTAGATGATTGCGCTTATCCTTTGTTACAACACTTACACGTAACTACGTCTTTAAATGATGCCTTTGATGGTATCGATGTTGCTTTTCTTATTGGTGCTGCTCCGCGTGGTCCTGGGATGGAGAGAAGCGACTTATTAAAGCGTAATGGAGAGATTTTTTCTACCCAAGGAACTGTATTAAACACCTGTGCTAAAAGGGATGCTAAGATTTTTGTTGTAGGTAATCCTGTAAATACTAACTGCTGGATTACTATGAATAATGCTCCCAGGTTAAATAGAAGAAACTTTTATGCCATGCTACGTTTAGATCAAAACCGTATGCATAGTATGTTGGCACATCGTGCGCAAGTTGCTCTCGATGAGGTTTCTCATACCGTGATCTGGGGTAATCATTCTGCTAAACAAGTTCCTGATTTTACGCAAGCATTGATTTCCGGCAGACCCGCTGTTGAAGTAATCAGTGATCGTGACTGGTTAGAAAATGTGATGGTTCCTTCAATACAGAATCGAGGAAGTGCTGTAATTGAGGCACGAGGCAAGTCTTCAGCGGGCTCGGCTGCTAGAGCACTAGCCGAGTCAGCACGTTCTATCTTTATCCCTAAGGAAGGAGAATGGTTCTCTGTTGGGATATGTTCTGATTACAATCCTTATGGTATTCCTGAAGACCTAATTTTTGGTTTTCCTTGTCGTATGTTACCTTCTGGTGATTACGAGATCGTCCCCGGATTGCCTTGGGATAATTTCATAAGCAGTAAGATTCAAATATCCTTAGATGAAATTTCTCAGGAAAAGGCAAATATTTCTTTGCTATAACGTGATTCCATGGGGGTGGTTATGTCGCAATCTTTTGATATGCTATGCCAAAGCGCTTTTAGAAAAATTTTCAATAAACAAAGGTTCGTTTTTATTTTTTCTAGTTTGTGTTGTTTTGGTTTTGTATTTTCATTACTTTTTAAACTATGCTCTGACTTTATTTCAGAATTATCAATATTTACACTAGGTTTGGTGGCATTTTTTTCCGCTTTTTGTGTAATTTGTGCTTCTGCTGTAGTTGTACAGTTCTTACTTAGAGCAGAAGAAGAAGAACGATACCAAAGTATTAAAGAAGTTTTCTGTAATCATTGGAAATCTCTTTGGCTTTCTTTGCTAGTATCTATGCCATTTTTTATTTGTATGGTGGTTATAAGCACGGTAATAATTTTTTCCATATTTTTGAATTCTCTTCCTTGGGTCGGAAGAATATTTCATACTTTGCTAATTTTTGTTCCCTATCTCTCTTCAATGGCGCTTATTCTCCTATTTTTAACAGCTTTCGCATCTTTATTTTTCTGTGCTCCGGCTTTGCACGTATGTGAAGGCATAGCTTATATGAAGTTAATAGATTGCTTCAGAGGTAGCGTCCTTAGGCAGGGAACAGGATTTATCATAGCTATAATGCCGTTGATCCTTTCCGGATGGCTTGTGTGGGACTCTTTTTATTTAATGTCTTATTTAGTTGATATGTCTGAAGTACATACTTGGTCGTTTTTAGTGGAAATGATCGTCTTAGTTATCCCTGTGGCATTGACATTAACTCCAGCTTTATCCTTTTTCTTCAACTTTTCCTTCAATTTTTACCAGGATAAGGAAAAACAACAGGAGGCTAGCGAAGCTCTATTTCGAGGGTAGAAGAAATTCTTTTGCAATGTAACCCGTGGATTTCTTAAGAACAGCTTTTGCAAGCATATCACCTGTGATCCCATGATATAGTAAGCCTTTGGATCCTAGCCCACCTAGGAACCAAAGGTTTTCTTTTATTCTACTGATTATAGGTAGACGGGTTGAACTTGACGAACGTATACCTGCGTAATAGTTGAGAATTTCGGCGTTTTTTAGTTCAGGGAATAATGCAAGAACGGGAGGCATAATTTCTTGATAAGCTATTTTTTCGTCAGTTACAGCTTCAGTTTGATTATGTTCGAAAGTAGCACCTAAAATACATGTATGATTTTTAGTATTTGCGACCATATATTTTGGTCCGTTAATACTAAACTCAGGCATGGGAATTTCCTCAGGCCATGCAATCTCAATGAGTTGCCCCTTCACTTTAGATAAAGGAAGATCTCGTAATTCAGGAAGAATATCAGCATTTGCTCCAGGAGTAACAATAATATGATCGTAAAATTCTTCTATGTCCGAGATATTTTCAATTAATTCATCATAGAACTGTGTACCTAGAGTAGCACAAGCATTCCAGAGACCATTGATATAGACATCATTATCTATAGTAATCCCATTCTTAATGAACAACCCGCCAAGATTTTGAGGGATCGTTATACTGGGAATTGATGTTTCGCAACGAGCTTTTTCCCACCACTCAACTTCATTAGGAAATTCTTCCGCCCTCTTCATAAATAACTCAGCTTGTTCATTATCAATGGCAGGACGAAGAATCCCTCGAGATAACACTACAGGAGTATCTAGGGATTTGCTTGCTTCTGTAATTAATGCATGCGTTGCTGTGATACCTTCATTAGCAAGAGGAGGCTTTATTGCTTTTTTCCCTGTAAATCCATGCAGTAAACCTGAAGACATACCAGAAGCGCCGTTACCCAAAGGAATAGGATCAAATAGGTCTATTACTGCTGTCCCTTGAGTATGAAGAAGAAGGTGCCAAGTTACAGAAAGTCCAGCATATCCTGCTCCTAAAACTGCTATACGCATAATCCTACCTTTGAATTTAGAACCCTTTAATGCACACAAGTCTATGTATCTTCTACTTTGAGCATAAGAGAAGAAGGTATTAAAAAACAGATAGGAATCTTATCTATATGAAGGAATACAAAACAAAATTTACTTTCTAATAGAAATGGGAGTAAAAAGACAGGGAGGCTTTCGCCTCTCTGTTTTGAATTAAAGGGCAATTTTACTTGTAGAAAACATAAAAATTGCTATCAGAGCTAAGACGCTGACGACAGCCATTTTAGCTATCTCTTTCTTGCTAAAAAATACTTTAGAATTTTTTCCTTTTTTCCCAGCATCTATATAAAATGGAATACCTAGAGCTAGTAAGATAATCGCCATGAATGAGTAGTGCAATCCTCCAGCATAAATTAGCCATATTGAATAGATAACTCCTAAAATCCCAGTGATCATGGCAAATCGTGATTTTGTTTGAGCATTTTTAGGATACTTTTTATCTCTGCTAAACTTAACTAGATAAGCAGCGCTAGCTAGATAAGCGGGTAGTACCATCACACCTGTAATGCTTAGCATAGTATTCCAGGCATCTGTGAAAAAGTAGACTAGAAGCATCGTTACTTGCATAAGAGCACTTGTTACATACAGTGATACCTTAGGAGAGCTGACAGAATTTTCAATAGCGAATATTTCAGGAAAAGTACCATTTTTTGCAGCAGAATAGGGGATTTCTGCAACAATCATTGTCCAGGATAACCAGCTAGATAGGATAGCTATTAACAATCCTATATTCATCATGATAGATCCCCATTCTCCTACAAGTAATTGTAAAACACCTGCAGTAGACGGGTTAGGAATTTTTGCTAATTGGTATTGGAATAACGAACCGAAAGGTAGTACGGATAAAAGTATATAAATACTTAAACAACTTAGAAATCCAAACAGAGTTGCTTTACCGACGGCCGCCGCGTTTTTTGCTCTTCCAGACATTACTACAGCACCTTCTATACCTATGAAGGCCCATAAGGTAACTAGCATAGTGCTTTTTAGCTGCCCAGTTAGAGATCCCAACAGGGGTTGAGTTTTTGTCGATGTATGTCCCCAAAAATCGGTTTTGAAAATCGCAAGTTTGAATAGAAATGCTGTGATTATGATGAATACAATAAGAGGAACAAGCTTGCATACTGTTCCGATAACATTAATAAAGGATGCTTGCCGGATACCTTTAAGAACAATAAAATTGAAGATCCAAATCAATAAAGAGCCGCCAATAATTGCGGGGACAGTGTTACCTCCTTCGAAATATGGTGGGAAAAAATAGTTCAAAGCGTCCATCGTCATGACTGCATAACCGACATTCCCGAAGATTTGACATAACCAGTAGCCCCAGCCAATTGTAAACCCTACATAAGGTCCAAACCCCTCCCTACTGTACATATATATCCCTGTCGTAAGATCAGGGCGAACTAAAGATAGTGTTTTGAACGTATTGGCAATGAAGAACATTCCTATTCCCGTTAGTGCCCAAGCAAGAAGAATGGCTCCAACACCGGCTGCAGCCGACATATTTTGAGGGAGGCTAAAAATTCCTCCCCCAATCATTGAGCTAATCACCATACCTGTTAAAGCTATTGCTCCCAGGTTTTTTCGAGATTTATCCCCTTTAGAGATCATTGTTTAACCCTATTTAATTATTACTGGATCAGCATTTTCAAAATTGAGAAAACCTAATGCCGTTAGACAAAAGCCATACTTTTGCCTAATGTTGATATAGTTATGGAAATATTGAAATTCACTGTGTTTTGTTACTGATCTCAGATCTAACTCATGTTGTAAAGATTTTTTCAACCACATTTTTGCATGAGACTCAGCAATCTCATCGTCAATCCATGTTGGGAAAAATTCTACATATTCTGCTGCCCAACCACCTATAAGTTGTCCATTGCTATCTTGTCCCCAGCAAATACCTACACCAGTAGCAATTGCGTGATGGCCATCAGAGATGGCTGCTCCTCTTCCAGCCATAATTACCTCCAGGACAGCGCCGTGCTTAAAATGTTTAACGCACTGATCAACCGGAACGATGTTTCCAAACAATTCCTTAGGTAACACTGAGGTGTAGGGAACAATATTAAAATTTTCAATTTTTGCTTGTAATAATGCTGAATCGTAGCAAAATGTTTCGAATGGTTGCGGAGGCATCCCATCTTCCGATTCTCCGGCACCGCCAGTATGAAACGCTAAAGTTGGGTATCGGGTTCCATAGGTCATAGTACTAGGCTCCTGAATTTAGAATAAAAATGGAAGTTTTTTAAATAGATATATTTGCTCGTATGCCATACACCCTTACGGAGCGCTTGTCTAGTCTCTGTGCAGGATGAATGTAAATTTGTAAATCTGGAGTTACAGAAAAATGAGGACCAAAACCTACTGTTGCAAACGTTTCGATAACAGTCTCATATTTTCGCACTTTTTTAGCAGTCAGTACCTTGCGATTAACTTTATTTCTAGCTGCAGCTATGCCCAATAGATCTTGAGAATTACGATTTATTGGATTAGCTGAAGCTAAACCAAGAACATAAGATCTGTTAATACTATAAACAGAACCAGTTGCTCCGTTCCATCTTCCGAATAGATAGAGTTTTTTGCCTAAATCTTGTCCGAAGTTTAGAGACCATCCTGTTGTCTGTGAAAGTTGATCAGGTACTTTTCTTGTAGCATAGACGAGAGCAGAATATTGACCGCTACCGAATCTATTTTGTGGAGACCAGGACAAATATCCATAAAAATTATACTTGTTTTTTTGTAAATTCTTTAGCTCGAAAGCTGTTCCCAGGATGTTATAGGCATCTTGGCAACCTACTTGAATTGCAAGATTTGGTATTGGATTGACTTGCACATAGGCACCAATACTTCCGGAAGAATAAGTTGCACTCGCGTTTTGCGATAAAGAATAACTAATAAAACCTGTTAGCTGATCATTATCATAAAGTGTTCCATCTATATTATATAGACTGTACTGGCCTATGCAAACTGTCAGAAACTTACCGGGGAAAGTTTGTGAGAAGCTTAGCTGTGATAATATATTTGTCCGTGAACTATAATCATTAATTTCACAAGCGATTCCCAAACAACGATTGGCATTTTCTGCATTATTCTTCCAATAGCGTATCAATGTATAGGAAAACTCAAAGGTTCCTGTTCCTGCTATTGGTGTGTTATATAATTCCCAAGTTACTTCCGGGGACAAGAATACCTGACAGGACGGTGATTCTTCATCTATTGCAGATCCTAAAGCTCGATGAGGATAAAACCATTGGGGCAACACACCACATTCTAAAGAAATTTCAGCATTCGTAGCGTTTTGTAAGGATTGCGTCAGTTTAGTAAATGAGAATCCTTTGTGCCAAGGCCTGTCTTCCAATACTTCTTTCACGGGAGAAAGAACATGACGTCTTTCTGATTTGTTGCAGTTTTGATCATCATTGAAAGAACAGTCGACAGACGAAAAACATCGCTTCTCTAATTTAGAGTGCTCACTAGAATCATCCTTAGAACACGAAGCATACGCGGAAAGTGAAAGAACATTACATGCGTATAAGCTAGTCAGTAGAAGAGAACGAAAGAACACCATGAAGCAAACACAATAGAAGACATGCCCTTGCTCCAGACTCTAAAAAAAATAGTTGTTTTAATTCCATAATTTTCGGGTTTTAGAAGAATAGTTATTCTATCATTTGATGTCTTAGCAGTAGGGCAGCAGCTTCATTACTAAGCAGTTTTTTAGAGTAAGTATATTGAATTTTAGCTATTTCAGATAAATAGATTGGTGGAAAGAATTTTTGTGCTCTATAAACAATACCGAAGAAAGAAATATTACGAGATTTACATAGCTCTCCAACACGAACGACATTATAGTAATCGTTATCAACATAGATAATTTTTTCTGGATGGATAGTTAGGGCGTCCAAAAATAGGGACAACCCGCGACCCTTGTGTATCTCATTACCAAAAAGAATTCCTGAGGCAAATAATATAGAAGTAGGTAACTGGTCAGGTAAATTTAGATTAGGTTTGAACTGTATTTGTACAGATGCGAGTTGCTTTAGAGTAATAGCTTGTGTTTCTTTTCTTCTTTCAGTATATGCGAAGCAGGGTTGGCCCTTCTCTTGTATTTTTTCAATTAATAGCTTCATTGCAGGTTCTATAGGTTTGACCGAGCCTTTTTCTTGAAATTCTAGCCAGTAAGGATAGGTCGTTTCCCAAGATTCTTGTTCTGAAAAGCCTAGTTGTTGAAATCCTTCTATTGTTTTTGTCATCCACATGGAATGAGTTAAAGCTTCTGCGCCCTCTAGTAAAGTATCATCGATATCGAGGATAAGCCAAAAGTTTGTAGTATCGAACAAAATATCTCCAGCAACTTCGTGGATAGATTTTACTTCAACTTTACGAAAAGATTCTGTGGATAAAAGACAGCTAGGGAACCAAAGAAAGCAGATAAACAACCAGAAGCCAAACATATTTACACCCCGTTTAAAAGCTGAAGAGATAAAGAGATAATATGAAAATGAGGGCAATTTTTATAGAAATTCCTTGAGATGATTAAGCAATCGCTTTGATTTCTTTGTTTGCATACTGTGATTCCTCAGTCATAATACGCGTTACTTCTTGCCGGAATTGTGCACATAAAGTAGGTGATAGTCTTCCTGGAAACCAGAACGCAAATTGAAGAAGAGCCTGCTCCATAAACATTTGGTATCCGTATAAAACCACACTCCCGTATTCTCTAGATTTTTCTAAATAGGGGCTTGTTCTTGATTGTGTATTAATATCGATGACAATAGGAGCAAAGATTTCCTTGAAGGGTATATTTGGAGGAAGGCAATTAATAATTATATCTATAGGGAAAGCATCCGAAAGCATATCAAGGGGGAAAGATTTACCTGAACAGAGATCGGCGAGTTCATCTCTTGCTGGTTTACTACGATTGAATATATAGACATTACCTCCAAAACGAGAAAGAGTCGTTGCTATAGCCTTCGCAGCTCCTCCTGCACCTAAAATTGCAATACTCTTGTTTTTGATAGATATACCATAATTACACATCAAGTTAAGAAGACCGAGCCCATCAGTATTGTAGCCTACGATTTTGTTCTGATCAAAGACAAGTGTGTTGCAAGATTGACAGGATAAGACTGTGGGATCAAGGATATCAACATGTTTTAATACCTCAGTTTTTAAAGGCATTGTCACACTAACTCCTTTGAAATTTAGTTGGTGTGCTAGTTTGAAAAATTCTGGTAATTCCTCGGCGTTTAGGAGAATTTTTACATAGCTTGCCGATATTCCGAGTAAGGAGAAAAAATGATTATGTGAACGATGACTGATGCTACGATTGACAGGATTGCCAATTAATGCATAGATATTTGCATCCGGGGTTAGATTGGAATAATTATAGGATAGTAGTTCTGTAACAGATAATTGCCCAGGAGCAGCTTGAGGAGCCCCTATACCAGAGGAGTAATTAATGTTGTTGTTGACTAAAGGAGAAAGAACGCGGGCGGGAATACCATAGTTGCCCATACAAATAGCAGTTACGTTATCTGGTAGTGACTGCTTTTGACACATACATTGTAGAGTTTCTAGAGATGATTGTGGAGTCACTGCAATTTTGTAATAATCTACCTGAGTTTTACTTATTACATTGTACAGTTCATTGATAGGTTCCCAAGTATTACTGTGGTGAGAGAGTATGATCTTGATTTGAGGATGTTTACTGCGAATTCGATTTAGGATATTTTTAGGGAAACTTTTATCAACATCTAAATAGTCAGGACATAGGTCAGCTAGTTCTTGAATTTTTAGAACCCACTGTGCTCGTGTTAGCTGTATAGGTTTTTGAAATGTTAGAATAGTTCTTTTTGCTAGCCGTACCAATGATGCTAGCTCGTTATTAGAAACTTCTGAAAAGCGATCAACCCGCAGTTCTATGGCATCAACCAGAGGTAAGGAATGTAAAATTTGTGTTTTTGCTTCTAGGAAAGAAGGGCCGCTAATTGTTGCACATAACATGACATTCTTCTGACAAAATTTGGTATAACAGATCTATTTTGGGAGCAATGCAATATGTGCCATTAAAAGATGCAACTTTTCCCAAATGTTCTAACATAACAATTTTAGGACAGTATTTTATAAGGTTTTTTTTGTCATAACTTAGTGTGTGAATGATATTTTGAGGACAAAATACATTTTTTTGGAATTCTTCTGGTATTAGGGATGATAAATCCTTCAAGTGTGTAGGCAAATGGAATTTACTCAGTAGGCAAGAGAGCTTATCTATTAGCTGCGGATTTTTCATAATTCCCGATCTAAGGGATATTTTCATCTCGATTACCATACCTACACTTACTGATAGCCCATGACTGACATAGCCAAAAGAGAGTGTTTCTATAGCATGTCCTATTGAATGACCAAAGTTAAGAATTTTTCTAATCCCACGATTTTTTAGATCTTGTGCGACAATAGCAGATTTTATTAAACAATTTCTTTTGATAAATTCATTCAGTACCGGTGGTGAAGAAAACAATGTTTCACTGTAATTTTCTAAGAATTCCCAAAGATATGCATCCGCAATACACCCATGCTTGATTGCTTCGGCAATACCATTGTGCCATTCATGCCTAGGTAAAGTAGATAAAAATTCTGGGCAAATCCATACGCTTTTGGGTAGGTAAATGGTCCCCAATCGATTTTTTAATCCTCGAAAGTTGATTCCATTTTTTCCCCCAATACTGGAGTCAATCATAGCAGTTATCGTCGTAGGAACAAGAAATAGCCTCATACCACGACAGTAAGTAGAAGCAAGAAATCCTGCCATATCTAGAACAATACCACCGCCAATTCCTATCATAGTGGCACCTGGGGAGATATTCATTTCTACTAACTGGTTTTGAAGAGAAATAAACGTTTCCCAGGTTTTATTTTGCTCTCCTGGGGGAAAGGACAATATATTCACCTCGTATCCTATCGACTTTAAAAAATCAGTAATAGGAGGAATAACCTTATCTTTTACACAATCATCAGTAATGATCACCAAAGGAGATGATGTAGGTATCGAGCTAAATAGCTTTTTATGAAAGAAATTGTGAACTAATTTTACAATGTGGGGATTATTGACAATATTTTCTATCATAACTGCGAACACCGTTGTTGTAATAACAAATCAGCTAATACTAAATTTACCATTGCCTCCACTACTGGCACAGCTCGTATTGCTACACAAGGATCATGTCGTCCCGATGTTTCCGTAACATACGACAAGGAGTCTCCAGTTTTACTTATAGTAGCTATAGGTAGGCGTATCGATGATGTAGGTTTAAATGCCACGCGGCCTTCAAGAGGATTACCAACAGTGATACCTCCAAGCGTCCCGCCACAGCGATTTGACTGTAAAGAAATACCTTTTTCTCTAGAGTTAATGAAGGGGTCAGTGTACTGTGAGCCATACATTTCTGCACAGTCAAATCCTAATCCTATCTCAAAACCTTTTGCTGCAGGTAATCCCATAAGTGCTAGAGCGAGGGCAGCATGTGTTTTATAAAATAAAGGTTCGCCTAACCCCTCCATGATGGGAGAGGTGATGAAAGTAACTGCACCTCCTATAGAATCTCCACGCTTTTGTGTCTCTTCTATAAGAGAAAGAACATCCTCTTCAGGTAGTAAAGAAAAGAACTTTGAGAGATAAATTTTTTCTGCCAGTTGTTTAGAAAATTGGGGATAACAATTTGACTGTAGTGGTCCTATTTGTGAAAGGAATGCTAAGCTATAAATGTCGTAATGTGCAAGTAATTTAGCTGCAATAACTCCAGCTGCTACACGACATGCTGTTTCTCTTGCGGATGATCTTCCTCCTCCTAAATAATCAGCAATTCCGAATTTTTTTTCATAAGCATATTCTGCATGTCCTGGGCGGTAACAATGATTTTGATAAGAAGTACTGTTAACGTCGATATTACGAATTAGTAAGGAAATAGGTGTCCCCGTTGTTTTCCCTTTGTAAACCCCAGAGAGAATCTCTACATGGTCAAGCTCACAGCGTGGAGAAGTTCCTTTTTTTCCAGGACGTCTTCTCGCCATTGCTGGTATAAAATCTTGGGAAGATAATTCGATACCGGCTGGGCATCCATCAATAACAGCACCTATCGCTGGGCCATGAGATTCTCCCCATGTAGTTAAAGAGAACAGTGAACCGAAACGATTTTTCATAATGCTAACTTGTTGACTAAAGATTCACATGCTGAGAGCAATTCTTGTTCACTTAGAATGTCGATATCGTCCATACGGAATACATAGTCGGAAATTTCTTCCATATATGCGACACGTTTATGCATAACTTCCTCTAAATTAGAAGCTGTCTTTAATCTTTCAGGGAGACCACGTTGAGAGAGTCTTTGATAGATTACAGGTAGGGGCGTGGATAGGAAAATCAAAATGCCCTTTGAGTTAATTATCTGATAAGCAGATTTTTGCATCACTGTTCCTCCTCCTAAAGATACAACACTGATCTCATAAGGGGAAGAAAGAAGCACATTCATCTCGTAGCGAGAAAATATTTCTTCTCCATAACCTAGAAAGATTTTAGAAACAGAAGAATATATTTCACAACCGTAGTTACTTACAATTAAATCATCAACATCTTCATGAGGTAATGAGAGGTAACTAGAGAGAGCTTTTCCAAATAAAGTCTTTCCTGATGCTGGAAGACCGCATAGAAATATCTTCATAGTATTCTTTTATATTGGCTTGTAATGATTGCATAGTATAACAGAAGCCTGGGAAAGTTTTGTTTATACATTCTGTATCGTGTAATAAGCTTTCACTAGATGCGTACATAGCTGCTATTGTTAATGCCATAGCAATTCTGTGATCATTATGAGAATTTAAAGAAGCTCCATATAAAGGAGTGGGATTAATTAGCAGACCATCATGGCAAGGCTGAATACAGGCTCCCATTTTCTGTAGTTCTTCAGTAATCGTAAGGATACGGTCACTTTCTTTATTTTTTGCACCAGTCGCATTGTATAAGTATGAAGGACTTTCAGCAAAACAACAAAGTACTGTAAGGATAGGAAGCGCGTCTATGAAAGGGTCCATGTTAATTACGCCTCCAGAAAACTTAGAAGGATATACGGTAATACTATCCTCTTCGAACAGGATATTAGCCCCTAGATTTTTTAAAACAAAAAACAATTCCTTATCTCCCTGGATATCAGAAACTTTTAAATTTTCCAAACGGGTAGGATACGGAGACTTAGACAGTAACGCAGCAGCGGCAATGAACGATGCGCTGCTAAAATCACCTGGAACAGTATAGGTGAAGGACTGAGGTTTTGCATACCCTGGGAAAGAGTAAGTTGTTTCTGAATTAGTATAGGGAATATGCATCTTGTCTAACCACCAAAGTGTTAAGTCAAACCAGGGACGTTCTTTAGGATTTACGATAGTAAAAGAAAAAGGACCAGGTGATAAGGAGCACGCTATAGCTAGGGCTGAAGCATATTGGGAATCGCTTCCACAAATTTCTGTATAACCGGAAGATAAGGGGCCTGATATTTTAAAAGGTAGGGGGTTCCCCTGATAAGTAAATTTCGCTCCGAAATTTTGTAGGGCTTTTATAAGAGGAATTATGGGGCGCCTGGCAAGTTGTTCGGATCCTGTGATCACTATATTTTCCGATGCTATGGCAGCAAATGCTGTAAGAAATCGGAATGCGATTCCTGAGTTGCCGGCATCTATTACTGTACCTTCTGGAAAATAAGGAGATTTCGCCCCCTTGATTTTTAAAAGTGACCCATGTTTAGAAATATCTGCACCCATTTTTTGACACGATAGTATCATAGATACAGTATCAGGAGAGGGAAGATAGTTGTATATGTATGAGTTTCCTTGAGAAACGGCCGCCCAAAGAACGGCCCGTAGAGTATGCGACTTAGAAGGAGGAATACAAGCATTCCCACAAACTGAAGAGGGCAATATCTTATAAATAAGCATTATTCTTGGACTTATTTATTTACCTAAGAAGAAAGGTTGCCTGAACCGTCTATTTCTAGTCTAAGATTTTCGACAACCATTACTAGATTGAATGATAAAATAACTGTACATCATTTTTTAAAGTATTGATGAGATTGGAACAAAGATTGCTTTCAATTTGACATGCATAGGATAAAAGAGTTTCGTAATGGGGAATGTGTGTAAGTTCATTCTCCATTTCTTTTAAATGTTCTTGTTCTTCTAGGATGATAGATTTTACTGTTATTTTACTTTGCTTCGATTTAAGTATGTCCTGATATAATGGATATAACTCTGATGCTCGTATTTCTATAGCCGATGTAACGAGAATATAGGCTGTAGTTTTAAGCTGTTGTCCTAGAAGACAGTAGCGATTTTTTAGCAGTCTACATGTGTATAAGTCCAAGTTATTCAAATAATGTAAAGACGCAAATCCCCCTAATATTCTGTTAAGAGAATAGTTAGGTAGCATTTGATTAGGAATTTTTGAGATTTGTGTCTTCAGATAAAAAGCATGACGGAACTCTTCTGAAGCATGTTTAAGAACTTCTTTTTGTACTTTAGTTGGGTGCTCACTAAGAGATATCTTCTTTGCTCCACAGTTTTCTAAAAATGATAGGGTATTGATCCACTTAGCATGTAACTCATCTGATTCTACGATTGATTCAAGGAGATTCGATAGCTGTTCGGCATAGGATATGAATGTTGTTATTTTAGATGTAAGCATAGGGTATCCTGAAGGCAATGATAAATTGTTTTAAGATCTTTTTTACTAATGCAATAGGGAGGTACAACATAAATAGTATTTCCCAAAGGACGCAAAAGAATTTTTTGTTTTAAGAAGAAGTGATGAAGAGGATCTCGTAAATCAGAGAAATATCCAGAGGAGGAACTTGGATAATCCAAAGCTAAAATTGTTCCTAAAACATGACACCGTTGCCACTGTGATCCATAGCTTTTCTGGAATTCCTTATGACAATTCTCGATCATGGTACGCTGATCTTGGCATCTTGGTGAGAGTGTAAGGTCTAAAGATGCAGATGCAGCAGCACATCCTAGAGGATTAGCTGTATATGTATGACCATGAAGAAAGGACTTGTCTCTTTGTTGTGATACGAATTGTTGATAAACTGCTTCAGAGGTTGCTGTAATTGCTAAAGGAAGGAACCCACCTGTTAATCCTTTTGACAGACAGATAATATCGGGAGGGGTCGACATGTAATTTGAAGCAAATAGGGGGCCTGTACGTCCAAAACCTGTAAAAATTTCATCCGCAATGCAGAGGACTCCATAATGTTTTGCAAGTTTGATAATAGCATCTAGACCTTCGGGGTTATACATTCTCATCCCCGCAGCACCTTGTACAACGGGCTCGTAAATAAATGCGGCTATTCTATTTGTCGAGAACAGGGATTCTGCTTGTTTTATTGATTTCTCTTCCTGCCCATAGATAGGGGGATCTATGATGTCACTTTTAAAAAGTAATCGGTGAAATGGTTGCGAAAATACAGTTGGTGCTACTAAGGACATTGCTCCTATGGTATCTCCATGATAGCCATCACGTAAGCAAACGAAACTTTGTTTTTTTATTCGTTGGTTATGAAAGTATTGCGTAGCCATTTTTATTGCTACTTCTATCGCACAAGAACCATTGTCAGAAAAAAAACAGCGCTTTATACCTTTAGGAAGTATAGGAATAAGTTTGTTAACGAGGTCTATTGCTGGTGGGTGCGTAGCGTTAGCAAAAATTACATGCTCCAGTTGTCTTGCTTGTTGTGCAATTTTTTTTGCTATGAAAGGATGGGCGTGCCCATGGAGGTTACACCACCAAGATGATATGGCATCTAGATACTTCGTTTCGTCTGCGGTATATAGGTAAGCACCCGACCCTCGAACAATATGTAAGGGCTCAGGATCTAAGCGTGGTTGATAGAACGGATGCCAAATATAAGAAGCCATGCTTTTCATCTTTTTAGTATTGGAGAGCAGACGTTATCTAATAGATTTAAATTTTTTTTCCATAAGCTAGCATAATATAGCACTCTCTCCTTGGAAATACTATGTTCATGCTGTATGGCACCTATGAGAGGTAGTTTGGAGAGTTCTATAATATCTTCCTGTTCTTTCCTAGGATATTGATTTAATACCAACCCTAAAATATCTAAGTTTCTCATTGTCATGGCCTCTAGTGTCAAGAAAGTATGGTTAATACTACCGAGATAATGTGAACTGACAAGTACCCATTGGCAAGGCCATGTCGACAATAAGTCTCCTTGAAGTATCTGAGTAGTACATGGAGAGAGGAAGCCCCCGAATGTTTCTATGATTAAATGAGAGGGTGTCTCGGGAATGCGAATTTTGTTTTCATCTATAGAGGTATTTTCTAGACGTGCTGATAAATGAGGTGATAGGCTATGCGCAAAGCAATAACTTTCAGGATGACATTTAGCTCCTGTAAGTTTACGAACGAAATCAGTATCCGTAAAATCTAGAGAACCTGCTTGTATAGGTTTCCAATATTCCGCGTTTAATACTTGTGTAAGGATTGCGCTAGTAAGAGTTTTTCCTACACCCGTATGAATTCCAGCTACAATGATACGCATATATCTTTTCTAATTTCGTGTAATTTAAGAAGGAAGGCGTCAACTTCTTTTTTGGTGTTAAAAGCGTGTAAACATATTCTTAAAAGTTCTTTGTTCTTCTGTACTGAGGGACTAACAATAGGGCGAACGTCAAAGCCATGTTCTTGTAACTTGGATGCTAACGTACGAACCATGACATGTCCAGGAACACATATAGATTGAATAGGGGTTGTAGAGTTTTCCTCAGATATCGACAATCCCAATGTCGATGCCACTCTTCGGAAATAAAGAGTAAGATCTTGCAAGTGTTTTCTCTGTGATGTTGCAGCTTGATTATATTGATATGCGAGATCTATTAGTAAGAAAGTGTGGTGCGATGGTGCTGTAGTGTAAATGAATGGACGACAGAAATTAATGAGGTAATCTTTTAGCACGGATTGTCCAGCAACTGCCGCCCCATGTATTCCTAGAGCCTTGCCGAATGTATACACTGTTGCAGCTACGGAGTTTTGTAGTCCTAGTGAAGATACAAGACCCTCGCCTTGCTCTCCAAGTATTCCTAAAGCATGCGCCTCGTCTACTATTAGATAAGCTGAATATTCATTACATAATTCACAAATAGCTTGCAGGGGTGCTACAGAACCATGCAGTGAATAAATAGACTCTATACACACAAAGGTATTACCATTATGAGGGCGTGCTAATCTTTGTTTTAAGTGCGCAACATCATTATGACGAAAGGGAAAACTTGTAGCTTTTGACAAGCGGATGCCATCGTGGATAGAGGCATGAATACGTATGTCATAGACTATTCTATCTTGAGCTGTTGCCAAGGAGGACAGCAATCCTAAATTTGCAGTATACCCGCTATTGAACACCAAGGCATCTTCCATCCCATGATATTCAGCTATTTTTTTCTCTACTTCCTGAGCATAAGTAGAGTGTCCTGACAATAAACGCGATCCTGTCGATCCTAATTGCGAAATCTGATTAAAAGAGTTTTCAAGAGATTTCTTAAATTCTCTAGATCTAGACAAACCTAAGTAGTCATTGGAAGTCAAATCCACAAGATTGGGATAACAAGATAGTTCTCGATATATACCCTTTTTCTTTTGTTGATTCAGGTTTGACTTTAACAGCAAGTGGAATGGCATGGATTGCCTCTTTCTACAGAAAACGCTGGACGATGATGCATGCCTAGCAAGTCCAGCATGAAGTTATCGTCGTTTACGTCACTATTTTTCACTGTGAGAAGCTTTTCACCGTAGAATATAGAATTAGCACCAGCTAAGAAGCATAAGGTTTGTTGTTCAATAGAAAGAAAAGAACGTCCTGCAGCAAGTCGAACCATAGAATGAGGAAAAACTATGCGAGCTGTTGCAACAGTACGTAGCAATTCCCAAAAAGAAAGTCGATCTTGATTTGCTAAAGGGGTTCCTTCAATAGGCCATAGCATATTAATTGGTACAGACTCGGGGGCATAATTTCTCGAGGCTAGAGTATGTAGCAATTTGATGCGATCATCAACACTTTCCCCCATACCAACGATTCCTCCGCAGCACGTGCTGATGCCGGAGTTATGAATTACATCGAGGGTATTCAGACGATCTTCATATTTTCTTGTCGTAATGATAGTTTTATAAAATTCCTCAGAAGAGTCTAGATTATGATTATAAGCATAAAGGCCAGCTTCATAGAGTTTTTCTGCTTGGCCAGGAGATAGCATACCTAAAGCACAGCAGACCTCAGCACCCATATCAGTGATCCCTTTAATCATAGCGAGTGTACGATCAAATTGATGATTATCTTTTACTTCCCTCCAGGCTGCTCCTAAACAAACACGGGTAGCTCCTGCTGCAATCGCATGCTTTGCTTGTTCCAGAACATCATTTATTTTCATCATAGGCTCCGGTTTGACTGAAGTCTGGTATCGAGATGATTGGGCGCAATAGGCACAATCTTCAGAACATCCGCCAGTTTTAATTGAGATCAAATGACATGTTTGTAGTTCAGAGTGAGGAAAATTAGCTCTTAAAATAGCGTTAGCTCTATGAATAAGTTCGAAAACAGGAGAATGATAGATTTCTCCGATTGCTTCTAGTGACCAAACAACAGCTTCTTTATTCGCATCCATAAGGTATCCCTAAAATGAATTTTTTGGAGAAATCTCTGGGTGCGAGATGTTTACATAAATGACAAAGGGAAGTCAAGAGGTTCTTTATTCATAATTATAGAGTATCATTAAAATAAAAGTTTTAGGAGAGCTTTGAGAGCTAGCTACTTATATCAATGATAGAAGGAAGTCAAGTTAGTAGTGGGTGTTGCTACTATATTTCTATTGTCTGAGTTAACCTTCGATTACTGTTTCACTAATAAAGCGAAAGAGTGAATCCTCCGTCCAAAAGTAGATTAGTTCCTGAAATAAAAGAAGCGGATGATGACAAGAAAAACTCTATTGTTTTGGCTACCTCTTCAGGATAGCAGTGTCGTCTTAAAGGGATGCTCGCAGAATCTTTTTCATATTCCTGAAGATATGTAGTATTATGCTTTTGAGCTCTCTCTTTAATGCGCTTTTCGTGAAATGGAGTTAAGACAATTCCTGGGGATACGACGTTAACACGGATGCCTTTCGCACCTAATTCATGAGATAAGGCTTTAGCATAAGCCGTCCACATACGACGAATAACACACGACAATCCAAAAGTAGGCTGGTGCTGCACAGACGTGGTGCCTCCAATGATAACGATAGCACTTCCCGGGGGCATGTAAGGAATAGTCGCTTGAATTAGAGCCGTTTGTGCAATAAATGTAGTTTGTAGTATAGCTTCCCATGATTCCGGAGATTGCAATACTCCTCCCCAAATAGGTCTGGGGGTAATGATGATAAGACCAGATATAGATCTATTTTCAGCTTTGATCGTTGATTTATAATCTGTAACATATCCAGGATGGCTGTAATCTACACATAAGGTAGTGCAGGATGGGCAGTTTTTATGTAAATTAAGAAGTTTGCTCTTTTGTCTGCCGATAAGAAGAAGATCATAATTTTTTTGGTAAAGGTGCCTAGATATTACAGAGCCCAGTTCTCCTGTAGAGCCAGTTACGACAACATATGGTTTATCTTCGGCACGTAGAGAAAACATAACAACACTACCTAGAATTGCACATAAGGCAAGAGCCTTGTAAATCGTAACCTTATACATACGGAAAATTCTCTTGTGAAATTATCTACGCTTTTATGAGGTAACAGACGGTCCTATGAATCTATACGGAACGACAGCATATTCGGAGAACCTACAAGCTTCATGGGCGCAAAAACTAAAAGGAATAATACGGTTAAATGAAACACCCAATAGCCCATATGCAAGAAATAGTCGTACTTCCACCCCGGGAAAATCTACATAAAGAATATGATTTATTCCAAATATTTTGTCGAAAAGTCTCTATGTTTCTCGCTGAATACTCAAAGAAGAGGAAGATAATTTAGCGGTAGCAAGTTGAGAACAGGTATTTTTATAAAATTGGTGTAATAGGGATTGAGCTCTATTAGCGTCTAGATTACTCAAAGAAAATTCTGGGTTGCTCAAATATTTGTCTAAATACCAAGCAACCCAGATACCACAGGATGTTCCATCCTGTTGTAAAGGAGTAGCAGCTGCCTTTTTAATAGTAAAATCTTGTGTTTGATTTTCTAAGGGATACATCTGCCCTGAAACTTTAGCAATGTCAGACAGCATAGGGTCCAATACGCTATTGTTAATATAATTAGCCAAGCTATCAAAGAACACTACTTCTCTTAGTTCCGTGTTAACAATCAACAATGTCCAGTGTGACAACCCTATGTGTTGAAACAAAGCGTGCTCCCGCATTTTGCACCACATATCTTCAGGAGAAGTTGCTAATGGATGATGCCACAGAGGATAAGCTAAAACAAAATTTTTAGTCTGAGATACAGAATCTTCTGAAATGTTATCTGTAACTGAATGTTCTGTTTTATTTTTTTCTACAAGTAAGTCGCCGTGAGTAATCGATTCTGCATTGTATATAGATATTATTTTTGAGAATGATAAAGAAGATAATTTTGGATGTATTTTCTTTATAAAATTACCAAACGAAATTAAATCATCAGTATCCCATCCAGTTATGTGATATTGATTAGGGATATATTTGTGCGGGAGTTGATATAAGGATGCAAACTGGTTACTAATAACTATGCTGTCATCTGCATAAATGTCTAGGTCTAGTAATTTTCGTACAGGTAGAAAAATAAGGATTAATCCAAGAGTGACCAAAATACAAAAGATGGCTAATAGTACCCTCGATATTTTATCCAAGAAGTTTGCTTGGGTAAAAGATTTCGATCCCGACATATTGCTCTGGTTTATTTCGTTTAACCACTTTGATGTAGGGATGGTAAGCAAATTTTTGGAGAATCCGGGTGCAGATTCTGAGATGAGAAATGATGCCATTAACTGATTTATTGAATTCTGGTCATATTATAAAACAATCTCGACTTATATAAAGTGTATTTTCTTGTTTATTTTTTTTGTTAACAAATTTTTAATTAACAACTAATCTTCAGTTTGTTTGGTAAAATCAATAAAATGGTTAATTTTCTTAACTAAAAAACATAGAATCGGAGAGGTTATTAAACTAAAGAATACTTTATAAGAGTAAGAACATGTCATGATATAAAAGGTCTTTGTAAGAGAAAGGCCCATACCAATATAAACAATGCCTAGATCTACAATCAGGGTGTCGATGATTTGAGAAAGGCAGGTAGAAATGTTGCTCCGCATCCATAATGAGCCATTGGGATATGTTTTTTTAAGAAGCGAGAATGAGAAAATATCAAGATATTGAGAAGCTAAAAAAGCAGTGAACGAAAAAAATAGACAAAACGGGTTAAGGTCGAAAACTAGCTTCCATGCTTCATGTATTTCAGGGCGTGTTGTAGGTAAAATAGAAAAGATTTGTACCAATAAGACAGATGCGGCATTACCTACAAATGCAGAATAAACTATTTGCTTGGCTTTCTTGGAGCCATAGATTTCGTTCACTATATCCGAAAGTAAAAAAGTGAAAGGATAAAAGATTAAACCGCCAGGTAGAGTAAAATACTTGGTAATAATTAGTCTGGGAGCAAAGATTAAATTAGAGAGAATTAGGATTAAAGAAAAGGCAAGTGATAGATAAGACAGTAGTGTTGTTTTCTGACAATGCATATCCATAATCTATTTTCTAGTAAATAGATCGAAACCCCATCTATAAGAGGGCTCGACATTAAAATTGACAACGTTCTTCAAAAAAGTCTATATAACCTTTACATTTTTTTGGGAATGAAAGCAGTTATTTACCGTCTGAACGAACTCTTGCAAAGGAGACCAAGTCTTCATGGGAGCTTATCTATAAGTTCTCAAAATCTAATAGCCCTCTGTTTAAAAGATCAAGCATGCTATCTACAGTAGTGGGTAACTCTTCAAAATCTCGAATTACAAAAGCAATATTTTGAAGATGGCTGGGGTCAAAATCCTGCAAGATTACTTTCTCTAGATTCCAACAGTAATGTGTTGCTTTTGTTGAAAAAATATGAGTTAAGTCTACGGGTGAGCTAAGTAAAGCAGCCCCGTATGCTTTCTTTTCTCCATGTTTTTTGATCAACCCCGTTTCTACAGAAAACCAAAAACATTGCGTTATAACTGAGATATACCTATCTAGGGCGAATTTTTTTTTGTCACTATGTTGAAAAAGAAGAGCTCTTTTTTGGGCTTCTTTAAATAAAATCCCCATCTTGTGAAAAAAGGAAGCAAAGTGTGGAGAAAGTAACCAGGGAACGTGACACAATAAATCATGTACTATATCAGGAATTAGAGAAAAATTATTATTTTCTATAGGGCGAACATATTGAGATATGGGGAAGCATTTCTGACTAAGAAGATGTAAGTAATCTTGTGGGGCTACTTTTTCAGGGGTTATGATGAGAGAGAACTGCGCTTTCTCTTGGATTATTTTTTGTATATTATGGAAGTCTGGAAGATTAGTGGATAACAATTCAAGTGTTTCGAGATAATCGAAGAATTCTTGAGAGCAATGACGCTGCCATAAAGCAAGGCGGGAGGATAAAATCAGGCTCCAGTGTCTCTGGATTTCATTTGGTAAATCTAGAACTTGGCAATCCATAATATGAGCTCTATAGCATTGAGAATAGTAGGATGATTATGTTGGGATTGAACAAAAATTAATCTTTAAGAATTAGAAGTTTCCGAATTTTATAGTTAGGCGAGATTTTTGTCTATGTTGCACAAAGCTATAGGAAGTAGGTGTAGTAATGAAGGTTGGTATTATTGGTGTTAGTGGAAGAATGGGGACATTGATCAGAGATCAGTTAGCAAATCAGTCTGGTTACTCCTTAGGCCCCGGATTCTCCAAAAGTAGTTCATATACTCTGGACGACGTTATAGAAAATAACGATATACTCGTAGATTTTTCATCTTTTGAATTTACGGAGCGCCTTGTTGATTGTTTGTTTAAACGTCCAAAACCTATAATATTAGGAACAACAGGATATGGGAAAACTGTTCAATCGAAGCTAAAAAGATTATCAAAGATTGTGCCAATTTATGTATCTTCTAATACCAGTTTAGGTGCTTATATACAAAAAGTGCTAGCTAGTGTACTGGCGCAAGTCTTTGATGACACATATGATATACGTATTCGCGAAACTCATCATCGTAAAAAGAAGGATGCTATTTCAGGAACAGCTATGGATTTAGCATATACTATTCAACGCGCCAAGAAAGAGGCTCGCCAAGAGGAATATTCTTTGTTAGGGACATCCGAGAATAACAAAACCATAGAAGTGCTCGCATCCCGTGTAGGTAATATTCCAGGTGAACACGAGGTTAGTTTCGTTAGCGATTCAGAACAGGTTTCTATTTGCCACACAGTATTTTCTAGGGAAATCTTCGCTGAAGGAGTTTTGCGTATTTTGAATTGGTTTAATTATGTTAAACCTGGTCCAGGGTATTACGGACCTAAGGATGTTTTCAACATTGCATTATGAAAACGAACATTACTTGCTTAAAAAATAAAAGCGTCATTAAAATGTACGCTTCTGAGATTCTTTGATTTCTAATTTCTTGGGATTTTTTGTTTTTAAGTATCTTCCCAAGGCTCTGACAGCTTCTTATTAGTGGCATAGACGTTTCTTAGTTTTGTTGAAAGGGCGGAATTTTCGTCTGCGCTTACCTTGAGCAATGTACAAGTTGATTTTTTGGATTAAGAAATACAAGTGTCTCGGGTAATAGTACGAATACAGTTAGGGAAAATATGCGTGTGGCTGTTCTAGGTGCTACCGGACTTGTGGGCCAGAAGTTTATAGCTCTTTTGTATAAGCATTATCCTTGGGATATTGCTGAGTTGGTTGCTTCGGAAGAAAAAAGAGGGTTGTCCTACCATTCTGTATGCAATTGGCAAGAGCCTTTAATTCCTATGCCAACTTGCGTAGGTCATATACCTATAAAGCTTATTGAGGAAGTTGAATCTGACGTTATTGTTTCCTTTTTGCCCTGTAGAGTAGCTCGGGAATATGAATATTATTGCCTATCTCGTGGGAAAATTGTTTTTTCCAATTCTTCAGCTTATAGAATGCATCCTCAGGTTCCTATTATTATTCCGGAAGTGAATTTGGAGCATATGCGTTTAGTATGTGAGCAGCCATTTCCAGGTCGTATGATCACAAATTCTAATTGTTGTGTCTCCGGTATAGCCTTAGCTTTGGATCCATTACAGGTTTTTGGAATTTCTAACCTACATATTGTTACCCTACAATCTGTCAGTGGTGCTGGTTATCCAGGGTTATCTTCTATGGATATTGTGGCTAACACGGTACCTTACATACCTAATGAAGAAGAGAAAATTCGACTAGAAACGTTGAAAATACTCGGAGAAGTTAACTCTCCTGCTGATATTCCTATTTCTGTAAGTGTTCACCGTGTTCCTGTTGTGTATGGACACACTTTAACGCTTCATATCACTTTTACACAGGCAGTTGATATTAGGGATATATTAGAATGTTATCATGTTAGGAATGAGAGATTTTCGAGTATTTATCAGTTATATGACTCTCCTTGGCATCCTCAGGCTAGGAAAGATTTAATGGACGATGATATGCGCGTTCACATCGGCCCTTTAAAATATGGTGGCGATAATAAAACGATTAAAATGAATGTATTAGTCCATAATCTTGTTCGAGGTGCCGCTGGAGCTGTTCTAAGAAATATGGAGTTTTATTTTTCTCAATATTTCGGAGAGTGTTCATGTCGCCAGTAGTCTACAAATTCGGCGGAACAAGTTTGGGAACAGCTATAAATATAAAAGTAGTCGTAGATATTATTTGCAACTACAGGCCAAATTTTGTCGTTGTAAGTGCCATCGCTGGGATTACTGATTTATTAGATGCTTTTTGTATGGAGACTAAAGGAGGTCGTGAACGAATCATTAATAAAATAACGAATACACATAATTTGATTATTGGTGATCTAGGAATCGAATTCTCTTTAATGGGATGGTTGGAAATTTTACATTCTTACCTAGATTACAATGGCAATATAGAGGGCTCTGATCGTGCCTTAATACTGGCAATAGGAGAGGATATTTCTGCGTCTTTAATTGGTTATGTGTGTCATAGTCGTGGTTTCCCTATAGAATTTTTAGAGGCGCGTAGAGTAATTGTTACAGATAGCTCTTATAATCGTGCTAATCCTAACATTGCCTGTATGCGTGAGAATTGGATGTCTCTAGGTCTTAGTCAGAAGAAAAGTTATATCACTCAGGGATTCATAGGAGCTGATCTACAAAACAAGACAACTTTATTAGGTAGGGGAGGGAGTGATTATTCTGCAGCTTTGATTGCAGAATTAAGTGAAGCAAAAGAAGTTCGTATCTATACGGATGTTAGTGGTGTGTACACTATGGATCCTAGAGTCGTAGAGGATGCTCAACTGATTCCTGAGTTAAGTTTCGAAGAAATGCAACATTTGGCTACATTTGGTGCTAAGGTACTACATCCACCTATGCTTCTTCCTTGCATGCGCTCTAGCATCCCTATTTTCGTGACTTCTATTTTTGAAGATTACAAAGATGGGACATGGATTTATGCTATGGATAGGACATCAAGCTATGAGTCTAGGGTAAAAGCATTATCTGTGAAAAAGAATCAGGATTTATGGTTCGTCTTAGGTGCAAGCTCTTCTGTATTGGAAGAAGTAATTCATATCTTGCATACTTGTCAAGTTCTCCCGGGGATAATTACATCCAAGGAAAATACCATTACCTTTACGACTGATTCTGCAGACATTTCTCCTCGTATTTATCATTCTCTTTATCATATGCTCTCAGAAATAGGCGATGTTTATACAACAAAAGAATGTGCACTAATTACTATGGTAGGTTCTGGATTAGCTTCTGCTGCGATGCTTACACAGGTAACAGAAAAATTACAGCATGAGTCAGATCATATTTTTTGTTGCTCACAGGATCACATGAAACTGAGTTTGGTTGTTTCTGGGAAATATGCCGAATATATTGTCACACAACTTCATCGTGATTATGTGCGAAAAAAACTTACTATAGTTTAATTTTATCTACGCATGACCCTACGTATACTTTTATCCAGTTTTCTATTGGGAAGAAATTATGAAACTTCTTACTGCTTCTGTTACCCCATTTCTTGACGATCATAAAATAGACTTTGTTAGTTTTAGACGTTTGTTATTTTCTCAGGAAGAATCAGGAAGTGCTATTGTCGTTTTAGGAAGTACAGGGGAAAATATGTCTCTGACAAACCAAGAGAGACGATCCATTGTAGATTTTACATTTTCTCTTGGTTTGAAGGTTCCTATAGTCATAGGTGTACCAGGTGTGTCTTTGTATGAGTCTATTGAATGGGTTAGGTTTTGTAATGATTATCCTATCGACGCGTTTTTATTAACATGTCCCATATACATGAAACCTGGGATTACTGGCCAAACACTATGGTTTGAAACGTTGTTAGATCAAGTATATAGCCCTGGTATTCTCTATAATATTCCTTCAAGAGCAGGTACCCCATTATATCCAGAAACGGTAGTCTCTTTAGCAGATCATCCAAAATTCTTGGGTATCAAAGATTCTGGGGGATCTCTGGAGATGTTCGTAAAATATTCACAGATTACACCACATTTACGATTATATTGTGGAGATGATAGTTTATGGCCCACTATGGCACGATTAGGTGCTTATGGCTTAGTCTCCGTGTGTAGTAATGCTTGGCCTGTAGGAACTCAGTATTATGTTAAATCAGTTCAAGATCATCAATTCCAAAAAGAGTGGCAGGTTATTTGTTCTTGGTTGGCAAAAACTACTAACCCTATAGCAATTAAGGCTGTTTTAAAATACCAGAAAATAATTACATCTTCAGTCGTTCGCATACCCCTATCTGTTGATGATTTTGTTGAGCATGAACATTTACCTTACATGATAGCAAAGGCTTCGGAACTATCTAAAGTATTTACCTCTTAAGTGAGTTGCTTTTCTTTAGATTATGCGAAATATTTTCGACATGAAATATTAGTAAGGTTTATTGTGATCGGGGCTAAACTGCTCTAATTTGTGTTTGGGGAAATTAGGGTTTATAATTTCTAAGTATTCAATAATTCTTCGGAATCGTGCTTTATAAAGAATGGTCATATGTTTACAACACCTTATATTGTGGCGTGTATTTTTATTTTTACAGTAGTATTCCAGGGGTATGGGAAAAGTATATCAGATGTTATAGACAAGGGGACGTCTACAGAAGAGTATTCTGATATTGGAGATTTTTCTAGTTCTATAGAAGAAGAAAAAACAGATGTAGTTTTGAGTAATTTGGATTCTTTGTTTCAAGTGCTTGCAGACGGACATCAAGAATTATATCAAGAATTCTTACGTTTTGAAGATAGCAGTAAAAAGGATTTAAATGATGAGGAACAAGTTCTCTACTGGATTAGAGAGTCGCAAGCAGGTAAGAAAATTGTGTCTGCTTGTAAGGATATAATCAGTGTCTTATCTTTAGATTTCGAAGATACTTCGGTGGAAAATGGGCCTTTCCATCAGTTATTCCATAAGTTAGATGAGGTAGTGGATATTTGGAGAGAACGTGACCAATCTAAAGAGCTAGCCTATGCTTACAGAGAATTGGAAATGCGAGAAAAGGAACTCGAATTTAAACGGGATCTTTTAGCTTGGGAGAAAGAAAAAGTAGCTAAAGAATTGTCCTGGAAAAGAGAAAAATACATCAGAGATATTATAGAATGATAGGCGCCTATGTCTTTTCTAAGCGAAAGCTCGTATTGGTCGATTTTTAAAGACTTTATCTATAGGTCTTTATGCTTTTTGTTTATTTTTAATAGTTAAACGATTATTTTTATCTCGCTGGTTCATTCCTCTTTTTTCTAAAAGAGTTGTCATAGCAGTTGGCAGTGTTTTCAACTTTCGAGAGCGATGTGCGTACTAGTGTACTACTCTCGAACGTTGTTCTTTTGATTTGTATCTTTATCATTGGATTTTTCATGGTGAATCCCATACGTCCCCTCACGTACGTGGAGAGGCAGTTTGTTGGTTCTCATTCAGATATAACAGAAAAACAAGAGATCATAAAAGTCTCACAAGCTACTACCACAAAATTAACTAAACTGGTGTCTAGCTATGATGAGGACAATAAATACATGGATATGGAAGTTTTTGAAGCAATTTGTATCGCAGATACAAATTGTAAAGAACCTCCGTCTTCACAGGTATCTGTAACTTACGTTAATGGTAGTTGGCAAACGCTATTAGAAGCTCAATTAGAAGCACTATATCTTAGTGAGGTGAGAAAAGAGCCTATTAGACTTGTGTATAATTCTGGAGTAGCCCCCCTTAGGTCTTGCCTGTGTTCTAGGAAATTAGAAGTAGAAGTAAATCACCCAGCTTGCATAGCAATACTAGAACATTTAAATCATTTTTTCTCCGATACTAGTAATGCTGGTAGACAGCATACTATTATTTTTTATTCTGATGGGGGAGCGATTGTCCAAAAGGTTTTGGATCAAACACCTTATGCTAGTAGAGTACAAGTTTGTGGTATTTCTCCTAGAGTTTATGTTAGGGGAGGAGGAAAAAATGTCCAGCATTATAGAGTATTCGGAGATATGCTCAGTCTTTTAGACTACTCTGGGTTTCTCACGACTAATGTTACTACTCTGCCTTATTCGTCATCCTGTGAAGGATTGTATTCACCATCTCTAAGATGTCCAAACTATAAGTGGGCTATATCCGGAATAGCTGAAACAGGGTGTAGTAGAACGACTTCTCATTTTAATCATACACTATCAGTTGTTGAACTAGGGGAAGGAAGAGATGTATTGGGTAAAGTTATAGCAATTCTAGAAAGAGGAGATACTTCCGCAGAGCAGGAAATAAATCCTGTCTCACAGACTAGGATTGACCTGATATCTAACTTAATATTTAGTGTATTTAGAATATTGGATTTGTCACAATTATTTTTCTCATTATCAGTAGTAGATCCCAGAGATAAACAAGTGCTTTTTCTTTTATTAACTACATATTCTTTGGGTGTTTGTCAGCAGTTGTTTATTTTATTCACTAATGTGATGGGACGTAGAGAAAGATATCGAACGGCACGTTTGGTCGCACATAGTTTGTCTCCTTTTATTACCGTAGTTATTCTAGTAGACTTAGCCAATTGCTACCGCAATTTATTTACTAATCTCCTAACTCATTCGCATCCTTTATTAACAGGTTTGTTTTTTTCTGCCTCGGGACTAGGGGGGAGTATTCTTGGTTTGGATATCTTTAAATATTTTTTACCTAAGTTACGTCATAGGGTACAGAGGGCGATACTTTCTAGTGCAGGAGGTGGAGAGTTAGCTACTAGAAGACTAGTTTTACGAGATAGGGAAAGACGTATGGGGGTCCAGGAATTGATAGGAGCTATCCATAGTATTTTCTTTTTCTCTATGTATACAGCTTTAAATGGTATAGGAATTCAATTACCCAGAGAGATTACAGGACATTGTAATGTAACAGATGTTTCCAACACCACTGATCACTGTAATCCTAATAATGCTACTTGGGGATCTTCTCTAGTTTCTAATCAAGTACATAATGCAACGTTAGCATGGCAAAATGGAGATGTACTTGTGATTACACAGATGATCAATCTATTTGTTGTTGCGGTCATCATGATGATCAATGTTGCTATTGTAATCAGACTGATACGTCGTATACGTCAAGGACGTTGAAAATAAGCTATATAGTTTATAAAAATTTTTTTAAAATGAATGGTCTTTGTGATTAAGGATAAGATTATGGAAGTGATTGTCGAAAGCGGTCCGACAATATTGCAAGAAATAGAGGTCAATATTTGGGACGAATTTCCTATTCGAGAACGGTCTTTGATTATTTTATCCCTCGTATTATTGCTATTGGGTGTAATTTATATATCAGTTGGGGTTGCTCTTTTTCAGGTTCCTTTGGCTGTTTTAGGACTCTGTTTGTATACCATTAGTATAGGTTTACTACTACGGTCTGTTATATTATATAATCGGTTTGCGTCTAATCTATTATTATACGGTAAAGCAGGTATAAGCTTAATAGAAAGAGAGTTGTTGCTTCATAGACAACTCTCCTCTTCGAGTGTTGCTTGAAATGATTCTAGGACTATTTAAGTGTTCATCCAATTTTTCCAACGTTTTTTAGGAGGTTGGTTGCTGGCAGGTGTTTGGGTATTCTCTTCAACTGCATTCTCTCCGTGCTGTCTCTTTGTAGCGGGAGTACTTTTTTTATGTTTGGTACTTGTTGCTCCTTTTTTACTTTTAGATGCTGATGCGCTAGTACCCGGTTGCTCTTGATCTATTGAACCTCTGTTCGAATCAGATGCTTTAGGAGTATTAATAGCTTGAAGAAGAGACATACTCCAAGGTGCTTGCCCTGCGGTTATTCTACTATTGAAAAAGTCACGAATTTTTGTGCGGCGTGATGATTCTGGAGTAAGTTTACTTCGATCTAAGTCGTCAGAAATACCTACGCGGTTGTGTTTTCTATATGAGAATTCTCCCAATAAAGTTTTACGGAATGTATCCGAGGCTTCTTTAATTTGTTGATTGTCTCGTTGAGAGAAGGAGACGGTCTCTTTACGTGAATATATTTGTTGGAAGCGCAATCCTCTTGCTGTAAGTATCATAACGAGCAATTTATGAAGAAATAAGTAGCTACATTTATAGATAGAACAGTCATTGTTTATTACTTCTTTATGGAAAATTGTTTGTTTGTGAGGACTTGCTAGAGCAGCTGCTAGTGTAAACATTGCATGTAGTGTCATTTTATGAGTTTCTCCAGCTGCAAGTAATTCTTCTCGTTTCCTGTGTGCATGAACAAAATAAGCTTTATTGAGAAATGCTTCTAAACGTTGGAAGCAAAAGGGTGAAATGTTATTACTTTTATCTACTATCCAGATATTTAAAGCAGTTTCAGGGTTTATTTTCGCAGGTGTTGATTTCCAAATATCTAAAATCAACGACAGGTGCTGTTCTTGTAATCCTGATGCCGTAAGAGAGTTTGTTAGTTTTATTAGTGAGTATGTAATCTCAAACCTACGGTCTATTATTTTTTCAGAGCACTTAGCTGCTATGGTATGTTTATCTTCTTCGCTAAGTTGGCAATGTTGTTTTGCAATCTTCGCAATAGAGATGTTTGCTTTAAGTATTGATAGAGATGTGCAAAGTGTTCCATGTGTTATAGACATTTCCTTGAAATATCTGGATAACGCCTCCATTTCGTTGGGAGAGGGTTCCCCGAAACAGCACGTCCAGCAATGACAGAATTCTACAAGAGGAGAATTTCCTCCAGAATGTACACAAGAATTAGGATGGCAAGACAAGCAGGAGGTGTTGCGTTTTAAACAGCAATCAGAACTTAGAGGAGTATTATCTTTAAGAAAGCTATTGATTTTTTTTGCTAGTTCAATAGCTTCCTCAGGAGATGGGGAAGTAATGGGGGTTTCCCTGTTTGCGTAGGGGCATGATGGATTGCCACACACTACAGGAGCTGGCTGCGGTATTATGGCATCAGAAATATTACTGCTTGGGCATGTCATATAGGCACCTGATTTTTAAAATAGTAATTATTTTTCGTTGTGTTTGTTTTCTGTTTATTAAATTGAAAGGATTTATATCCTTTAAAAACTTTCAGAACTTTTGCGCATTAAAATATTAAGTTCTCGTTCTAGGGGAGATAAGCTCAGAGTATTGATTATTTTAAGTCAGATAATAGACACTATCATGAAATAGCCTTATGTCTAATTCAAAGATCGAAAGGCTATTTAAAAGAGATTTATTCATTACTCTCTGTGCTACTAAGATTGCCGAGGACTATTCAGTTTTCCTTGTTGTTAATTGTTCCTCTTCTTTGATTCGCGAGCTGCTACTTTGGATAATATCTTCTAACAACTGATCTTCTGCATAGCTTCCACTAGGTAAAGGCCCTAATTGTCTCAAAATTTCATCAATCATTTGACTATGTTCTTTTGAGATTTCTGGAAGGTTTGTCTCTGTAACTTTCGTAGTTATAGTGGATTCTCGGGATAGTGTGGAGGAGAGCGAAGGAGTCTTAGAAGCTCTAATTAGGTCTTCACGTGCTTGTTTTGATGTAGAGGGTCTGTTTTCATCAGAAGATGTTTGTTCTTCTTCGGATAAGGAGCGTTTTCTTCTACTTAAAGGCTGAACTGTATTAGATGAAGGTGGTGGGGAATCGCATATCGTAAATGAGCTATAATAGTATGGTGTTGTTTCGTATTGTAAATTGCATATGTTTATAGGATCCCAAGGGCTTGTATTTTTGTACGGGACTCCTAGGAAATCTCGAATCACTGTTACACAGGAGCCGTCGTCGAGAAGATTTTGACTCCAGCCTAACAAATTTTTCCTAAAATTATTCTCGGCATGTACAATGGAACGGAACATGGGGTTCTTTGTAAAAGGATCAGGTTTGTTCATGTCTTCTTTGCTTTTTTTATTCCTTGCCGCAAGTACCATAATAATGAGTTTTGTGACCAGTGTTCCACTACACACAGGAATGGTTTCCGAAGAGTTTGGAGTTGGCAAACATGTTATAAATGCAGAAGAAGCTTCTGGATTATTAAGTATACAAGCTAAGGTACACATAACTTCTGTAGCATATATATGGGCGTCTCTAGGAATTATTCTTTTTATTTCCAGACCACGAACGAATTGTAGACACGAAATACTTCGGATATAGTGAACCAAGTGGTTAAAACAAAATGGCCTGACAGTACTGTCTCCAGACACCACCCATAAATTCAGTGCTAATTTAGCATCAATACTTTTAATACCAGAATTCCAAATGCCAAGTATAAGTTTTGTAGATTTGAGGTCGAGAGCTTCTGGTGTTGAGAGATTTTTTAATGATGCATGAATAAATTCTGAGATTGTCTGTTCCTTTTCTGCTTGTTTGCCTTTTGGTCTTGGAAGTACTTCGGGACATAGCATTGGATTCATACATTGTTTTTCGTAGGAAAGATGACGCGAAGTTTCTGTCGGATATTTAGGATCACCACCACTTAATATGATCGACATTGCTGTACAAGTGGCTCCGTGGATTTTCACGAGTCTTTGATAATGTCCTAGAAAGTATTTCAATTTTTCTTCCGGTCCACAGGAAAAATTACAATTCCAACAACGGCAGGTTGCAGATTCAGTATGTTGCGGAATTTGTACGGATTCTTGAATTTTTTGAGCCAGCTGCTTTACTTCTAGCATTGATATCTCTTGACTTCCCGGGTTGGAAGTTGGAACTGGTGAGCTGCTACGATTGCTTAAAGGAGATGCCATAGGTTACCTCTACAGTTTTCTAAAATGTTTAGAAATCAAATACGAGTGACGTACGTTTATGAAAGAATATGTAGACAGAGGATAGGAAGAGGAGGTGGTAACTGTGAACTTTGATAAGTCGGGTGTGAAGAAAGAGTAGCTAGGTAGAAAAGTTTTTTGTATTTAAAACATAAAGTGACGTCTGCTTTAGCATTTTAATTAAATCGCAATATATTAACAATCAGCTATTAGCGTATTCTCCTCCTTACAAACAAAAAATCTTATTGTCTAGAGTGAAAAGTAACATTTACTGGTTAGATTGTTAGTTCTATTTATTTGACTATGTCAGAAATAAAGAAATAGTTTTTGATTTTTTTTCGCACATCTTTTGGCAAATCAGTTAAGCTCAAATAGCATTAACTTGATAGTTCTATACAGTTATAGGAGAAGAGTGTGATACAGGCTATAATCAAGCATAAATACGTACAAATTTCAATATTCAGGGAAGTAGGAAAAATATTTTTGGGATCATGCTTGTTTACAATACTGGCCAAAATTACTGTACCCATTCCATTTTCACCTGTGCCCGTGACTTTGCAAACTTTAGCCATATATTATCTAGGAGTTGGTAGTTCTCCTACAGTTGCTATGGGATCAGTTGCTTTGTACCTTATTGAGGGTTGTTTCTTACCTGTGTTTTGTGGTTCTACTTATGGAGTCGGTGTATTTCTTGGCCCTACGGCAGGTTACCTGTTGTCTTTTCTTCCCGCGATATCTTTGATTTCTTATATTCGTTGTAGAACTAATTCTAATATTAAATTATTTTTCACCCTGAATATAGCAGCTAGTTTAATACTTTTGTGTGGGGCGTTTTGGTTAGAGTGTTATCTAGTTTATGTATCTCAAGGTACAGCCAGTATTACACGTGCAATTGTTTTGGGTGTCATTCCTTTCATCATGGGTGAAATATCGAAAATGTCTCTTGCTATCACTATGAAACACATGTTCTTTTCTCTCAAAAGCAGGATTTTTAAATAGTGTCGAGAGGTATTCCAATATATTAGAGAGAGATGTCTTCATTTGCTCTTTCTTAAACCATTGTTTGGTGTAAAAATAAATGTCTACGCTGTTATCGTTTTGTGATTCTGAAGAAAAATTTCTGACCCCATGATTATTTGTATCTCCAGGATATCTCTGACGACGTCTTTACGAAGTTGTTGTAGTTTTTCAACTATTTGGCTTTGCATACTTCTTGGAATGCCGAAGTAGCAAAAATAAGCGTCAACAGTTACGTGTTGATTCATTGAAGAAAGTTTGCAAGGAAGTAAAGTTTCTGGTGTACGATTGGATATTACATGGGCTTTTCTGTACTCATTCAAGAACTGCTTTGTCAGTGAATCTACGTGATCGCGACAACGAGAGCCTTCGATAAGCCAACAATTCGTCTTTTGTGCAACACTTATGAGCTGATCTAGTATTCCTAGGGCAGTTTTGTATTGTAGATGATCATGCACTACGCACTCACCAATACATTCTCCAGGTTTTAAAAAGTTGCAGTACTTGTTAAAGAGAATTTTTTGTGCAAGTATATTTTTATCTTGTTCTAGAGAATGACTGAGCGCTAAGATATTTGTAATTGAGTCTGAAAGAAGTTCTATAGATTGCTCTAATATTGCCTCTACAACTAATTCTCGATATTTTGTTTGATCTAGAGCCGGTGCTTTCTTTGGAAAAGAAAAAGTCATAAAGCCACAAAGAAAGATGAGTATCTTTTTGTTCATATAACTGTGTTTGTTACTAATGATCTATAGATAAGTTATCACATAACACTCTGATTGTCAGCATCCTGTTAAATCGATATGTATTGAATGAAAGAAATGTCAGACAGCATGTTTAGTAGATCATGGAACAACCATTCTCATTGTCAGGGAATAGACCTTAACAAAACGTATTGCCTCCCGGACCTACTCCCTGGGTGTGATTTTAATTGTCTTGACACTTTTGTTTTTTGATAACTGTGTCAAGGAAAATACTGGTTTTTTTAAGTGTTTTGATTGCCTGTATCATAAAACGAAGGTGCAGAGCTATTGTAAAAATACCAAAGACAATCATCATTAGACTAAGAATTCCTAAGATAAATTCCATATCCGTTCCATTTTAATTTGATAGGATTTGTATTTTGGAGAGATTAGATTATCTTTTCTTAAAAAGAAAAGGTTTAAATTTGTTTTAACAGATGAAAAAACAAAACCCCGAAACAAAAAGCTATAAAGAAAATTGGGGCAGACAGGATTTGAACCTGTGACCTACGGGTTATGAGTCCGCAGCTCTAACCGCTGAGCTACTGCCCCAGGAATTGATGAAGATCATCTTAACATATTGGAATCTGACAAGCAAGCGATATCGACTATCTAATTGTATCTTAGTTAATAAACAGAAGATAATTATTACGAGGGGAGATCAAGATGTCAAATACCGTACGGCAATTTGTTTCATTCGCATGTATATAGAATCTCCTCCGTTAACTCGACCAATAGATAGATATTGGCTTAGTTTTTCAAAGAATATCGGTTTACATGTCAGAATAGTTTCTGGGTGCTCTCCAGAATATACTTGAGAAAAAAGATGCGCTATACCAGACGAAATCAAGGCTTCAGTATAGGTGAAAAAGAAGAGTCGACCATCGCAATAAATTTCATACAAATACAAATCGCTTTGACAACCTGGTACTAGAGTGTCTTGCGAAACTTTGTTTCTGTCAAAATTTGATTTATCAGAGCCGAAAGACATTAAAGTATTGTACAAGACATCTTTATTAAACTTTTTAGGAAACAAAAGTTGAATAATTTTATCTTGTTTCTCTAAACATCCCGAATTCTGTAATGGACATACTGTAGGTTCCAAAAGCTACCCCTCAACTACCCGGTTGGGCTCTTCATTTAATTGAACTAATACTTGTGATAGCGCAAGGATACTCTGATTTACGGAGGATAATGACAGATTGGGATCAGTGAAGTGCAAAGTATGTTCCGCATTTGGGTGATGGGTATCAAACATGTATGGTAAGGGATGATTCATATTCAATTCGATTGATTGCACTTCTTCTGCAAAAGTATCATCGTTTTGTCGGGAGACAATAGCAGCGATTTGTTGTTGAAGGATGAGTTGATGCTTGATTATTTGGTATTGATTGATGGCATTTTTTATTTTCAAAACTTTCTTATTGAAAGCTTTGGTATCTGAAACATAACCAAGGTTATTGCCTAGTCGTATGCCATACGTGGTCATGATGCTAATTTGATTTCCTATGCATGCCCCGATCATAAATCCTACGCCTTCGGGAATTGCATAAATTAGAGAAGATATCGATGCAATAATTGTAGCTAGAAGAAATTGGCGTGTGCCATTTGGATCTAGTTGTAGTAAACCATAGTTGATCAAATTCCACAAGCTATTGATATTATTATACTTGTTGTCCCGATCTAAAACATTTGCTGTAAATATTCCAAAGACAACACCAGCTCCTAACCCAATGCCTAGCCAGATAGTTAGGGTAAGAGCAACAGTGTAGTGGCAGGCTAGAATCAAAGACCACGCTAGAACATACAAGAGAATGTATTTCCAATTGTTTCTCAGAAATAAACTAATTTTTTCAGCCGTTGCAAGAATGCGGTCCTGGCATGTTTTAGGCGTAGGATAATAAGGAGAAATGTTTAAAGGAGATAGTGGAGGAAGCTGAGAAATAGCTAACCCATTAACCTGTCCTAACGGTGAATTCACAAGAGCATTCGAACTTGGTGACCTCGATTCAACAGACTCTTCACTCGGATTATCCGAATTGTCAGAACTTAAGTGCCGAGAAGAGGAGAGTAGAGAAGAAGTTACGGGATTGAATGATATCGTCATTTAATCTTCACAGAGAATTAAACGACCTCATAATAGAACAAATCTCCCTTAGTTGTAAACATGGCAAAATCATTGATGTGTTCCGTTGTCGAGATTTAGAAATAGCTAGAACTATTTATTTCTAAATCTGTTTATCAAGTTTTTATTTTCACAATACACCACGCTTACGTAACTGTTTTCCTAGCGTCTAGAATAAGCTAAGGTATTTGGTCTAGGTTATTGCTTACTTGTTCGTAGCGATTCAGGTGTCAGACGGGGTGCGATGGGGATAAAATAAAGGGTGATACTCGAATACTACAGTCTTCTGGGCAAGAACACTTCTAGATTCTCTAGCTATGCAATGAATTTTTAACTTATCCATCGATTCTCAGAAATTCATTGTCAATAATAAGCTCATCTATGAAAGGCGTTTGACTTTTTCTAAACGCCGAATATAATTTCGGTGCGTTTTATGGAATAGGGCAAGCTTGAAAGTGCCTATTCTTTAATTGACACCAAATCTGCGCGTCAGGCCGGTCTGAATTTTGGATGCCTTTGGCCGAAGGGTTTTGTTTTAAGGATAGTTTATTACATGGCAAAAAAAGAAGATACTATCGTGCTAGAAGGTAAGGTTGAAGAACTCCTTCCTGGGATGCATTTCAAAGTGTTATTAGAAAATGGCATGCCAGTCACAGCACACTTGTGCGGGAAAATGCGTATGAGTAATATCCGCTTGCTTGTTGGAGATCGTGTTACTGTCGAAATGTCCGCTTATGATCTAACGAAAGCAAGGGTTGTCTACAGACATCGTTAACTGTTTTCTATTGATGTTTTAAAATAAGTGACATAGACTAGGCGATTTTCTGAGCCATTGTAAAGCACAAAACACGCCCAGATAGCTCAGTGGTAGAGCACTTGCATGGTAAGCAAGCGGTCGTAGGTTCAATTCCTATTCTGGGCAGAAGGAATAGTTTGAGTAGAAACTAATTTTTAATTTGAGGATTCTGAGATGTCAAAAGAAACTTTTGAGCGTACTAAGCCCCACATCAACATAGGGACTATTGGGCACGTTGACCACGGTAAAACTACGCTAACTGCTGCGATTACACGAGCGCTATCTGGTGATGGTTTGGCTGATTTCCGTGATTATAGTACGATTGATAATACCCCTGAAGAAAAAGCTCGGGGAATCACTATTAATGCATCTCACGTTGAATATGAAACTGCTAATAGGCATTACGCTCACGTAGATTGCCCTGGTCACGCTGACTACGTTAAGAATATGATTACCGGTGCCGCTCAAATGGACGGGGCTATTCTCGTTGTTTCTGCTACAGATGGAGCTATGCCTCAAACTAAGGAGCATATTCTTTTGGCGCGTCAGGTTGGTGTTCCTTATATTGTTGTTTTCCTTAACAAGATTGATATGATTTCAGCCGAAGATGCAGAGTTGGTTGATTTGGTCGAAATGGAGTTGTCCGAGTTGCTTGAAGAAAAGGGATATAAAGGGTGTCCAATTATTCGTGGCTCTGCTTTGAAAGCTTTGGAGGGTGATGCTAGCTATATCGAGAAAATTCGAGAGTTAATGCAAGCTGTAGATGATAATATTCCTACTCCAGAAAGAGAAATTGATAAGCCTTTCTTAATGCCTATAGAAGACGTGTTCTCTATTTCTGGTCGTGGAACTGTGGTTACTGGGCGTATCGAGCGTGGAATTGTAAAAGTTTCTGACAAAGTTCAAATTGTTGGCTTAAGAGATACTCAAGAAACTATCGTTACTGGGGTAGAGATGTTCAGGAAAGAACTTCCTGAAGGTCGCGCAGGAGAAAACGTAGGCTTGCTTCTTCGTGGTATTGGTAAGAATGACGTTGAACGTGGAATGGTTGTGTGCCAGCCCAACAGCGTAAAACCACATACTCAGTTTAAATGTGCTGTTTATGTTCTGCAAAAAGAAGAAGGTGGAAGACATAAACCTTTCTTCACTGGATATAGGCCTCAGTTCTTCTTTAGAACCACCGATGTTACAGGTGTTGTGACTCTTCCAGAGGGGGTTGAAATGGTCATGCCTGGTGATAACGTAGAGTTTGAAGTGCAGTTGATTAGCCCCGTTGCTCTAGAAGAGGGAATGAGATTTGCTATCCGTGAAGGTGGCAGAACGATTGGCGCTGGAACAATTTCCAAGATCATTGCCTAATTTGTGGTTGTAAGCATGGTAAAGATGTATCTTCACCGTGCTTTTGGGTGTGTAGCTTAGCTGGTAGAGCAGTGGCCTCCAAAGCCGCCGGTCGGGGGTTCGATTCCCTCCGCACTCGTGTAGAGTTAATTTTTGATCTAGAAATCTGCTTATGAAACAACGTAATCGCCAAGAGACTCTCTCTAAAAAAGTAGCCGCAGCTAAGAAGCAGGCAAAGTTAGCTGGAAGCTTTCTGGACGAAATTAAAAAGATAGAATGGGTCAGTAAGCGTGATCTGAAAAGATACGTTAAGATTGTGCTTATGAGTATTTTTGGTTTGGGTTTTTCAGTTTATTGCATAGACCTTGTGTTTCGTAAGTTGCTCACATTTGTGGGCAGTATAACAAGATTTTTGTTTGGTTAGTTGCATGTTTAAATGGTATGTCGTTCAAGTTTTTACGGCTCAAGAAAAGAAAGTAAAAAAAGCTTTAGAGGATTTTAAAGCTTCTTCTGGGATGACAGATCTGATAAAGGAGATCGTCCTTCCTATAGAAAATGTAATGGAAGTAAAAAAAGGTGAACATAAGGTTGTAGAAAAGTACATATGGCCCGGTTATCTTTTGGTTAAGATGCATCTAACAGATGATTCTTGGTTATATGTAAAGAACACCCCAGGGGTTGTCGAATTTTTGGGTGGAGGAGTTCCTTTAGCCTTGTCCGAGGATGAAGTAAATAATATTTTGGCGGATATCGAAGAGAAGAAATCAGGTGTTGTTCAAAAGCACAAATTTGAAGTCGGTTCGCAAGTCAAAATTAACGATGGCGTTTTTGTGAATTTTATTGGAGTGGTTTCAGAAGTGTTCCATGATAAAGGACGTCTTAGTGTCATGGTCTCTATCTTTGGTAGAGAGACTCGGGTTGATGATTTGGAGTTTTGGCAAGTAGAGGAAGTCGTTCCAGGACAAGAAAGTGAGTAAGAATTAACAAAATCTATGTATTCTTATTCCCTATCTTCTTATAATTTTAGTTTTTCGTTTCTTTCCCTCTGATATTAGAGGAGCGTCAAGAGTAGAGTAAGGTTTAGTATGTCGAACAAGAAAGTAATCAAGATAATTAAACTGCAAATTCCTGGTGGTAAAGCGAATCCAGCTCCCCCTATTGGGCCTGCTTTGGGTGCTGCGGGTGTGAATATCATGGGATTCTGTAAAGAGTTTAATGCGGCGACACAAGATCGTCCAGGAGACTTGTTGCCTGTAGTGATTACTGTATATTCGGATAAAACTTTTACTTTTATAACTAAACAGCCTCCTGTTTCCTCCTTAATCAAGAAGACTCTCAATTTGGAGTCTGGGTCAAAGATTCCTAATAGGAATAAGGTGGGGAGATTAACCCAAGAGCAAGTTACTGCGATTGCTGAACAAAAGATGAAGGATATGGATGTTCTTCTTCTTGATTCCGCTAAGCGCATGGTGGAAGGAACAGCCCGAAGCATGGGCATAGATGTGGAGTAAATTGTTAATAGGGCTGCATAATTATGACAAAACATGGAAAACGTATACGGGGCATCTTAAGGACTTATGATTTTTCTAAGTCGTATTCTTTAGGAGAAGCTATTGATATTCTAAAGCAATGTCCTACTGTGCGCTTTGATCAGACCGTTGATGTCTCTATTAAGTTGGGTATTGATCCTAAAAAGAGTGACCAGCAGATTCGTGGATCTGTTTTTTTGCCTAATGGCACAGGAAAAACTTTGAAAATTCTTGTGTTTGCTGCTGGTGAAAAAGCAAAGGAAGCTGTTGAGTCTGGTGCTGACTTTGTTGGTGCTAACGATCTGGTTGAAAAGATTAAGGGTGGCTGGTTGGAATTTGATGTTGCTGTTGCCACTCCGGACATGATGCGTGAAGTGGGGAAATTAGGAAAAGTTTTAGGGCCTAGAAATCTTATGCCTACGCCTAAAGCTGGTACTGTAACTACAGATGTTGCTAAGGCTGTTTCTGAGTTGCGAAAGGGCAAGATTGAGTTTAAATCTGATCGTGCAGGCGTGTGCAACGCTGGCGTTGGCAAGTTGTCTTTTGATGGTGTTCAAATTAAAGAGAATATAGAGGCTTTGTGTTCTGCTTTAATTAAGGCAAAGCCTCCTGCGGCGAAGGGGCAATATTTAGTGTCTTTTACTGTCTCTTCAACTATGGGGCCAGGCATTTCTGTTGATACTAGAGAATTAATGGCGTCTTAATCTGGGAGGGAAAATGAAAGAAGAAAAGAAATTACTTCTTCAAGAGGTAGAAGAGAAAATTTCCGCATCCCAGGGGTTTATTCTGTTAAGATATCTTGGGTTCACGGCAGTGCATGCTAGAGAGTTTCGCAATTCGCTCTCTGGGGTTTGCGCGGAATTTGAAGTGTTAAAAAAGAGAATATTTTTTAAGGCTGCGGAAGCTGCTGGTTTTGAAGTTAATGGCTCGGATATGGAGGGGCATTTAGGTGTGGTTTTTGCCTATGATGATCCTGTTTCCGCGGCAAAACGAGTTTTAGATTTTAATAAACAACATAGTGATTCTTTAGTTTTTCTTGCAGGGCGGATTGATAACGCATCTCTGTCAGGTAAAGAAGTGGAAGCTGTTGCTAAATTACCATCTGTTAAAGAGCTTAGACAGCAAATTGTTAGCTTGTTGGCTGCTCCTATGTCTCAGGTTGTTGGAGTTATGCATTCAGCTCTTTCTGGGGTTATTTTGTGTATTGACCAGAAAGCAGAAAAAAACAAGGAATAATGTTAGAATTCTCAAATTAAGCAAAGGGTGACAAAAGTGACAACAGAAAGTTTGGAAGCTTTAGTAGAGCAATTGAGTGGCTTAACAGTACTTCAATTAGCTGAATTGAAAAAAATGTTGGAAGAAAAGTGGGATGTTACTGCTGCTGCTCCCGTAGTTGCTGTTGCTGGCGGAGTTGCTGCTGGCGGAGAAGCTCCTGCTGCTGCCGAATCTACAGAATTCGCTGTAGTTTTGGAAGATGTTCCGGCAGATAAAAAAATCAGCGTTCTCAAGGTAGTTAGAGAAGTTACTGGGTTAGCTTTGAAGGAAGCTAAAGAGATGACCGAAGGCTTGCCTAAGACTATTAAGGAAAAAACTTCCAAGTCTGATGCTGAAGAGACAGTAAAGAAATTACAAGAAGCTGGTGCCAAAGCTGTCGCTAAAGGCTTGTAGTTTTGGGAAAAGAAAAATCGTTTAGGTTTTTCTTTTCATGTTTTTACTTGTGAAATCATAATGCTCCCTTTTACAGGCATACGTAGGCTTGTTTTAGGGAAGTTTTTTAGCATCTAAATAGTCTAGGAGAAGCTCGCATGTTCAAATGCCCTGAGCGGGTCAGCGTCAAAAAAAAAGAAGATATTTTAGATCTTCCTAATCTTATTGAAGTTCAAATTAAGTCATATAAGCAGTTCCTCCAGATCGGAAAGCTTGCAGAAGAGCGTGATAATATCGGCTTAGAGGAAGTTTTTAGAGAGATTTTCCCCATAAAGTCTTATAATGAAGCTACTGTCTTAGAGTATTTGTCTTATAATTTGGGCGTACCTAAGTACTCTCCGGAAGAGTGTATTCGTCGTGGTATTACCTATAGTGTTACGCTTAAGGTTCGGTTTCGTTTAACAGACGAGACGGGAATTAAGGAGGAAGAAGTCTATATGGGCACTATTCCTATCATGACAGACAAGGGTACCTTCATTATTAATGGTGCTGAGAGGGTTATTGTTTCTCAAGTCCACCGTTCTCCTGGGATTAATTTTGAACAAGAAAAGCACTCCAAAGGCAATATTCTATTTTCGTTTAGAATTATTCCTTACAGGGGAAGCTGGTTAGAAGCTGTCTTTGATATTAATGACTTAATTTATATTCATATTGATAGAAAGAAACGTCGCAGAAAAATTTTGGCGATGACCTTTATCAGAGCTCTTGGTTATTCTTCTGATGCAGACATTATAGAAGAGTTCTTCCAAATCGAAGAAAGATCGCTGAAGAGCGAGAAAGATTTTACCTTCTTTGTTGGTAAAATATTGGCTGATAATGTTATTGACGACTCCTCTTCTCTGGTTTATGGAAAAGCTGGAGAAAAACTCAGCACAGCTATGTTAAAACGCATGCTCGATGCAGGTATCCCCGTCTTAAAGATTGCTACTGACGCAGATGAAAATCACCCTATCATCAAAATGTTGGCTAAGGATCCTACAGATTCTTACGAGGCAGCTTTAAAAGATTTCTATAGAAGATTGCGTCCTGGAGAGCCTGCAACGTTGGCTAACGCTCGTTCGACGATCATGCGTCTGTTCTTCGATCCTAAACGCTATAACTTAGGACGTGTAGGACGTTATAAATTGAATCGTAAGTTAGGGTTCTCTATGGATGAGGCGACCCTGTCTCAAGTCACTTTGAGAAAAGAAGATGTGATTGGAGCGTTGAAGTACTTAATTCGTTTGAAGATGGGTGATGAGAAGGCTTCTGTAGATGATATTGATCACTTAGCCAATCGTCGTGTTCGTTCAGTCGGTGAACTAATCCAAAATCAGTGTCGATCCGGTTTGGCTCGTATGGAGAAGATTGTTCGCGAAAGAATGAACCTCTTCGATTTTTCTTCGGATACTCTTACTCCTGGAAAAATTATTTCAGCCAAAGGATTAGCTAGTGTTCTCAAAGATTTCTTTGGGCGCTCTCAGCTCTCTCAGTTTATGGATCAGACGAATCCGGTTGCTGAGTTAACTCATAAAAGGCGTTTATCCGCTTTGGGGCCCGGAGGATTGAATAGAGAGCGTGCTGGTTTTGAAGTGCGAGACGTTCATGCAAGTCATTACGGACGTATATGTCCAATTGAAACACCAGAAGGACCGAATATTGGCTTGATTACGTCTTTATCTGCCTTTGCCAAAATTAATGAGTTTGGGTTTATTGAGACACCTTATCGTGTTGTTAAAGACGGTGTAGTCACAGATGAAATTGAGTACATGACTGCTGATGTTGAAGAAGAGTGTGTTATTGCTCAGGCTTCAGCAAATCTAGATGAGTATAATATGTTTACTGATCCGGTTTGTTGGGCTCGGTATAAGGGAGAGGCTTTTGAGGCAGATACCTCCACTGTTACGCATATGGACGTGTCTCCTAAACAGTTAGTGTCAATTGTAACTGGATTAATTCCATTTTTAGAGCATGATGATGCAAACCGTGCTTTAATGGGATCAAACATGCAACGTCAGGCTGTTCCTTTGCTGAAAACGGAGGCTCCTGTTGTGGGTACCGGATTAGAAGGTCGTGCCGCTAAGGATTCAGGCGCCATTATTGTGGCAGAAGAAGATGGCAAAGTAGAGTACGTAGACGGTTATAAGGTGGTTATCTCTGCGAAACACAACCCGACTATTAAACGTACATACCAATTGAAAAAGTTTTTAAGATCCAATTCTGGTACATGTATTAACCAACGTCCTTTATGTTCTGTAGGAGATAATGTCGTAAAGGGAGATGTTATTGCTGATGGGCCTGCGACAGACCGTGGAGAGCTTGCATTAGGCAAGAACGTGCTTGTTGCTTTCATGCCTTGGTATGGATATAACTTTGAAGATGCTATTATCATTTCTGAAAAGCTTATCAAGCAAGATGCTTATACCTCTATCTATATAGAAGAGTTTGAACTAACTGCTCGTGATACTAAGTTAGGAAAAGAAGAGATTACCCGAGATATTCCTAACGTTTCGGAAGAAGTCTTAGCTAATTTGGGTGAGGACGGAATTATTCGCATCGGTGCGGAAGTTAAACCTGGAGATATCCTAGTCGGTAAAATTACACCAAAATCAGAAACTGAGCTGGCCCCAGAAGAGCGTCTATTACGAGCTATTTTTGGTGAGAAAGCTGCTGATGTCAAAGATGCTTCTTTAACAGTGCCTCCGGGGACTGAAGGCGTCGTGATGGATGTCAAGGTATTTAGTAGAAAGGATAGATTATCTAAGAGTGATGATGAGCTTGTCGAAGAAGCTGTCCATTTGAAAGATTTACAGAAAGATTATAAAAATCAAGTTGCTGAGCTTAAAATTGAATATCGCGAAAAGTTGGGTGCGCTTCTTCTTAATGAAAAGGCTCCTGCTTCAATTATTCATAGGCGTACTGCTGATATCTTAGTCCAGGAAGGAACAGTATTTGAGCAAGAGACTATAGAGCTCCTTGAACAAGAGTCTTTAGTTGATTTGCTCATGCCTCCTTGCGAGATGTATGACGTCTTAAAAACTCTCTTGTCAGATTATGAGACTGCTTTACAACGTTTAGAAGTCAACTATAGGACTGAAGTAGAACATATTCGTGAAGGTGATGCTGATTTAGATCACGGTGTAATACGTCAAGTGAAGGTTTATGTAGCTTCTAAGAGGAAGTTACAGGTTGGAGATAAAATGGCAGGGCGTCATGGGAATAAAGGAGTAGTATCTAAGATTGTTCCTGAAGCTGATATGCCATATCTAGCGAATGGCGAGACAGTACAAATGATTCTTAACCCTCTTGGGGTGCCATCCAGGATGAATTTGGGTCAGGTACTAGAAACTCACTTGGGTTATGCTGCAAAGACTGCGGGTATTTACGTAAAGACGCCAGTATTCGAGGGTTTCCCTGAGTCTCGTATTTGGGATATGATGATCGAACAAGGATTGCCAGCAGATGGCAAATCGTTCTTGTATGATGGTAAGACTGGAGAGAGATTCGATAACAAAGTAGTAATTGGCTACATCTATATGTTGAAATTGAGCCACTTGATTGCTGATAAGATTCACGCTCGCTCTATTGGGCCATATTCGCTTGTGACCCAACAGCCTCTTGGAGGTAAAGCTCAAATGGGTGGACAGAGATTTGGAGAAATGGAAGTTTGGGCTTTAGAGGCTTACGGTGTGGCTCATATGCTGCAGGAGATTCTCACAGTTAAATCCGATGACGTTTCCGGAAGAACAAAGATTTATGAATCTATTGTTAAGGGAGAAAATCTGCTTAAATCGGGAACTCCTGAATCATTTAATGTTCTGATTAAAGAAATGCAAGGGTTGGGACTTGATGTTCGGCCTATGGTAGTAGATGCTTAAAAAATCACTTGTTGGAGAAAAATACTAATGTTTGGAGAAGGTTCTCGAGACAATGCTACTCTTCCAAAAGAGGGGCTATTTGATAAGTTAGAAATTGGAATTGCCTCAGATGTTACTATTCGAGACAAGTGGTCTTGTGGGGAGATTAAGAAACCAGAAACAATAAACTATCGTACCTTTAAGCCTGAAAAGGGTGGTTTATTTTGCGAGAAGATTTTTGGTCCAACTAAGGATTGGGAGTGTTGTTGCGGTAAGTATAAGAAAATCAAGCATAAAGGTATTGTTTGTGATCGATGTGGGGTCGAGGTAACTCTATCTAAAGTCCGCAGAGAACGAATGGCGCATATTGAATTGGCTGTGCCTATCGTTCACATCTGGTTTTCTAAGACAACACCTTCTCGTATCGGCAACGTCTTAGGCATGACTGCTTCAGATTTGGAGCGTGTTATTTATTATGAAGAGTATGTTGTTATTGACCCAGGGAAAACAGATTTAAATAAAAAACAATTGCTGAATGATGCTCAGTATCGTGAAGTTATTGAAAAATGGGGTAAGGATGCTTTTGTTGCCAAAATGGGTGGCGAAGCTATTTACGATCTGCTCAAATCTGAAGACTTACAAACTTTGTTAAAAGAACTAAAGGATCGTTTACGTAAGACAAAGTCACAGCAAGCTCGTATGAAATTAGCGAAACGCTTAAAAATCATCGAGGGATTTGTTTCTTCTTCGAATCATCCTGAGTGGATGGTGCTAAAAAATGTTCCTGTCGTTCCTCCTGATCTTCGTCCTCTCGTGCCATTAGACGGTGGTAGATTTGCTACTTCGGATTTAAATGACCTGTATCGTCGAGTAATTAACAGAAATAATCGTCTTAAAGCAATTCTCAGATTGAAGACACCTGAGGTAATCGTGCGCAATGAGAAGCGTATGTTACAGGAAGCTGTGGATGCTTTATTTGATAACGGTCGTCACGGCCATCCTGTTATGGGTGCAGGTAATCGTCCTTTAAAATCTCTTTCCGAAATGTTGAAAGGTAAGAACGGACGTTTTCGTCAGAATTTATTGGGTAAACGTGTTGACTATTCTGGTCGTTCTGTAATTATTGTGGGACCTGAGCTTAAGTTCAATCAGTGTGGATTGCCCAAAGAAATGGCGTTGGAGTTATTTGAGCCCTTTATCATCAAACGACTAAAAGATCAGGGTAGTGTCTACACTATTCGTTCTGCTAAGAAGATGATCCAACGTGGGGCGCCAGAGGTTTGGGATGTTTTAGAAGAAATTATTAAAGGGCATCCTGTCTTACTCAACCGGGCTCCTACTTTACATCGCTTGGGTATTCAGGCTTTTGAGCCGGTCCTTATCGAAGGTAAAGCAATTCGGGTTCATCCTTTAGTTTGTGCCGCGTTTAACGCTGACTTCGATGGAGACCAAATGGCAGTACACGTTCCGCTATCCATAGAAGCACAGTTAGAAGCTAAGGTCTTGATGATGGCTCCCGATAATATTTTCTTGCCGTCTTCAGGTAAACCCGTTGCTATACCATCTAAGGATATGACTTTGGGACTTTATTATCTAATGGCCGATCCTACGTATCTGCCAGAAGAACACGGCAAGAAGACGAAAGTTTTCAAAGACGTTACTGAAGTCATGCGAGCACTAAATGCCGGTGGTTTTATAGATGAGCAACTTGATAATCGTCGTGATGAGACCGGTCGCGGTATTCATATACACGAAAAGATTAAAGTGCGTATTGATGGACAGATTATTGAAACAACTCCGGGGCGTGTTTTATTCAACAGAATCGTACCTAAGGAATTAGGATTCCAAAACTACAGTATGCCAAGTAAAAGGATAAGCGAGCTGATTTTGCAGTGCTACAAGAAAGTAGGATTGGAAGCAACGGTCCGTTTCTTAGACGATCTGAAAGATCTAGGCTTCATTCAAGCAACTAAGGCTGCTATTTCTATGGGATTGCGAGATGTGCGTATTCCAGAGATTAAGAGTGAAATTTTGAAGGATGCCTATGATAAAGTTGCTGTCGTGAGACAACAGTACGAGGATGGTATTATCACAGATGGAGAGAGACACTCTAAGACAATTAGTATCTGGACGGAAGTTTCTGATCAATTGTCAGATGCTCTTTACGTAGAAATCAGCAAGCAAACTAATAGTAAGCATAATCCGCTGTTCTTGATGATTGATTCCGGTGCTCGAGGTAACAAGTCTCAGTTAAAACAGCTTGGTGCATTGCGTGGTCTAATGGCGAAGCCGAACGGAGCAATTATTGAATCTCCAATCACTTCTAACTTCCGTGAAGGGCTAACAGTTCTTGAATATTCAATTTCTTCTCACGGAGCTAGAAAGGGTTTAGCGGATACCGCATTGAAAACTGCTGATTCTGGTTATTTAACAAGACGACTTGTTGATGTTGCCCAAGATGTTATTGTAACGGAGAAAGATTGTGGCACTCTCAATCATATTGAGATTTCTGCAGTTCGTCAGGGATCTGAAGAGTTACTTCCGTTAAAAGATCGTATCTATGGAAGAACTGTTGCGGAAGATATTTATCAACCTGGCGATAAGAGCAAGCTTTTGGCCAAAAACGGGGATGTTTTAACCTCAATTCAAGCAGAAGCTATTGATGATGCCGGTATCGAAAGTATCAAAATCCGTTCTACTTTGACTTGTGAAAGCAGACGTGGTGTTTGCGCAAAGTGCTATGGTTTGAACCTAGCTAATGGTCGGTTGATTGGATTGGGAGAGGCTGTAGGCATTATTGCAGCACAGTCAATTGGAGAACCTGGAACTCAGCTGACAATGAGAACTTTCCACTTGGGAGGTATTGCTGCAACATCTTCTACACCTGAGATCGTCACAAGTAGTGATGGAGTCTTAGTTTATATGGATCTACGTGTCGTTGTCGGGCAGGATGGTAATAACCTTGTTTTGAATAAAAAAGGTGCTCTTCACATAGTCCGCGACGAGGGTAGAAGCTTAGAAGAATATAAGAAACTTTTAAATACTAAGTCGATTGAAAGTTTGGAAACTTTCCCTGTTGAATTAGGCGTGAAGATTCTAGTCGCTGACGGTGAAAAGGTTCAGACTGGTCAAAGAATTGCAGAAGTTGAGTTACATAACATTCCTATTATCTGTGATAAACCTGGTTATGTGAAGTATGAAGATTTAGTTGAGGGAGTCTCTACTGAGAAGGTGATCAATAAGAATACAGGTCTTGTTGAGCTGATTGTGAAGCAGCATCGTGGAGAGTTACATCCTCAGATTGCGATCTATGACGATTCAGAGTTAACTGAGCTCGTCGGTACTTATGCTATTCCTTCTGGGGCGATTATCTCTGTTGAAGAAGGACAAAGGGTTGATCCAGGAATGTTATTAGCAAGACTGCCAAGAGGAGCTATTAAAACCAAGGATATTACTGGTGGTTTGCCTCGTGTTGCTGAGTTAGTGGAAGCTCGTAAGCCTGAGGATGCTGCTGATATTGCGAAAATTGACGGTGTTGTTGATTTCAAAGGTATTCAAAAAAATAAGCGTATTCTTGTTGTGCGTGATGAAATAACAGGCATGGAAGAAGAACACTTAATTCCTTTGACTAAACATTTAATTGTCCAACGTGGAGACAGTGTTGTCAAAGGTCAGCAGTTGACTGATGGTTTGGTAGTTCCCCATGAGATTTTAGAAATTTGCGGTGTTCGTGAATTGCAGAAATACTTGGTGAATGAGGTTCAAGAGGTATATCGTCTGCAAGGCGTAGATATCAATGATAAACATATTGAGATCATTGTTCGTCAAATGTTGCAGAAGGTACGCATTACTGATCCGGGTGACACAACTTTCTTGTTTGGTGAAGATGTAAATAAAAAAGAGTTCTATGAAGAGAATAGACGTACTGAAGAAGATGGAGGTAAACCGGCTCAAGCTGTTCCTGTGCTTCTTGGTATCACTAAAGCTTCTTTAGGTACAGAATCCTTTATTTCAGCGGCATCCTTCCAAGATACGACTCGCGTGCTTACCGATGCAGCATGTAGCAGTAAGACCGACTATCTACTAGGATTTAAAGAAAATGTTATTATGGGACATATGATACCCGGAGGCACTGGTTTTGATACGCATAAGCGTATTAAACAGTACTTAGAAAGAGAGCAAGAGGACCTCAAATTTGACTTTATTAGTGAAACCGAATGCGCTTGTTAAAGTCATAACGAGTAAAATGGGGGTTGTCTTTGGTGATAACCTCCTTGATGGTAATCTTTTTTTTTGCTAGCCTCACTGAAAGACGAATAGTGATAACAAGGTGCTTATGTCTAGCCAGTTTGATCAATTGAAACTATCGAGTGTTATTGTTTGTGATACAGGAGATCCAGAGCTGGTTAAGGCCTCGGATTCTCAAGATGCAACTACAAATCCGTCACTTATTCTCCGAGTTGCCCAGGAGCCTAAATACCAAGATTTATTAAGCGAGGCTATTGGTTGGGGGATTCGCCAGAATGGTGATGACGTTCAGACCCTCGCTTTTGTTTTAGATAAAATTCAAGTAAATTTTGGATTAGAAATTTTAAAACAGATTCCCGGTCGTGTTTCGTTAGAAATTGATGCAAGGTTGTCGTTCAATGTTGAAGCCATGGTTCAACGAGGTGTCTTCTTATCACAATTGTTTGAAGCTATGGGTGGAGATAAGAAGCGTCTTTTAGTCAAAGTCCCAGCAACCTGGGAAGGTATTCGTGCTGTAGAATTATTGGAAAGCCGTGGAATTGCTTGTAATGTAACGCTTGTTTTTAATTTAGTACAAGCTGTTGCTGCTGCTGCGTCAAAGGCAACGCTAATATCGCCTTTTGTTGGTAGAATTTATGATTGGTGGATAGCTGCTTATGGTTCTAATGGCTATTCTATTGATTCCGATCCTGGAGTAATATCCGTAAAAAATATTTACGCTTATTACAAAAAGTTCGGTATCCCAACGCAAATTATGGCGGCTTCTTTTAGAACTAAGGAGCAGGTCTGTGCTTTGGCAGGATGTGATTTTTTGACAATTTCGCCTAAATTGCTAGATGAGTTAAAAAACACCCAGGGAGAGGTAAAAAGACAGCTTTCTGTAGAAGATGCTAAGAATCTGGATATTCAACCTATTCAACTTTCTGAGAGTAGCTTTAGATTCTTAATGAATGAAGATGCTATGGCTACCGAAAAATTAGCAGAAGGTATCCGCTTGTTCTCAGCAGACACTCAAATTCTTGAAGCTGCAGTTACTGAGCTTATTAAGCAAATAGCTACACAAGATGCTTAATTGATAATGATAGTCGTTTACTGTGGATGAGGTCGTTTGTGCCTACACAGTTAAAGATTTTTTTGGCTTAGAGCTTGTTTGCGTATAGTCCTTTTATTTTTTCCTATAACAAAATTTAGGATAGAAAAATTTGTGTGTTAAGCGTAATCTTGATCCTTTGTCCTGATTTGTTCTCGTCTTGTTTTTTAGCAGGTCCTGAAGGGGTAACGGATTAGGGATTGGAGGGCTGTGTAGTAGGCTCTCATCAGGAACCTCTTTGTTCTTTGTATAAATCTGGCTTCATATGCTCGATAGTATATCGGAAGAAAATAAAAGAAGATAATAATGAATCGTAATACATTACTTGTTTTTTCCTGTCCTAACTGCATCAAAGGGGAGGTTTCTTTTTCTCTTTTTAACCTTGAGGGAGCATTAATTTGTAATTGTTGCTCTTGCAGCTACATTTTTGATGCTTCCATGCGTAACTCAATACGCCAGTTTGTTGCATTATGTGCGAGAATTCATGAATCATCTTCCATATTAGGTCACGCCTCTATTGCGGTTTCCTCACAAAATCAGACAACAGAGATTCCGTTTCAGCTGCTGTTTTCTAGGTTTCCTGTAACTCTAAACCTATCTTTGAACGGTAAAAAGATATCTATACGTTTTATTTTCGATGCTTTAAAGAACGTGATCTTACACCAAGAAGATAAAGTATTGGTGTAATCGTTGGTGTTAGCGTTTTTTCTCTTTTTCGAGCATCTGCAGTGCTTCCTCTAGGATTTGATCTCCAGATGGTTGCTGATTTTTTGACAGTTGGAATGATGATACTGTCTTTAAGAAGACTAGAGAGACGTCGGAGTAATCTTCAATAGTCGTAGTTGCAGTGAAAACGTAAGCTGTATGATTGATAATGCTGATTGCTTGTAAGCAAAAAACTTTTCCCCAAGACGAATTTTTTTCAGTTTTTATGATAGTAAACTCTACTGAGTTTGCGTGTAATTGTGTAAATATGTCGGATTCTAGAGTAGATTCGTCTGCTCTATGGTAGTTGAGAATTTCTTCTAGATATTCTCTTGTCTTTTTCTTAGTAATTTCTTTTGCAATGTTAATCGTTGGAGTGAGTCCTCCATTGCCTCGACCAATAAATACCGAGTCTAGTTTTTCAGGAAGTTGTGTTTTATCATCGATACATTGCCAATCATTAGGGATATTAAAGCTATATTCTTCAGTGTTATATGTTTCCCAGGAGACTTTTGCGCGCCGTTGTTGTGCGCATGTTTTTTCTTTTTTTCTCTTATTTGGTACGGATTTCCGAGAATTAAGATTATTTGAATGGAACTTTTTGCGAGAGCGTTTTGCTGTAGCATTTGATGAAATTTTATTTATCTTTGCAAACTGTTTTGCTTCTTTTTGGGCGGATAGGGAGGCATGGAGGGGAAGTATTAGGAGGTTGAATAAGCATGAGAGCAGAAGTAAGAGTTTCATCGAAATCTTTATTTGATTTTATTTAAATGTTCTAATGTTATAACCTTTCAGGTTGATTGAATCATAATCGAAAACTTTTTTAAAACAATCCTTGTTTTCTAAGGCAGAGATGGTATGGCGGATCTGAATTCGGATGGTAAACTTAAACAAATCTGTGATGCTTTGCGTTTGGAAACTCTGAAACCTGCAGAAGAAGAAGCTGATATCATCGTACGTAATGCTCATGAGCAGGCTAAAAGAATCTTGCAGGATGCTCAGCATCGCGCAGACAAGATTATAGAAGCTGCACAAGAGACTGCGGAAGCTAGGGTTAAACAAGGAGAATCAGCGCTTGCTCAGGCTGGCAGACGAGCTTTAGAAAGTTTGAAGCAAGCCGTGGAACAAAAAATTTTCAGAGAGGCATTAGCAGAGTGGTTAGAGCAAGTTTCTACTGAACCTGATGTTGCCTCTAAGTTGATCACTTCCTTGGTGCATTCTATTGAAGAACAGGGTGTCCTCGGTAATATGTCTGCTTTTGTAGGTAAGTATGTTCCTGCAAGAAAAGTTAATGAGCTTCTAGGAAAGTCAGTTATTGCTAAGCTTAAAGATAAAGGCGTTACTGTTGGCAAATTTGTTGGTGGTGTCCAATTGAGAGTAGAGGATAAGAATTGGATACTGGATCTTAGCTCGGATGCTCTTTTGGATCTCCTTATGCGCTATCTTCAGAGGGACTTCCGTGAAATGATATTCCAGGCTTCCTAGATTCTTTGTTTAAACGAAGTCCTCGATTAAATTTAAAGTGCTTGGAATGACTCAGTACTATTTTTTATCATCGTTTTTTCCTAATCAACTTCCTGAGGCTCCTCCTCTATATTCTTTTGAGGCTCTCGATTCTCTGCTCCTTTTGAATCTTTCAAAAAGAGATTTCGCTCACTATGTCATTTTAAAGCGTTTTTTTGATTTGGAGAACTTTGCTTTCTTTTGGGCAGATAAGCCAATCCCTTACTCTTTTGGTACGGTAACTCAGGATCGTGTGGCGGGTATGGTTTATTTGCAACAATGGTCTGATGAGTGTGAGTTTGAAGATTTTTTTAAGGATTTTCTTTTAGAGCATAAGAGTTCTAAGGAACGACTAGAGCATTTTTCTGCTTTAATGAGTTGTTTTTTATCTCATTATCAAAATAGTTCCTTAGAATTTCTTAGAGAGTATTTCACATTTAAGAAGAATCTTAGAGTCGTTTTAGCAGGATTTAGGTCTCGTGTAATGCAGCTAGATGTTTCTTACGTGTTGAGGGATGAGGATAGTTCTGATCCTGTAGTCTTACAGGTTTTGATGCAGAAAGATGCTCCTAATTACGAGCTTCCGGATGGCTTTTCAGATTTAAGTAGCGTATTGGAAGATTATGGTCATCTTCCTCACACATTACATCGAACTCTTTCATTGTATGAATTTCACAAAATGGAAGAGATGTACCGTAATTGGTATTTTGATGCTAATGCTGTTCTAGGTAGAGTAGCTACTTATCTGTTTGCTATACGCAATAGCATGGTAAATTTAGAGGCAGGAAAACAAAAAATTAATTCTATGGAAAAGGCAATCGCATGGTAACAACTTCGGGACAAACCACTCAAGGATATGTTGTAGAAGCCTATGGTAACTTATTACGTGTGTGTTTCGATGGTCATGTACGTCAGGGGGAGGTTGCTTATGTCAATGTCGATGATACTTGGTTGAAGTCTGAGGTTATTGAAGTCTTAGGTCAAGAAGTTAAAATGCAAGTCTTTGAAGAGACACAGGGTATTCGACGTGGCGCTTTGGTAACTTTTTCTGGTCATTTACTAGAGGCAGAATTAGGCCCTGGGTTACTTCAAGGTATTTTTGACGGCTTGCAAAATCGTTTGGAGATATTGGCAGAAAATAGTCTGTTCTTGACCCGTGGCAAATACGTTAATGCTATTTGTGATCAAAAAGAATGGGAATATACTAAAAGGGCTAATGTAGGTGATGTATTGGTCCGAGGAGATGTAATAGGTTCCGTTAAAGAAGGTCGCTTTGATCATAAGATTATGGTTCCTTTTTCTTGCTTTAAAGAGGTGACTATTACTTGGGTGATCTCATCCGGTGTGTATACAGCTGACACTGTCATTGCTAAGGCCAGAGACGAGGATGGCAAGGAATATAGTTTCACAATGATTCAAAAATGGCCCATTAAACAGGCCTTTATTGAAGGGGAGAAGATTCCTTCTCATGAAATTATGGACGTCGGTTTACGCGTGTTAGATACTCAGATTCCAGTCCTGAAGGGGGGAACCTTCTGTACTCCTGGTCCGTTTGGTGCTGGAAAAACAGTTCTTCAACATCACCTTTCTAAGTATGCTTCTGTAGATATTGTCATTCTTTGTGCATGCGGTGAGCGTGCTGGTGAAGTTGTAGAGGTACTTCAAGAGTTTCCACATTTGAGTGATCCTCATACAGGAGAGTCTCTAATGAATAGAACGTGTATTATTTGTAATACTTCTTCTATGCCTGTTGCTGCTAGAGAGTCTTCTGTTTATTTAGGGATAACGATAGCTGAGTACTACAGGCAAATGGGGCTTCATGTTCTTTTGCTTGCTGACTCTACCTCTAGATGGGCACAGGCGTTACGTGAGATTTCTGGAAGACTAGAGGAAATTCCTGGAGAAGAGGCGTTTCCAGCTTATTTGTCTTCTAGAATAGCAGCATTTTATGAAAGAGGTGGTGCTTTGCGTATGAAGGACGGTTCTGAAGGCTCATTAACAATATGTGGGGCTGTATCCCCAGCTGGAGGTAATTTTGAAGAACCTGTCACACAATCTACCCTGTCTGTTGTTGGGGCTTTTTGTGGGTTGTCGAAATCACGAGCTGATGCTCGTCGCTATCCTTCTATCGATCCTATGATTTCTTGGTCCAAATATCTCGATCAAGTGGCCGATATACTAGAGGATAAAGTTAAAGGATGGGGAGATTCTGTTAAGAAGGCTAATTATTTTCTTCGTGAAGGGACAGAAATAGGAAAACGCATGGAAGTGGTTGGTGAAGAAGGCATTTCCATGAGCGATATGATTACTTATTTAAAGTCAGAGCTATATGATTTTTGTTATCTTCAACAAAATGCTTTTGACACAGTAGATTGTTATTGTCCTTTTGATAGGCAAATCGAGCTGTTTTCGTTAATGACGCGTATCTTTGACGCGAAGTTTGATTTTGACTGCTCAGACAATGCAAGGAGTTTTTTCCTTGAACTACAGAGTAAGATCAAAACTTTGAATGGTCAAGAGTTTCGTTCTGAAGAGTACGAAGAGGGGATGCGGATTATTCAGAAATTGTTAGAGACAAAGATGTTACAAGTAGCGTAGAGACATGCAGACAATATATACAAAGATTACTGATATCAAAGGGAATTTAATAACTGTAGAAGCTGAGTCAGCTAAGTTAGGAGAACTAGCAGAGATAAAAAGAGGAGATGGCAGATCGTCCTATGCTTCCGTATTACGTTTTGATTCTAAAAAGGTTACATTGCAAGTTTTCGGAGGTACCTCCGGATTATCTACGGGTGATCGTGTAATATTTTTAGGCCGATCGATAGATGTTGTTTTTGGAGAATCGTTGATTGGAAGGCGATTTAATGGTGTAGGAAAACCAATTGATGGTGAAGGAGAGTGCTTCGGAGATCCGATTCCTATATCAACACCCACGTTTAATCCTGTATGTCGCGTGGTTCCTAGAGAGATGGTGAAAACCAATATCCCTATGATTGACATATTTAATTGTCTTGTAAAATCACAAAAGATTCCTATTTTCTCCTCATCTGGTGAAAACCATAATGCTTTACTCATGCGTATTGCTGCTCAAACTGATGCAGATATTGTAATCATTGGTGGTATGGGTTTGACTTTTGTTGATTATAATTTCTTTGTAGAAGAATCACAAAGACTTGGCTTTGCAGACAAGAGCGTTATGTTTATTCATAGAGCAGTTGATGCACCTGTTGAATGTGTCTTAGTGCCTGATATGGCTTTAGCTTGTGCTGAACAATTCGCTGTCAATAGGAACAAAAATGTTCTTGTTTTATTAACAGATATGACAGCATTCGCTGATGCGCTTAAAGAAATTTCCATTACCATGGACCAGATCCCCGCAAATCGTGGATATCCAGGATCTTTATATTCTGATTTAGCGTATCGCTATGAAAAGGCAGTAGATATTGCGAATGGTGGGTCTATCACTATAATTAGCGTTACGACGATGCCTGGAGACGATATCACACATCCAGTTCCTGATAATACTGGATTCATCACGGAAGGACAATTCTATTTAAAGAATAATCGTATTGATCCATTTGGATCCTTATCTCGTTTGAAACAATTAGTTATCGGTAAGGTAACTCGTGAAGATCACGGAGATCTTGCAAATGCTTTAATTCGGTTGTATGCAGATTCTCTCAAAGCAACAGAAAGAATGTCCATGGGCTTCAAACTGTCTAATTGGGATAAAAAACTCTTATCTTTCGCTGAACTTTTTGAAACTAGACTTATGAGTTTAGAGGTTAATATTCCTTTAGAGGAAGCTTTAGATATAGGATGGAATATTCTTGCGCAAAGTTTTCATTCTGAAGAGGTAGGGATTAAGGAACAGTTAATTAACAAGTATTGGCCTAAATCATGTCTGCACAAATAAAGCTTACTAAGAATGCTTATAGGTCTGAGAAGACAAAATTAGCTCGCTTAGAAATGTATTTACCTACTCTAAAGTTGAAAAAATCTTTGCTTCAGGTAGAAACGCAGAACGCTATTCGTAATACCGAAAAGTGTATGGAGGATTACGAGCAAGCTCGTGATATGGTGTATGCTTTTGCTCCGCTATTTAGTATCCCTCTCTATGTAGATGCGGTTGTCAATAGCTTCAAAGTAGATCGGGTAGTGAAGGAATACGAGAATATTACGGGCGTTGAAGTTCCGGTAGTGCGTGATGTTGTTTTGATGCAAACTTCTTATTCTTTATTGGATACACCAATTTGGATGGACACTTTAATAGCGTCCATTAAGGAACTAGTATTGAGCAAAGTTTATGTTGAAGTAGCTAAAGAAAAACAGGACATTCTTGAAAGAGAACTTCGTAGTGTATCAATACGCGTGAATTTATTTGAAAAGAAGTTGATACCAGAAACCACACAAGCAATGAAAAAGATCGCTATTTTTCTTAGTGATCGTAGTATTACTGATGTTGGGCAGGTAAAAATGGCCAAAAAAAAGATACAACAGCGTAAAGAGGATTCCTAAATGCGCATAGATGTAGATAAGTATCTATTTCTTGGGAAGGATAAATCCGACTTCTTTCTCGCTTGTCGAGATTTAGGTGTTGTTGAATTTATTACCTCAAAAAGATTCCTAGATAATGAAAAGTGTCGTCGTTTTTCTGAGTGTTTAAAAATTCTTAATTCCTTACAAGTAGAGCACGCCTGTGGTGATTTAGTATCTTCAAAGTGTGAAATTCTTACAGTTGATCAAATTTTGGATGAGGTCTTCTGCTTACATCAGGAAATACTCAGATTAAGAGAGTCAGTGAAAGCTTTGCAGAAGGAAATTGTTCGAGTAAAACCTCTAGGGATGTTTTCTTCTCAAGAAATTTCTGAGTTTACCCAGAAAACGGGCTTAACAATAAGGTTCTTCTACAGTAAATATACTGGGGATGATCATATAGAAGTAGATCAACCTAATGTTTTCTATCTTTCCACGGCCTATACCTTTAATTATTATGCTGTGGTTGGTGTTGTTAATTTATCTAAGGATATATTCACTGAAATTGAGTCTCCACATTCTGTAAATGAGTTAATGGAACGCGAGGCACAATTACATAAAGACATTCATAGGAAGACATCTAGGCTGTGCGAGTTATATGCATATCGTCAAGAGATTGTGGAGGGATTTTGTAATTACGATAATGAACAGAAGTTAAAACATGCTGAGGACAGTGCTGAGGACATTTTTAAAGGACATGCATTTGCAGTATCCGGTTGGGTAATTGCTAGTAGGGCGCAGGAACTTGAGAAGCTTTGCAATGCTCATGGCATTTATATGACAAAAGTCTGCCCCGATGATCACGAGATTGTGCCTACATATCTTGAAAACTCAGGCATTAGTCGTATAGGGGAAGATCTTGTCAATATTTATGACACGCCTTCCTCATCTGATAAAGATCCTTCTTTATGGGTATTTATTTCATTTTTCTTCTTTTTCTCAATGATTGTTAACGACGGTGGGTATGGATTAATTTTCTTACTATCGTCCCTTTTCTTATCATTTAAGGCTCGCTGTTCTTTAAAAAAATCCCAGGCACTCAGAAGATTTATTAAAATGTTTGCCATGTTGGGAGTCGGGTGTATTTGTTGGGGATTTGCGACGTCGTCGTTTTTTGGCATTCCCATAAAGTATACTAGTCCCTTGAGAGAATACTCACTGACTCATAACCTCGCTCTTAAAAAAGCAGAGTATTATTTACGATATCATCCCAAAGGTTACAAAGAATTAGTTAATGAGTATCCGAAACTGAAAGAACAAGTTACTCCTAAAGATTTTCTTCTTTCTACAGAACAACGTTCCGGTGAGCCGGTTGGTAAGGCGATTGTTTATGACAAATTTATTGATAGTATTTTGTTGGAGTTAGCTTTATTGATTGGCGTAATACATATGACTCTAGGTATGTTGCGTTACAGTAGACAGCGGTACTCTGGTATAGGGTGGGTTGTTTTTATGTTGGGAGCATATCTCTATCTGCCTTTATATTTACAAGCTGTATCTTTAGTGCATTACATATTTCATATTCCCTACCAGTTGGGAGGAGTATTGGGGTTATACGCAATATTTGGTGGCATAGGTTTAGCAGTCATTGGAGCTGTTATGCAACGTGGTTGGCGTGGTGTTGATGAGCTAACGGCAATTATCCAAGTATTTTCAGATGTTCTTTCTTATTTGCGTATCTATGCCCTTGGATTAGCTGGGGCAATGGTAGGCACTACTATTGTTCAAATAAGTAATAATTTTTCTCCATTTATTGCATTTCTGATCATCATGTTTGGTCATTCTGTGAATATCATCTTATCCATTATGGGCGGAGTAATTCATGGATTGAGGCTCAACTTCATTGAATGGTATCACTATAGTTTTGATGGAGGAGGGAGATTCCTTCGGCCTTTACGGAAAACAGTTTGCTATGGAGATATGGATTTCTAGGGATTGCTTTAGATAATAATTCTAGGGTTTGGTAAAATTTCGCAATCTTTCTTGGAGATTCAGTTCTTGTGACTATAGGGAGGCAAGGTTTTGTGAATTGTCTCTCTCGTCTTTCCTTGAAACATTGCTAATAAGATGTAGAGGTACTTATGATTGATTTATCTGTTGTTGGCCCAGTTTTAGCTATGGGTTTAGCAATGATAGGCAGTGCTATTGGTTGCGGTATGGCAGGAGTTGCTTCTCATGCTGTTATGTCTCGGATCGATGAAGGGCACGGGAAGATTATTGGCTTGTCAGCTATGCCATCATCTCAGTCTATTTATGGTTTGATTTTTATGCTTTTGCTCAGAGACGGTATCAAAGATGGAAAAGTCGCTGCAGTGGGAGCAATCTTAATGGGAATTTCTGTTGGAGCGGCTTTATTGATTTCTGCAATTATGCAAGGGAAATGCTGCGTTAGTGCTATACAAGCATATGCACGTTCTTCTGCAATTTATGGTAAATCATTTGCATCTATAGGAATTGTCGAATCTTTTGCACTCTTTGCTTTTGTTTTTGCGTTATTACTATTTTAAGACGGTTCTACTCTTTGGAGTTGTCCCTTTCTTGTGTTTGATTGGCTTGTCAAGTTGTTCGCAGCCTTCGTTGTCCTCTTTTACTGAGTTTATAGATAGCGATTATTGTGCTGCCGCTCGTCTCGGTATAAGTCGTGATTGCACAGATGAAATTTTCGGTCAGCAAGTTGTTATGACTTGGAATCTTCCTTGGCGTATGCGCAACTTGCTGCCTGCTACTCTTCGTCTTCATCTGTATTGTGGTGACGGACATATCGAAACTCTAGTCTATGAAGTGCATCGTTTGTCAGGATATCGTATTTATTGCCTGAAAAATGAAGACTATCACGCGTACAAGGGAATTGTTTCTTATAAAGTCACTCTATTCAGCGGGGATAGTGAGATCATAACTAGACGTCATCATTTGTGGACTGAAGTTATTTCTTTTAATAATTCTTAATTTTTTTCACAGGCTTATCCTATCTTCCTAATCTTCCTAATTAGTTTTCATAGATTTTTATTGTTCAGAGAGACGAAACTTATTGGTTGTTATGGTAAGATCGTTGTGTTGTTTTTATCATTATATTTTCAAGAGATATTTTTGATTTCCGTCTCGTGGCATGGGAAAAAGCCTATAGTTTAAATAAAGATTTCGGATGTAGAATTATGGAAGAGGATGTATTTCCAAAAGTTTACGACCCTAAGGGTGTCGAAGAAGAATTGTACGCTTTTTGGGAACAGTCAGGAATGTTCTTAGCTCAGTCTTCAAGTAATAAGTTGCCTTATGCTATTGTCATGCCTCCTCCTAATGTCACAGGCATTCTGCATATGGGACATGCTCTCGTAAACACTCTTCAAGATGTTTTAATACGGTATAAGAGAATGTCGGGGTATGAAGTGTGCTGGATCCCCGGTACTGATCATGCAGGTATTGCTACACAAACTGTTGTAGAGCGCCACCTTTATGCCTCTTTAGGCAAGAGGCGAATGGAGTTTTCTAGAGAAGAGTTTTTAGAACACATCTGGGCTTGGAAAGAGAAGAGTGAGAGCGTTATTCTTTCACAATTGCGTCAACTGGGTTGTTCCTGTGATTGGTCACGCTTACGTTTTACCATGGAGCCTTTGGCAAATCGAGCTGTTAAAAAGGCATTCAAATGTCTTTTTGATAAGAAATATATTTATCGCGGTTACTATTTGGTGAATTGGGATCCTACTTTGCAGACAGCTCTTGCTGATGATGAAGTAGAATATGAGGAGCAAGACGGGTGGTTGTATTACATCAATTACAAAGTGCTAGGGCGTGATGATGAATATCTTACAGTAGCTACTACACGTCCAGAAACCTTGCTTGGAGATACTGCAATAGCAGTTTCTCCAAATGATGAGCGGTATGCTCATTTAATTGGCTCCACTGTCATGGTTCCATTTGTAGATCGTGAAATTCCGGTTATTGCAGATATCTCTGTAGATCCTTCTTTTGGTACTGGGGCAGTTAAAATTACTCCTGCACATGACAAAGATGATTACCGCATGGGTATCAATCATGACCTACCTATGATTAATATTCTTACTCCATCAGGTGATATTAATGAGAATGGAGGAATATTTGCAGGATTGAGTAAAGAACAAGCTCGTGTTGATATTATCGCTGCTCTGGAAGCTAAAGGATTATTTGTCAAAAAACAACCATATAAAGTGCGTATAGGTGTTTCTTATAGATCTGGTGCGGTAATAGAACCTTATCTATCTAAGCAATGGTTTGTATCTGTTGAACATTTTCGCGATCAATTAAGAGAGTTTGTTGCTAGTGATTCTATTACGATTTTCCCTAGTGAGTTTAAGAGAAATTATCTTGCTTGGGTAAATAATTTAAGAGATTGGTGTATTAGTCGCCAGTTGTGGTGGGGACATAGAATTCCAGTTTGGTATCATAGAGAAAATGAAGACAGAATTATTTGTTATGATGGAGATGGCGAGCCTGAGGAGGTCACTAAGGATCCTAGCTCGTGGTATCAAGAATCTGATGTTTTGGATACTTGGTTTTCTTCTGGTTTATGGCCTTTAACTTGTTTAGGTTGGCCTGATGTTAATTCTGAAGATCTCAAAAAATTTTATCCCACGTCTGTTTTAGTCACCGGGCATGATATTTTGTTTTTCTGGGTAACTCGAATGATTTTATTATGTTCGGCCATGGTTGACAAGAAACCCTTTTCAGACGTCTTTTTACATGGATTAATTTTTGGTAAGTCTTACAAGCGCTATAACGATATTGGTGAATGGCACTACATTTCTGGACTGGAAAAACATGAGTATGACATGGGTAAGCCATTACCTGATAATGTAGTCGCCAAGTGGGAGAAATTATCAAAGTCAAAGGGTAATGTTATAGACCCTATCGAAATGATTAGTAAATATGGTGCAGATGCTGTACGTATGACTCTATGTTCTTGTGCAAATCGAGGTGAGCAAATAGATCTTGATTATCGCTTGTTTGAAGAGTTTAAAAATTTCGCAAATAAGCTGTGGAATGGTGCAAGGTTTATTTTCGGGCATATTTCTGAGTTGACGGGTACAGATCTTCTAGACGGCATTGATGAATCCCTTTTAGGTTTAGAAGATTTTTATATTATAGATGGTTTTAACAATTTATTAGCTCAGTTAGAGCATGCGTATGCAAATTATGCTTTTGATAAAATAGCCTCATCAGGGTATGAGTTCTTCCGTAAGAATCTTTGTTCTACATATCTAGAAATCATTAAACCTACTTTATTTGGTAAGCAGGGTTCTGATAGGGAACGGTTAACTAAGCGTAAACTCCTTGCTGTTCTTTTGATCAATATTCTGGGTGTATTGCATCCTATAGTGCCTTTTGTTACAGAAACTCTGTTTTTAAAAGTCAAAAAAGAGTTAGGCGACATTCCCTCAGGTATGGGGGATAATATTACGGGGCATGCTTTAGATATGCTCAGATCTTCAGCGTGTATGCTTGCTTCTTATCCTAAACCTTTATCTGTAGCTATTCCTAAAGATTTACATGAGTCTTTTACTTTGGCTGAAAGGCTTGTTTACACGATCAGGAATATTCGTGGTGAGATGCAGTTAGATATGAGAGTTCCTCTACAAGCTTTTGTATGCTCTATAGATATGGATATTTCTCAGTATCTTCCTATGATGCAAGCACTAGGAGGCTTGTCTTCAGTAGAAATTTTAACAGAGGAACCTACAGATCGTTTATATAGTCTGGGCGTTGTAGATAGTATTCGTTTGGGTATTTATGTGCCACAGGAGCACCTTGATAAGGAAATGATTCGTTTGGAGAAAGAAAAAACTAGGTTAGAGAATGCTATTGCAAGTGCAGAACGATTACTTTCTAGCGACGATTTTCGTGCTAAAGCAAATCCCGATCTTGTTCGCAACAAAGAAGAATCTTTAAAAAATAATCGTGTAGAATTACAAAGCATTCTTGATAAGCTTGCATCGTTTTCTAAATAGAGGTAATCACACTTTTGGAGCGTTACGATATTATCAGAATAGTAGGTAAGGGAGGGATGGGTGAGGTTTACCTGGCCTATGATCGCGTTTGTTCGCGTAAAGTTGCTTTAAAGCGTATTCGCGAAGACCTTACTAACAACCCCTTATTAAAAAAACGTTTCCTTCGTGAAGCAAAGATAGCGGCTGACCTTGTCCACCCTGGTGTTGTCCCCGTCTACACGATTTGTAGTGATAGCGATCCTGTTTATTATACTATGCCTTATATCGAAGGCCATACGTTGAAAAGCTTGCTCAAAAGTGTTTGGCAATGTGATGTGCCTCCCAAAGACTTAGAGGAAAAGACTTCCGTATCTGCATTCTTATCAGTATTTCATAAGATTTGTTCAACGGTTGAGTATGTACATTCTCGTGGTATTCTGCATCGTGATTTGAAACCAGATAATATTCTTATCGGTTTGTTCAATGAGGTAGTTATTCTAGATTGGGGAGCAGCAGTTGCTATTGATTCTGAAGATAGTATGTTGCTTGCTCTCGATCATAAAGTCGAAGAAACTCTGTTCTCTAATATGACTATACCCGGGAAGATTGTGGGCACTCCGGATTATATGGCTCCTGAACGTCTTCAAGGAAGACCAGCCACTGAGTCTACAGAAGTGTACGCCTTGGGAGTTATTCTATATCAGATGTTGACACTTTCGTTTCCTTATCGTAAGAAGAAAGGAAAGAAATCTTATTTTTATCATCAAATCACTAATCCTGAAGAGGTTTCTCCCTATAGGGAAATTCCACCATTCCTCTCGCACATAGTCATGAAAGCTTTATCAGCAGACCCAAGTAAAAGATATCAATCTGTTGGTGAGCTAAAGTTAGCTATTGAACAGCACATGCAGGGGACCCCAGAATGGATTAAGAAAAAAGAGCTTTGTCCTATAGATCCAAATAGCTGGAAACTACAAGAATCTATTCTACTTTCTAAATACTTTCCGATGGCTAAGATCATGCCTACGTTATGGTATACCTTATTAGTCTCTAATGTAGAAAGTTTCCCTGAAGTTAGCCTAGAGTTGTCATTATCTCGAAATGCTTTGTATGAAGGATTTGGTGTGATTATGCCTCCTGTTGACAAAGCTGATAAAGGAGATTTTTTTAATGGTTATGGATTTTGGTTATCTATTGCCGAAGATAGTATTTGTGTATCATTGGTCAAAAATGGTCTGCAGATACAGAAGAATTATCAACGTCTTGATTTATCACAGAAAAATTTTAAAATTTGTTTTGAGAAGAGAAATGATAAGATATCCCTGATTATCGATAATCAGGTATCAATAGTGCATATGGACTATCTTCCTATTGTAGGAGGAAGAATAGGTATAATTGTCCAAGATGTTTCTCATGTTTTAGGGAACATTATTATTTATGAAAGTAGCAGTGCATTGAAGGTGAGCTGTTTGGCTATTCCTGATGCATTTCTTTCAGAACATTTATATGATCAAGCAATTGCACTCTATCAACGTATTGTTGCTTCGTTCCCAGGACGTAGAGAAGGAGGGGAAGCACAGTTTCGTTTAGGTATCGCTCTATTGGAAAAAGCATCTTCTAGATCGTTTCAGGAAGGGTTTTCTCAAGCTATAGAAGCTTTTTCTCAGTTGCATGGGGGTGTTTCAGCCCCCTTAGAATATTTAGGGAAGGCGCTCGTATACCAGAGATTAAAAGAGTATGATGAAGAGGTTAAATCTCTTCTTCTTGGCTTGAAAAGATATGCGAATCATCCCGACATTACTCGTTTGAAGGATCATGTCATCTATAGATTTTATGAAACTATTCATAAGAAACATAGTTTGTCGCTAATTTTTACCCTTCTTGTTCTTCATATTTCTCCAGAATCTATCAGAGACAACGATGAGATAGGTTTTTTATCAGACTTCGAAGGTAAAATACAGGACACTCTTTTTTGTCATTTAGACCGTTCCTCTATGAAGTTTCGATCTTCAAAAATGGAACTTTTTCTAATTTATTGGTCAGGTTTTACTTTTGCCCTCCCTATTTTGTTTCAAAGATATTGGAATCTCAAAGATTACAAAGGAATAGCTGACATTTTTTATGTTGCTGCTGATCTCGGAGATCTGCAATTTATAAAAAATTATGGTGAGGTATTGCGAGGATATATACGCACTACTATTTTCACTGAAGACGTTGTAGAAATTGCCCCCTATGAATTATTAGATTATCTCGAAAGTATAGAATTAATTCTTTTTGAGAGAACACATCAAGAAGTATTTCGTAATTCGGAACGATTATCACAGACACTTCTGCTCTATCTCTTGGATTTGTTTATGAAATCTAATTTGCTTAGTGGTAAGGATTATGAAACTGTTCTAGGAATAGAACAAATACAGTCTCGATGTAATGAAGAACACTTGAAACCCTACCGTTTGATGTCACAACTATGTACCAGGAATAGTCAGAAGATTCAAGAATATCTTTTCTCTTTAGATGAACATTCTTGGATTGATGACAATCAGGATGCCTTTCTAATATTCGGTTATTGGCTAGCAATTACAGATGGCAGCCAGCTCGCGGAGATACATTTCTCAGGGTGTTGTGAAGATAATGCTCGTCCACGATGCCTCATTGCAAAATCTTATACAGCATTGGGGGTTTGCGATACACAGTTATCTTATCAAGAGAAAAGACAACTGTTACTGCAAAAGATTTTATTCTCTCATTGTCTCGGAGACGAAAAGGATAAAGCTGCCCTAATAGCTGCGTATCGTCTCATAACTCGCGAACGTTTTCCTATCAATTCATAGGAAGTCTTTCCAAATCGATGTAGGTGATAACTTACTGTCTTTAGGATGACCAGAAAAAATAATTTTCCCTCCGTTTCTTCCTGATCCCGGTCCTAGTTCTATGAAATAATCGGCATGTTTCAACATGTTGCGATCGTGATCAATATAAACGACAGAATGCCCCAAGGTGACAAGGTGGCGAAGTAGGTGAATTAGTTCTTCTTTTCTAAGATTATCCAGAGAAGACGACAGCTCATCTAAAAGGAAGAGAGTAGGTTCTTTAGGGGATAAATAGAGATGTTTTGCTATTTTTATAGCGATTTTTTCACTACGTGATAGAGAAGATAGATTTTGTCCCAAAGTCAGGTAATCTAGGCGGGCCTTTATTAAGGCATTAATAGGTGCTTGAATTTTTTTGATAAATGGGAACATTGAGTGTATATCCGCAATAGAAGTTTGCAATAACTGACCAAAATGTTTGCCCTCATACTTAACTTCTTGAGACAAAGGGTTCAAGCGAAATCCAGAGCAAACAGAGCAAACTTGTTTTTCAAGGGCATAGAATGCACGGTCAATCATACGATATCCAAGCCCTAGACAATCTGAACACTGTCCTTGTTTTGTGTTCGGACTTAACATGGAAGGAGAAATTTGTAGGGCTTTAGCTTGTGTTAAAGAAGCGTAGAACTCCCTGAGCGCGGGTGCTATGGAAAAATAAGTGCTAATATCAGAGCGAATAGACGTTACTATTGGGTAGGAATCTAGGAAAAGAATCTTCTGAAACTCTTTTTCCATACCTTTTAGGTTAAGATAGTGCTCAGCATGTTTATAAATGCCTTCAGTAAGTAAGGAAGTTTTTCCTGACCCTGATACTCCTCCAATGGCTACCAAACTTCCTAACGGAATGGAAACTTTGAGATTGATGAGATTATGGGCAGACACCTCGATCTTTAGTAGATTCTGTTTGGATATACTAGAGCACGGAATATGTGTGTCTATGTGAGGTAAAGCAGATACTATGGATCCTCCATCTGGCCCAGATCCTGGGCCTAGGTATATGGTGTTGTCAGTGTATGCATGAAGTAAATCGTTTCTATCAGTCGCGATTACCGTATTATTTGACTCTACTAAATCTCGTAAGAGATGAATCAAACAAGTTTGATCTTTAGGATGTAGGCCAGAAATGGGATCTTCTAGAAGATAAACAATATCTCTTAAATTAGTGGAGATTTTCTTAGCGATATGAAGGCGATAAGCTTCTCCATCACTCAGAGAATCTTGACGTTGACCTAGGGTAATATATTCGAGACCTACTCGTTCTAACAACGCAAGTTGCTCTAAGAGGTCATGCACATATTCCCGGTTTAAGGATGATAAGAATGTTTTAAGATATTGCGAGTCATTTTTATAAATATCAATTATAGATACACCATTTATCAGAACGTTTTGTCCATAAGGATGAATTCCAAAGCCATGACATAAAGGACACGAGATAGGAAGAACCAGGGAATCAAGAATTTGGGATGAAGTAAGACAATAGTGTTGTTGAGTAAGTAGATGATCTAATCCCTTAGCATGCTTTTTCCCTTTACAAAGGATAGAAAATTGTTTTGGGTCGAGATCACAAATTTTTGTAGAGAGATCGATTCCAAGGAAGCTAAGGAGATTTTCTAGATCTTTTGTGCTACTATTAGGGAAAAACAATTGCCATAATTCTATGGGAGTATAATTCGAGATTTTACTCTTATGCGATTCTAGAGAAATTGTGTCTATAGATCCGGTGCCATTGCATTGTGGACATCGACCTTCTTCATGTTCAGGAGAAAGGGTTTTTCTAGTAATCTGAGGATAAGAATTCCCATCTGCATCAGACCAACCTAACGTGTAGCATAGACTAATAGGATCACCAGACACATTTAGATAAAGTATTGGACAAGACGATGCAGAGAATGCAATGGCTAAAGATGAAAGTAATGTGGACGCTTTGCCTCTAGTTATCTTTGTATGTTGAATGATTATTGCAGGGTTTATTAGTTTTTTAGGAAGTGGGCCATCCAAATCATAGATAGTGCCATTGGCATAAAGTTTGACAAACCCCTCCTTTCTTTTCGTATCTAGAAGAAATTCCCGATCGTTCTCTAGTTCAATAGGTGTAGTAATGGTTATGTAGTTATTTTCATAATTTTTAAGCAGAGTCTCAACAATAGATTCTAGGGTTATTTTATGTAGAGGTTCCTTCGTTTCAGGAATATGAGGGTGGCCATAGGTGGCGAACAATTTTTCTAGGCTATTAGAGATCCCTAGTGCTGAAGCTACGGAATGACGAGAATTTTTTCCCGGATTAGTTTTTTTAATTGAGATAACTGGAGACAAACCACGAACATCTTTAACTAAAGGTAGAGGAGTTTTATTGATAAGAGTTTGTCTGAGATATGTTGGGAATAATTCCGCATAAGCAATATTTCCGTAGGAATAAAGAACATTAAAAACCAAAGAATATTTTCCAGATGCCGAAGGTCCTACCACTGTTGTTAAACAGTTTCTAGGAATCGATAAGTCTATATGTTTAAGGTTATTATGGTGAGCATCACGAATTGTGATGGATTTGGGGGAACTTTTTACAGGTGTTTTGGGGCTTAAGATTATAGAAGAGGAGTTATCTTGTATGTAAGGGCGCAGTGCTAACGCTGTCGGGGTAGAAAGGTTTACCAAATCTTCTGGAGAACAGGAAGCTAAAAGATAACCTCCACGATCTCCACCCTCTGGTCCTAGTTCTACGATATGGTCCGCAATTTTTATTACATGCATATTATGTTCGATAATTACTACCGTATGCTTTTGCATAGTCATGGAAAGTAGGATAGTAATTAAAGACTTAATATCGTGAGTATGAAGACCTGTGGTTGGCTCATCTAATACGTATAAAGTGGGTTTTTGCGTAGGGATAAGAAGCTCAAAAGCAAGTTTAAGTCTTTGTATTTCTCCTCCAGATAGGCTAGATAAAGGACGACCTAAAGGAAGATGGCCTAATCCTAGCAAGCATAATGTATGGATTTTTTCATGAATTTTGGGACAAATTTGAAAGAATTGTTCCGCTTCGTGTGCTGTCATTTCCAGAATGTCAGAGATATTTTTCCCTTGATACGTTACTTCTAATACTTGAGATTGAAAACGTTTTCCATGACATACGGAACAAGGAAGAGGAGAGAGATCTTCAGAAATTGTTGAACTCCCTAAACCTTGGCACTCAGAACACGCTCCTTGTGGGAGATTAAAACTGAAGTGTTTCTTGGTAAAGCCTAAATGACGACTGCGTGTTTGATTGGCAAATAACTCACGTATATCATCCAGAGCTTTAATGTATGTAATAGGAGTAGAACGCTGCGATCTTCCTGGAAGGTCTCTGGTGATGTGTACAATACGTTCAATATCTCCTCCAGTAATACTTAGTTTAGAAGTGGTATTTCCATCTAGGAAATCTTGCATAGCAGGAACTAAGGTGTTATTGATAAGAGAAGATTTTCCTGATCCTGATACTCCAGTTATTGCTGAGATTCTTTCTAAAGGTAATTGTATGGAGATATTTTTTAGATTGTGGATAGTAGCACCCGATAGTGAAAGAAACCCTTTTGGGGGCTCTCTTCTTTTAGGAAGGGCTATTTTTTCTTCATTTCTTAAATATCGAGATGTAATCGTATTGCTTGTCTCCAAAAATTGTTTAGGAGAGCCGTTAAAAAGTACTTGGCCACCGAAAATTCCTGCTCCAGGACCGATATCAATAACTCTATCAACGAAGGAAATCATCTGTTCATCGTGTTCAACAAGAATAACAGTATTACCTTGATCACGAAGTCTCTGGATTATTTCTATAAGTTTTTGAGTGTCTCGGGGATGCAGTCCTATCGATGGCTCATCTAGAATATAAGTAATTCCTAGCAATCCTGAACCTAAATGCTGAGCTAAGGCTGTGCGTTCTTGTTCACCACCAGATAATGTCGCAACGGCACGTCCCGGTGTAAGATAGGATAATCCTAAATCAATAAGACAAGACAAACGTGATGTAAGGCCATCTAGTACCTCTTTAACAAAGCTTGAATAGGTTTTTATAGAAGACACAAAAGTATGTAAATCTCCTAAAGATAAGTGATAAAAATCAGCGAATGTTTTTCCGTGCCACGTAGCTGATAAGGCAAATGAATTGATACCTGTTCCAGAACATTTTTGGCAGATGTTACAGGAGGTTCCTTTTGGAATGTGTCGTTGTGGGTCAGCTGCATAACGGGCTTTCTCACCGATATCATTCAAGATTCCACGCCACAGTTTGTGGGAGAGTTTTTTTTTCCCTAACGAAGGATCAAATAAATAGACAGGTAAGATGAGGTTATTGCCACCATAAAGAAAGATATTCTGAATATTTTCAGAAAGATCTTTCCAAGGTGTGTCTAAGTCAAAATCTAAAGTGTCTGCGAGAGCTTGGTAGATTCCATGATATACTACGGACAAACTACTACGGGCTAAAGAACAGCAGTTTTGTTGGATTGATAGATCACGGTTGATAAGATTAGAATCATCAATTGTGATGTATAGTCCCGATCCTTGACACTGCAAACAACGTCCATGTATGGAGCTAGGAGAAAATAAATCTGGAGTAAGAGGAGTAAATTTCTCTTGGGATGTAGAGGAACGTATTTCTGTGGAAAACGATAGACTTTCTCCTCCATTGATCATGGCAAAGCAGTGCCCTTTTCCTAATTCTAAGGCTGTAAGGGCACTTAATTTAAGACGAGCAGAATTTTTGTCATTTTTAACAAAAGAATCTACTACTACTTGCGCTTCGTAATAGTTTTCAATGCCTGAAGACAAAAAAGAATAAATGGGGACAGTTTCATTATTAATTCTTATTTTTGTGAAACCCTGCTTAATAAGTTCCTGTACATTTTTCTGATCCCCAGAGGAAATAGGAGAGAGTAGTAGTAACTGTGAACCGTCAGGGATATCTTCGAGAATAGCAAGGATTTTTTCTTTGCTTTGTAAATTTAAAATTTGTTTTGTTTCTGGATCTCTAGCTTCTGCTTCTAAAGAAAATAGTAATGCGAGATGTTTAAAGATTTCTGTTGCACTGCCAACAGTAGCGTGCGCATGTTGTGTAAAGTAGTTTTGTTTTACAGCTATCGTAGGAGATAGGCCTCGAATTTCCTGTACATCAGGTGTGGGGAGAGTTCCTGTTATATTCGCAAAGAACGAAGGTAGCGTTGCTATATAGCGTTTCCTACCAGCAGCATATATTGTATCAAAAGCTAAGGAAGATTTTCCCGACCCCGACACCCCAGTGAGTAAAACGATTTCTCCGGAAAGGAATTCTATAGAAACGTTTTTTAAATTTCTAACATTGATCCCTGAAATAACGACAGGAGACATAACTATTAAAAATAAGTGAAATTGAAGAGTAAGTCAGTATTTTATAGGTTGTACAAGGAAAATACAAACACTTCTAATGTATGAATGTGATTTACACAGACCCCATCCCTGTTAGGGGATGGGGGAGGTGAGTGGGTTAGAACTGGATTTTAGAACCCAGGTCTATGTTGTAAGTACGAGCTGATCCGCGGAGTTCGAAGCCGAATTGGCTAAAGATCTCACATCTTGGGGTTATGGAGAAATGATTCCCGGCTTGAGCGATGAAAGCATTTCGAGCCAAGTTAGTAGCTCGTGTGGTCCAGATTGCGGAGACAGGATCAGAGATCATGGCGGTTGTGCAATCAGGATTACTTCTAGCT